>JAFQGP010000053.1 GCA_017415485.1 Clostridia bacterium
CAGGTCTCGCTTCCGTGCTTCAAAAAGACGAAGTTCACTTCGGCTTTTTGGATAGAGTCAATACTTCCCGAATGTAGGGAAGTATTGATCTCTGTCACCCTTTGCTGCATAATGTTTAGAAAAATAAAGCGAAGGAGCAAAAATCTCCCCTAAAGGGAAGATTTTACTCCTTCAAAACCGTCGGCAGGGGCGCCGCCGGTTTTAAGCGCAAGGGGAGAGCAAGCTTCGCTTGCGAGGTTGCCTTCGGCAACCGGTTTCGCCCTCTGCGGAGGGCGACTTAAGGCTCTGCCTTAAGAATTCGCCACCTTTTGAAAAAGGTGGACCAAAACTTTCCGCTATTGTTAGCAAAAAAGCTGATCCACGTGTGTGGATCAGCTTTAATCTTATAAAATTCCGAGTCTGGTGAGATCCTCGCGGAGCTTCTCTGTCGTCGTAAACAGGTGCGCCGTAAGGCCGCACTCGGTGGCGGCGTCGGTGTTGAGGTAGAGGTCATCGGCAAAGAAGCACTCTTCCGCGCGAAGCCCGTATCTTTCCATCAAAAGCGGAAACGCCGTCCTCTCACGCTTGCGCGCGTGAAGCTCGTAGGAAACCGCCCTGCCGTCAAACATATCGAAAAGCTCAAAGCTCTCCCAAACGTGCTCAAAGCACTCGGGATAATCCGAAAGAATATAAAGCTTATATCCCTTCGCCTTCAGCTCCGAGAGAACCTCGGGAATGCCCTCGATTACCCTGTGCTTGCGGTACCAGGTGTCGAAATACGTCAGGCCAAGCTCGCGGTCTGCCTCGCCGAGTGCAGCGCAGAGCTTTGCTTTCACCGTCTCGGCGTCAACCTCGCCGCGGTCAAACTGCACCCACTCGGGGAGCAGGAACATCGTGCGGTGGATGTGCAGCGCGCGCTCCTCGCCGACTTCTTCGCGCAGCCAATCAAGCCCGCCAAAGCGCAAAAGCGTGTCCGAGCAGTCAAAAATCAGATTTTTTATCATTTTTTAGCCTTTTTCTTGAAGATCTTGCTTCTGAACAAGAGAATATTCATTCCCGCAAAGAAGAGGACGAAGATTATGAGAACAAGGTAGGGCTTTGTGGGCGCGAGAGTTGCAAGGAACATCATCGGGAAGCCGAAAACGATCGCGGGGAAGTTCTGATATACCATATTGTCCGAAGCGGGGGTCTTGAACTCGCCGTCGATCTCACGGAGAAGTATGATGCCCGTGCTCGCGGTGCCCGTCAGCATACCGTACATCATAAGGAACTGCTCCTCATAATAGTCGGGGAAAAGAACCTTTGCCACGATGCGGTTGTAAATGAATGTGACGGCGAGACCGACAACTGCGAGAATGAGCAGGATTCCCCAAGAGCTTTCAAGAATGTCAAGTCTGATAGCCGCAACGCCCGCAACGACCATAAGGTCGAAGAAGAAGTTCGAAGCGCGGGTCATAAGGAAGTTGTTGGTGTATTTGCGGTGGATGATCTGCTTTTTGTGCAGGAAGTTCATAAGGAGCTTGATAAGCGTTGCGGTCAGCACGCCAAGCAGGAAGTTGAAGCCGTAGATGACCGATTTCATGCCGGGAAGCAGATTTCCGAGCACGAGCATCAACAGATACGCGGCGATATATGCCACAATGATGAGCGCTATCTGCACGGTGAACTTGTCGATGCTCTCCTGAAGCGGGATCTCGCCCTCGGGGTCGACCTCTTCGGAATGCGTGCTTCCGTCATTTCTGGTCGAAAGAACGATGCGTCCGCGCTTCTTCATAATGTTTAGATGTATGACTCCGCCAATCGAAGCCGAAAGGAAGCCGAGTGCCGCAATAGTCAGGCCGAAGCTCTTGCCGCCGACAAATCCGTGCTCGACCTCATAGATAGTGCCGTAGTTGAGCGCCTGACCCGTGCCCTGTCCAAAGCCAAAGGGGAGAAGCACGCCCGCTGCGGCAAAGAAGTCCTTGATGACAAAAGTTGCAAGAATTGTGATTATCAGTCCGACGGTGCCTTGAAGCAGATAGGTCGAAACCGTGGTCACGCCCGTGTTGAAGATTTCTTCGGATCTTTTTTTGGTCAGTTTTGAATTCGTCGTTTTGAATGACGATGCTATGAATCCGAGCGCGAGCGCGTGATATGTAATGATCTCGAGGTGAGCTGTGCCGTTTTCGCCGAACGCCGCGGTGTCAAACATCACGTTGCCCGTTATCGCCTTATAAATGGCGGCAACGATGAGAAGGATGATTCCGCTGACGACCGATGTGGGGGTCAGCGAATCGCGGAGAAAAGGAATGCTGCGCTTGAGCATATTGCCCACAAGAAGGCTTCCGAGTAGCACGGCGAAGGTGTTGATCCAAGCCCATACACTAAAGTCCCAAAAATTGCTCATTTTCGTCTCCTTTAATTATGTTTTTGTATCTGTGATAGATATGGACGTATTTCAGAGCGTTGAATCGCTTCGAGCCCTTGAGCTGATAGATCTTGCCGCCGTGGTAGATGTTCGCCTTGTTTTTGCCAAGGACGGTTACGGCAGTTGTCTCGTCGAAGGGGAATTCAAGATCGACACCCTCGCCGCGGGCGGTGATCCGGTCGCCGCAAAGTGTGATCTCGGCATCCTTGCAAAGCGGGACTTTGCGGTCATAGACGATGACCTCCGAGATCCGCGCGCGGTCGGTGTAGATGACATCCGAGCCGTAAGCGGTGACGTCGAGCGAGTTCATAAAGTCCTTCTGCGCGTCATACCAGCCCGCAACGTACTCGTGCGGGAAATCAAATCCCACGCCCTCGAGCTTCTTCGACGGCAGATAACGTATCTCCCTGCCGCATTTCTTACATTTAATTATATCGCCGTTGCTTTCGAACTCGGAAAGTCCGCAATAGGGGCAATAGTAGATCGCGCGCTCGAGATATTCGGCGAGTTTCGGGTGCTTATACTCAAAATCCTCGCAAGCCTCGTCCACGTAGAGCGTGTCGCGGATGACGGCAAAGAGCTCGTCATCGGTCATACCCGCGTATTCCTCGGGCTGAACGGCGCGGGCGCAGTAGACGCGGATGTTGCCCTTTCTGACAACGTCGCTCCAGCGCGGCTCGCTTCCGTAGCCGCCCTCGATGCGGTAAAGCAGGATGGGCATTCCGAGCTTGCGCGCCAGCGCGACGATCGAGGGGTTCATATACTCGGTGCGTCCGCTGTAAGTGCGGTTGCCCTCGGGCGCGATTGCGATCGAGCCGCCCTCCTTTGCCACCTTGAGGCAGTTGAGTATCGCGCGGATGTCGGTGGTCTGCTTTTTGATCGGGATCGGCGCGACGAGGTACTTGATGACCTTCGAGATCCAGCCGTTCGAGAAAATATCCTCGGTCGCCATATAGTAAACGGCACCGCGCAGGGTCATGCCGACAAAGAACTGATCAAAAGGCGTCTGATGGTTGAGCAGAATGAGGTAGGGACGCTTTTCCTGATCCTTGTATTTTTCTATCTTGATGCCATACTTGAAATGAACGTAGGGTCTGACGATACAATAGGCGATATTCCTGACAGCCAAATGCCGCCACTTCAGCCATTTTGTATCCTTCTTCTTCTTTTTCATATGACCTCCAATAAAGGGGAATTTTTGCATACACGTATAATTATATACCATTTTATGCAAAATGTCAAGAAAAAACACTAAACGCGAATGTCAACAATGGTTGACTTAGAGGGCGGAGAGTTGGCTGAATTTCAAAATATCTAACAAGCTATTGCTCGGCAAAATGAATTTTTATAGCAGCTTTAGTGGAATTACCTTTTGGAAGATTTTCTCGCTACGCTCGAAAAACAGTATCTTATCAAAACGCCTCATTCCCCACTTCGTGGTCCCCCTTCCCCCACCGGGGAAGGCTGACTGTTAGTAACGCTCAAATTTTCTGAATTTCGTTAAGTGCAATAATGCACTTTTTTCATAAGCCAAAAAGTATTAAATAGTATGCACCGTTCTTATTTGCTTAATATCTCTATCTCTATATTCGATGTTCGCACTCAACACAGTGGGTCTTGCTCGTCGGATGAATGGGCTCTGCTTTTCTGCTAAAGACCGTTATTCTTGACGAAGTGTGTCAAGAAGCGATGAATATTCATCGAATCTGGTTTAGCAACATAATTTTACATATCAAAGTGGAATATTATTTGAAAATGTTTGCAACGACTCTATTACGAGCACAAAATTAATCAAATAAATTATTCCTATTTGCCTAAATAGGCAGTAAATGATGTTCGCTGAAAAGTTAAAGGTTATCGACCAATTAAGCAGCCTTCCCCGGTGGGGGAAGGTGGCACGCGTGAGCGTGACGAATGAGGCGTTTTAATAAGATACCGTTTTTCGAGCGCAGCGAGAAAATCTTCCAAAAGTTGATTAATTATATGTTTATCCCAAACTCCATTTTGCAAATCAAACAAATAACAACCCTTTGCCAAAAGCAATTAATACAGTCGCCGCCTTGCCCTTGACAAATCGTTTTTATTGTGGTATAATTAAAAAAATCGTAAAAAGGAGGGCGAGGACTTGATTTTAGCGCTTGATATTGGCAATTCGGTTATAAATATCGGCGGTTTTGCCGGTGGTGAGCTCGATTTTGTCGCACATATTGCCGCGGACAGAAAAAAGACCGCGGATGAATACGCCGTTTCTCTGCTTTCCGTCCTCTCGCTCCACTCGCGCGACCGATCGGACTTTACTGGAAGCATCATCTCCTCGGTTCTCCCCGAGCTCAATCCCGTTATCAGATCCGCTCTTTTCTTCCTTTTCGGAACCGAACCGCTGACGGTCGGCCCCGGCGTCAAAACGGGGATCGGCATCAGATGCGATATGCCCTCGTCGGTTGGCGGCGATCTTATCTGCGCCTCGGTTGCCGCGCATAATCTTTATTCCTCGCCCTCACTCATAGTCGATATTGACACGGCGACGAAGATGACTCTCGTCAATTCGGACGGCGCGTTTGCGGGCACCTCGATCCTCCCCGGCGTGCTTATGGGACTCGAAGCCCTTTCGAGCGGCGCGGCACTTCTGCCGACCGTGGAGCTTTCCGCACCCGACAAGGTCATCGGCAAAAACACCGCCGATTGTATGCGCTCGGGCATCATTTACGGCAATGCCTCGATGATCGACGGCATGATCGACCGCGTGTTTGCCGAAAACGGAGAGCGGCAGATCATCGTCACGGGCAGTCAGGCGCACCTCATCACTCCCTATATAACCCACAGCTATACTTTCGACGAGCACCTCGTTCTTCGCGGGCTTGATCTTATATATAACAAAAATAATTGCATATTTGCTCTTCGGAGCTAAATATAAATTTATTCAGCGTTGTACCGCGTAAGCGGACGACAGCAAGGAGGAATTTATGAAAAACACAAAAAACAGCGAACGCACAAGAAGACTTGTCACGGCAGCGATGATGACGACCCTCGTCATTGTCTTTCAGCTCCTCGCGACCTACACCGCCTTCTTCGGACCCTTCTCGACCGCCATCGGACTGATCCCGATCGCCATTGGTGCCTGCCTCTGCGGACCCCTCGTCGGCGCGTGGCTCGGACTCGTATTCGGCATCGTAGTTCTCGTAACCGGCGGCGCGGCTCTCTTCTTCGCCTTCAGCATTCCCGGCACCGTTATCACCGTTCTTCTCAAGGGCGCAGGCTGCGGATTCATCGCAGGACTCGTCTACAAGCTTCTTGAACCGAAGCTCAAGTTCTTTGCCGCGATCATCGCCTCGCTTCTCTGCCCCATAGTCAACACCGGCATCTTCCTTCTCGGAAGCGCAGTATTCTTTATGCCCCATGCTCAAGCGATCGGCGAGATGGTTGGCGTTGATAAAGCAGGCTTCGGCGTTTTCATCGCCCTCGCCTTCGGCAATTTCATCATAGAAGTACTTATGAATGGGCTTCTTTCCCCTGTTTTTGTCAGAATCATCAAGATCGTAAAAATAGGTAATAAATAATGAAAAATTCCGCCTTCGGGCGGAATTTTTTCTGATAAAAAACACGTTCCGCTTGCGGAACATATCGTATTCGAAGAATATATCGTGTCCGTAGGATATATCGTGCCGAAGGCATATCGCGCGACCTCCGCAGAGGTCGCAATCCCGACAAATTAAGCACATAAGCGAAATTCAGATGAATAATTCTGTTAGTGCGGGGTGTTGCGCTGTCTGCGGACGTCGCGTGATATATCGGCTGACGCCGATACGATATATTGTTTGCTTGGCAAACAATACGATATACCGCGCTTTGCGCGGCACGATATATTCCGCTTTGCGGAATGTTAAAACAAACACCCGACCGCGTAATCGGTCGGGTGTTTGTTTTATTTATCCGTGCCAAATCCGATTAAACGCCGGCAACTGCGTCTTGCCTTTGTTTTTTTCGGATTTGGCGCGGTGGAGACTGTTGCGCGCATCTTCCTTGACGCTATCAATCACCGACATGTCAGACCTCCCGGGCGAGTGTGACGCTCATCGCCCGGTGTCGCAGCAGTGTTGAAAGAAAACACGCGTTCCGTCAATACCACAAAATTGTGAGAGAATAACTTTCAAATTCCCCTCTACTTATATAGACAACTTTTTTTAGGAAAGGTTGCATATTTTCGGAAAATTTTTAGTTATTTTTTTGGAATTTTTAGATAATTCGACACCTATATTTCTTATTAGAAATATTATACCACTTTCAAGCCTAAATGTCAATAACTAATTTATCGTTTAGGCAATTTGACGATATGTTTGTATACTATTACCATATTAAGTGATAATTATATACCAAAAATGTTGCATATTGCACATATTTGTTGCTTAACCCTCACTGAAGCGGGGTTTGAAAAATTCTTGACAAAATCAGCTCTCTGCAGGCACTTCTATATAATTAACATCACGACTATAGCATCGAATTTTTTCGCTGATTTCAAGCCTGTATTCTTTGCCGTCTATCGTTACATCTGCCCAGATACTCGTCAAGAATTCATAGAAGGGTACGTTTTTGGAATTCGACATCATATATTCATAAGCGCCGTGTAGTTTTATATCCTCCTTTTCAAGCTTAATTCCGAACTGCTCCGCGGCTTTGATAAGCCATTCGTATGCTACTTCTTCCTCAATGGCAACGAAGTGACGATATACATCGGGATAAGACTGTCCCACAAAAGTGTTGCTCTTTTTGTATATGTCATCGCGGTATCCGGAAAAATAGAGCTCGGTGACCCAATCGGAGAGATCGGCGCCGCCAATATCGTGCCTTTCACGGAGCTCGCCTTTGTTCTCAACCGAATATGTTTTTCCGCTCTCGGCATCGTAATAATAATCAGTTGTTGATTCGACTCCGTCGAGATTTTTCTTGAGGAAAAGGTTTATGCCCTTGTCCGACACGTGTCGGCTCATACTTTCATATACAAATTTTTGTTCCTTGGGGTTCTTTTTTACGGTTTCTTTCAGAATGAGAGTAACGCTGTTTTGCGATCCGAAATCGTAACCGTAATCATACACTTTCGAAAAATAACCTAATAGCTTTGGATAAAAGATATAAAATGCATCAAAGTCCAATATATCGTAATAATCATATTCCCCCGGAGCTTTGATCTCAATGTCTTCATTGACGTTTGAAAGAGTGACATCATTGGTCATGCTGATCTTAAACTCTTCCTTGGATTCCTTGTCGATAGCTACTATATCTATCGTGAAAGTGACGCTAGCAATTTCTCCGGTTACGTCAATAACGGCAACAATGTTTCCTTTATCAATTTGGAATTCTATGCCTTCAACTTTTTTCATCTTCCAGTAATATGCTTCTTTGCCATCTTCCGAAAGATCAATGCTGATTATATATTGCCCGTCGTTGTGCGAGGCGATACCTTCTTCGAAATTATTGTTTCCGGCAAGGTCAAACATTGTTTTGTTTGAGGTGACCTTGTCTTCACCCATAATCTTTTTGTACTTTTCATTGGTGTCAAGCGGAACAATGAAGCCTTTTTCGCCCATCAAGGTGTTGATAACGGTATAGGAAGCGCCATCATACATACTGAAAGAGATCATTTCATCCTTGCTCAGGACCGTTTCGCTGAACTTTTCTCCGTTTACGGCGTAAACGCTTTCAATATCGGAATATTCCTCACCGTCAACTTTAATTGTCAGCACGGTGGTTTTGATATATGATTTGTACTTTTTGGTAAGTGTGTTTGCCTTTCTGAGCCTTTGAATCGGGGATATTTCCTTTTCTGCCGCTTGCGTGACTTCTTCGGTTTCGGCAATAGTTTCGGTTATTTCCTCTGTCGTTTCCACGGCGGAGGTGGCGGGAGGCTCGGTAGTTTCCTCCGCCTCCTCGCCAAGACACGCGGAAAGCGGGAAAATCATGCATAGAGCCATAAATAGTGTCAAAAATCTGTAAAAGTGTTTCATAATTTCTCCTTTCCGTATTATAATCCAATTGTAAAACTGCGTTTTACAATTGATACCCGCGCGGCGGGGATACGCGCGCTTATCGCCGCTTGCCAAAATCTGCGATTTTGGCAGCTCCCCTCGGCGCGCGGACTCGCTTTGCTCGTCGGGGAGGTGTTTTTTTGGCGGCAAAGCCGCCAAAAAAACGGATTCTATTAATTATTGCGTTTTTTTACAATCAACTAATAATATTATAGCATAATTGTTATTGCGGAGTCAACAGGAAAAATGCGTTAATTCGATCCTTCTGCGGGAGTGTTAACGGTACCGCCGCCAAGGACGGGCAGGATGGTGTCGGTTCCGCTGACAACGGTTTCGGGAAGCTTACCGTCCCAGCCGAGAGCCTCGTAATACTTGATGAGAGCCTCGGTCAGCGATTCTGCGAGAGCCTTGTTTGCTTCCGCTTCCTTTTCGCCGGCGTACTTTTCAGCATCTGCCGCAAGCTTTTTGGCTTCTGCCTCTGCTGCCGCCTTGATCTTGGCTACCTCTGCGTCGGCTGCCGCCTGAATTTCCTTGACCTCGGCGTCTGCCGCTGCCTTGATCTTTTCACGCTCTGCCGCCTTTTCTTCCTCCATTGTCTTCTGTGCCTGCTCGGTCTGCGCCTTGAGAAGAGCCTGCTCGGCTACGACCTTATCCTCAACGCTCGCAGTGAACGCGTCGGAGAAGTCGATATCCTCAACGGCGGTCGAAACGACCACGATATTGTAAGCGCCGAGCTGTTCGATGAGGGAATTGGTGATCTGGACCGAAAGTGCCTCGCGGCTTTCGATAAGATCCTCTGCCGTGTACTTGGCGATCACGCTCTTGACGACCTCCTGGATTCGGGGTGCCATAACGGTGTTGTAATAATCTACGCCGATCTCCTTGTAGATCTTCTGCGCGTTCGATTTTTCGATCTGATAGTTCATCGAATAGGAAACGAGAACCTCCTGGATGTCGCTCGAGAACGCCGAAAGCTCAAGGTGTGCGACCTGCGTTCTGTTGTCCATGCAAACGATCTCCTGGAAAGGAGATTTGATATGCATACCCGCCTCAAGGGTCTTATCCTCGACCTTACCGAAGGTGGTCAGGATACCCGTGTGACCCGTGGGAACGGTTGCGACCATTCCGCCGAGAACGACAACAAATCCGAGCAGCGCGATCAGCTGTCTGCCGCGGAGCTTCCAGCCGCTTTTCGAATAACCGAGTGCCACAAAGAGCACCAAAACTACAACAATAGATGCTAAAACCCAAAACATTTTTAAGTACCTTCCTTTCATTCGTAATGCTTGGTTTATCGCTGTACTAATATTATATCATACGGTCACGTGATTGTCAATACCTTTTGCAAATATTTTTTGCAATTTTTGTTGAATTATGGGGGAATTGATGGTATAATATATAATGTAATAATATACCACACGTTCCGCGAAGCGGAATATATCGTGCGCCCGAAGGGTGCAACCGTTGAAAAATGTTGTTTAGAACGTTGAACAAAGAAGTTCGCGATCTTAAGATTCCCCTTCCCGGTTTACGGGAAGGGGAGTAAGGGGATAGGTACCGATTTGCCTGAATAAAATTATTGGGATATCGGCGAAGACTCTATGAGAGTACAAGATTATGTGTACGTACCCGCAGAAAGCACAAAACTTCTATGTGGCATTGCGCGACCGTAGGTCGCGCGGGGTGAAGGAGCGAAAACCTCCCCTAAAGTGGAGGTTTTACTCCTTCCAAACTGTCGACGGGGCGTCGCCAGTTTGAAGCAAGTGGAGAGTTTCGCCGTCTGCGGACGGCGACTTAAGGCTCTGCCTTAAGAATCTGCCACCTTTTGAAAAAGGTGGACGAAAACTTTCCGTTATTGTTTTTCAATAAAAATTAATACCTATTTATCTTTCCGCGAAGCGGAAATCTTAACTCGAGCGAAGCTCGATCTTAACTCGGACGAAGTCCGATCATAACTCGCGCGAAGCGCGATATTAACTCCGCCGAAGGCGGATAAGGAGCAGCTATGTCCAAAAAGAAAAAACCTCAAAAAATCGGCAAGCCCGCCGCCTGGCTCTACCACCCCGCTTTTCTCATTGTCTCTCTCTACTACCGCCTGCGCTACCGCGTACATATCTACAATTCCGAACTAAGATCCATGCCCAAGGGCGGTTGCGTCGTTCTCGCAACGCACACATCCAACAAGGACCACTTCCTGACCGCTATGGCACTCTATCCCCGCCGCGTGACATTCGTTATGAGTGAGCACTTCTTCGCGGGCAAGCTCCTGCGCCCATTGCTTAAAATTATGTGCGCGATCCCCAAAAAGATGTTCTGCCCCGATACGCGATCTGTGCTTTCAATGATCCGCGCCATCCGCGAGGGCAACACCCTTCTGCTCTTCCCCGAGGGCAGACTGACCTGCAACGGCGTTTCCTGCCCCATCACGCCCGGCACGGCGGAGCTCATCCGCAACCTTGGCGTGCCCGTTTACACGATAACAGCCGAGGGCGCGGGCAAGACCTTCCCGAAATGGGCGAAAAAGCCCCGAATCGGGCGCATCGACGTCCATCTTTCGAAGCTTTTCGACGGCCCCGAGCTCAAAGAAATGCCTCTTGACGACATCGAGCAGAAGATTTCGGAAGCCATCTCCCACAACGCGTGGGAATCGCTGCCCGACGTGAAATTCAGATCGAAGGCACCCGCCGAGGGTCTTGACGGCATTCTTTGGAAGTGCCCCGAGTGCGGCGCGGAGCATAGTCTTATCTGTATGGAAAACAAGATCGTCTGCGCAAAATGCAAACTTTCCGCAACAGTCGACGCGCACGGTCAGATCACGGGCGCGCCCCACGGCATCAAAACCGTTGCCGATTGGTTCGAGCACAACGCAAACACTCTCGATCTCTCCTCTCCCCTGACCTCCGACTGTACCGTCGGCGTGACCGACGGCGACCCGAAGAAGGACGGCGTAATGCGCCGCGACGTCGGACACGGAAAAATGACTCTTTCCGCCGACGGCTTCACCTTCGACGGCGAGATAAACGGCGAAGAGACCCACATCGCCCTCCTCGGCAAAGACTGCCCCGGCGCGCTCCCCATTACCGTCGGAGACCATTTCGACGTCTATTTTGGCGGCAAGCTCCACTTCTTCACACCCCTGCCCGACCCCAGAGATACGGTGAAGTTTGTTGCGTTTAGGGATAAAATACATAGTTAATATTTCGCTTTGCGAAAGTTAAGGTCGGCTTGCGCCGAGTTAAGATCCGCCCAAAGGCGGAGATAAGATTTGCCTTCGGCAAAGTGAAGGTAAATTTCCTCGCGAAGCTCGGAAATTATCATTTTTATAAAAATTCTTTTCGCCTTCGGCGAAAAGTTACCTTAACTTCGCCGCAGGCGAATCTTAACTCGCGCTCTGCGCGATCTTATCTTGCGCGTAAGCGCAACATTCACTCGGGCTTTGCCCGATAATCCACACATTATTCAGAGGAACCAAATGAAACGAACTCCTTTAGCAGAACTCATCAGACCCACATCCTTCGACGATATAGTCGGTCAGACCCATCTTTTTGGCAAAAACGGCGTTGTCCGCCGCCTTTGCGACTCGGGTCGGATCCCTAATATGATATTCTTCGGCCCTCCCGGCACGGGCAAGACCACCGCGGCTTCGCTCGTTGCGAAATACGCGGATATGACCTTCGTGCGCCTCAACGCCACTACGGCGTCGCTTCAGGACGTCAAGGACGTGCTCGCCTCGACCGAAAACGTCTTCGGCTCGGAGGGAATTCTGCTTTATCTCGACGAGATCCAGTATTTCAACCGCAAGCAGCAGCAATCTCTGCTTGAATACATCGAGGACGGCCGCGTGACGCTGATCGCCTCGACGACCGAAAACCCGCATTTCTACCTTTACGGCGCGCTCATCTCGCGCTCGACTCTCTTTGAGTTCAAGCCCGTGCCGCAAGCAGAGGTCGTTCGCGCGCTCGGTCGCGGTATGGACTACCTCAACCGCGAAACGAACCGCGCCCGCACATTTGACGCGGGAGTTGCCGAGAAAATCGCCGCCGCATCTGGCGGTGACGTCCGCCGCGCGCTGACGCTTTTTGAAAATGCCTATCTTTCCTCCGAGGGCGACGCCCTTCTCCTCTCCGACGTCACGCCTTTCGAGTCGAACATCACCGAATACTCGGATGACATCCACTTTGACCTCCTCTCCGCTCTGCAAAAGTCGATCCGAGGCTCCGACCCCGACGCCGCTGTGTTTTACCTGAACAAGCTCCTCGCGGCGGGCGAGCTTCTTGCCGTTTGCAGAAGAATGCAGGTCATCGCGAGCGAGGACATCGGACTTGCCTACCCGATGGCGCCCGTCATCACTCGCGCTTGCTGTGAATCCGCGCGCGAACTTGGTATGCCCGAGGCGAGAATCCCGCTCTCGAACGCCGCCGTTATGCTTGCGACCGCGCCGAAATCGAACTCCGCCTACCTTGCCGCCGCCGCGGCAAACGAGGACATCGAGGCGGGACGCGGCAAGATCCCGCCCAAGCACATCCAATCCCCGCTTTTCGAGGGCTACGTCTACCCCCACGACTACCCGAACCACTACACGCACCAGCAATACCTCCCCGACGACCTGAAGCACCGCGTTTACTACAAATACGCCCCCAACAAAACCGAATCCGCCGCCGCAGCCTACGCCGAGGCGATCGGAAGCAGGAAGAAGGGGTCGTGAGAAGAGTGGACAGTGGACAGTGAACAGTGAACAGAAAGACGCGAATGATAATTTAATTGGGATAAAAAACTATAATTTTGGCAAAGAATTTCGCCGAACCAGGTTTAGTCCCGTTAAACAAAATTATATCCGCATCTTTCTGTCCACTGTCCACTAACCACTGACCACTATTTTTTGCACAGCAAAAAATTACACATTTCCACAAAAATGCCGTCTTTATTAGTGAAGAGCTCTTACAAACTCCGAAGGAGGTGCGATATGAGGAAAGAAATTATTCTGACCGACGAAGAGATACTTGATCTTTATTTCAGCCGCTCGGAAGACGCGATCAAGGAGACCGACAAAAAATATGGGAAATACCTTTACACCATCGCGTACAACATTCTGCGCGACGAGCGCGACTGTGAGGAATGCCTGAACGATACCTACCTCAAGGCGTGGAATTCCTTTCCGCCCGTGCGCCCGCGAAATCTTCGCACCTATCTTTCGAAGATCATCAGAAACAATGCCGTTGACCGCTACGACGAGGGTCGCCGCCAAAAGCGCGTGCCCGCCGACGCCTGCGATCCGCTCGAGGATTTCGACAACGTCATCGGAGATTACAACCTCGACGATGAGATCGAGGCGGCGAGGATAGGAAATATCATTAATTCCTATCTCAAAAAACTCCCTGACCGCTCACTTTACATATTTATGAGCCGTTTTTACTATGCCATGCCGCTTTCGGACATCGCGCGCAGGCTCGGGGTCAGCACCTCAACGGTCAACAAGGAGCTCGCCGCTATGAAAAACGAGCTCAGAGAGAAGCTTACAGACGGAGGAATTGATTTATGAGTAAAAAGAATTTTATGAAAGCAATGGGCTTGGTAAATGACAACGCCCTCAACCGCTATGCCAAATTTGAAAGAGATTTGGATAAGGAAAAGAAAAATAAAAAAGCGCGGCTCATCCGAATTGCCGCCATTGCCGCCTGCTTTGCCATTCTGACCGCGGCGATTCCCGTGTCGCTGATGCTTCGCGATGACCGCGGCGGCGAGCTCATCATCGAGCGCGATTATTTCGTTATGGACGGCGCGGCTGTCAAGCAGCTCAACTCGTCCGAGTTCAAGCCCACCCGCATTGCGGGCAAGGTCAGCGACGAATTCAAAGACGCCGCCGCGAATTTCGCTTTTGAACTCCTCAAAGAGAGCAACAAGGCGGGATACGAGGGCGATTCCCTGCTCGTCTCTCCCCTTTCGGTGATGCTCGCACTCTCGATGACGGCAAACGGCGCCGAGGGCGAAACGCTCAAGCAATTCGAGAAGGTCCTTGGCGGCAAAATGGACATCGACTCACTCAATGCCCAGCTTTTTAACTACACAGCCACCCTCACCTCGACCGAAAAGGCGAAATTCAACCTCGCCAACGCCGTCTGGCTGACGAGCGCGCCGACCTTCTCGGTCAACCGCCACTTCATCTCCCGCATCGAGAACACCTTTGACGCCGACATCGTCGCCGCCGATATGGCCAACCCCACAACGGTTGACGAGATCAATTCCTGGGTCAAAAAGGAAACCTTCGATATGATCAATAAGATCATCGACCGTGGCGCTCTCAACAAGGACAGTGTTATGGTACTGCTCAACGCCATTGCCTTTGACGCAATATGGGAGACCGAGATTTCGGATAAGAGCTGTTTTGAAGATTATTTCTACGGCACCGACGGCAAAAAGACCGTGACCTTTATGCGCACGCCGGGCGACCGATACCTTGAGGGCGACAACGAGATCGGATTTATCAAGAATTACGCGGACGGCAATTACGCCTTCCTCGCTCTGCTTCCCAATGAAGGCATCGAGATCGGCGACTATGTCAAGTCGCTGACGGGCGAAGAATTCCTTGAGATCTACAGCGATTCCTACAAGAATCTCTGCGAAGTCAAAGCCGTTATGCCGCATTTTACTTTCGATTGCAACATCAATATGAACGATATCCTCAAGGAAATGGGCATAAAAGATGCGTTCAACCCCTTCACCGCCGATCTTTCGGGTATGGGCGAATCTACAAACGGCGCTCTCTATATCTCCGACGTGATTCACAAAACGCATATCGAACTTGACAACAAGGGTACAAAAGCCGCCGCAGTGACCGGTGTGGTAGTCAATGTCTATACTGCGTACATTCCTGCCAAAGTAAAAAACGTTGTCCTCGACCGCCCCTTCGTCTACGCCATCATCGACACACAGACGGGACTGCCGGTATTTTTGGGAGTTTGTGAGAATATTAGTGGATAGTGAACAGTGGTCAGATAAGAGTGGACAGTGGTTAGTGGACAGTGGACAGAAAGATGCGAAGATAATTTAGTTTTGATTTTTGCATTCCATTGTACCGGCAAATAATTCAATAAAAAGAAATCGGATATTAAGAAGAATGCTTCAAAATATCCGATTTCTTTTGTTTATTTCAGTTTTGCAGTAAACAGCGTTTCAGACGTACTGAACAAAATTATTTGCCCGCGTCTTTCTGTCCACTGTCCACTAACCACTGTCCACTCTTCCCCTCACGGCTCAACCACAACGATCTTGCCGTCCTTGAAATAGCCGGTGTAGGATGCTCTGCCGGTCGGCCAGGTGTAGGTGCCGTAGCCGTTCATATTGCCCTTTGCGAACTGACCTGTGTAGGTCTCGCCGTTCGCCCAGACGTATTTGCCGTCGCCGTGGCGGAGGTCGCCCTTGAACTCGCCCTCGTAATAGTCGCCGCCGGCGTATTTGTAGGTGCCGTATCCCGACTTGACGCCGCCGATGAAGTCGCCCTCATAAACCGCGCCGTTCGGGGACGTGAGCTTGCCCTTGCCGTGGAAACGGTTCTTTCTGAAGCTGCCCTCGTAAACCGTGCCGTCAGCGGAGGTATATTTGCCCTCGCCGTGCTTGTCACCGCCAAGAAGCTCGCCCTCGTAAACGTCGCCGCTTGCAAATTTGTAAACACCGTAGCCCGTCAGCTTGTCGGCTACGAACTCACCCTCGTAAACGTCGCCGTTCTTCCAGGTGATCTTGCCCTTGCCCGTGCGGCGGTAGTCAGCGTCGAGCGCACCCTCATAGACCGTGCCGTCGGAGTAGGTCACTGTGCCCTTTGTCACGTCTATCTCGGCTTGCATACCGTTTGCGTAATAAAGCGTGCCTGAGACAGGGTTGCCGTCCTTGTCGAACATTCCCGTGAACTTGATCTCCTCGCCGCCGGGGAGGATGACGGTCGTGTTCTGCGCGCCTGCGAGCCTTGAGATGCCGAGACCGATCAGAAACACGAGCAGTGCGGCGGCCACGATCACGGCAAAGATCGTCAGGTACTTTGTGTTATGGTATCTCTTAATCTTAAATGCCATTTGTTACCTCTTATTGGTTCATTAAGCCCACGAAATTGTCGATATACTGCATAATATCGGGCAGGAATTGGAGCACAGCCCAGAAAAGCAGGATCGAAACTACCGTGATAGCAACGGCGGTAAAAATGCCGGTTCCCTTCTTTTCAAAACGTCTTGTTGCGGTGAAATGAATGTCCTCGGGTATGTAGAAGCGGCTCTGCATAAAATCGTGGTGGTATTCGGGCGAGGAAAATGCGGGCGCCTTCACACCTTCTGCCGCAACACGCGCCTCGTACTCTCCTCGCGCCTGCTCGCGAGCGGTGTAATACTCCTCCGCTTCAACACAACGCACGATACCTCGGTAGGTGTTCCCCGAACGAAGCGCGCCTCTGACCGCCGAATTCTTCAGATATCCAAGCTCTGCAAGCGTTTTAGCCTTCTCTGGCGTTGAACAGTCCTCGTTTATGAGCGAGCGGATGAAGTCGCCGTGCACACGTCTGTTGAAAATGACAAGATAGGAGGCGATGATGATGCCGAGCACCATTCCGAAAATGATGCCGCGGAGATTGGCAAACGCGAAGTCGCCAAAGCCAAGGTTCTCGTACTGCCCCATATCGAGGGAAAACATATCGTTCAGTATTTTGAACCAGGTATCTTCTTCTTCGGTTAAAATAAATGGAATTCTTATCATAATTCTTTCCTGTTATAAGTTGAAGATGTCGGGGCCGCAGATCGTGAGAAGAAGCTCGGAAAGATCGTCGGAATCGTCAAAATCGATCTCGATCCTTCTCTTTCCCGCGCCTGCGTCCTTGATCTTTATTCTTCTGCCCGAAAGCTCGACGGCGCGTCGCTCGAGCTGTTCCATATAAACGGCGGTCTGCTCGTCGATCGGCTTTGTGGGCTTGGTGGATTTTGTGATGGGTTTGTTATACTTCTTGACCTCTGCCTCAAGCGCGCGAACAGAAAGACCTTCCGCGATTGCTCTCTCGGCGAGCTCGGGAATGAGCGATGCGTCATTCAGTCCGAGAAGTGTACGCGCGTGACCTGCGCTGAGCTTGCCCTCAGCAACAAGCGGTAAAACTGCCTCGGGAAGATCGAGCAGACGCATAGTGTTTGCGATAGCGGGACGCGATTTGCCCATTTTGAGCGCAAGATTCTCCTGCGTCATGCCGAAACGCTCGAGCAGCGTGCGATAACCCATTGCTTCTTCAATCGGGTTGAGGTCACTTCTCTGAATATTCTCAACAAGCGCGACCTGCGCCGCCGCAAGTTCGTCACCGTCGAAAATCACGCAAGGGATCTCGTCAAGGCCCGCCATCATCGAGGCACGCCAACGGCGTTCACCGGCGATTATGCGGTATGTTCCCGCCAAAATTCCGCTTTCTGCGACAAGGATCGGCTGAAGCAGACCGTATTCGGCAATTGACGCCGAAAGCGAGGAAAGCTCCGCTTCGTCAAACGTCTTACGCGGTTGATCGGGATTGGGCTCGATGTCGCTGACGCGGATCATCTGCGCGGGGTTCTTCTTTGTGTCTATGAAATTGTCCTCGAAGAGCGAGTTAAAGTCGCGCCCGAGTCCTGTGTTCTTCAAACGTGCCATATTATACCTCTATTGCCATATAATGTCAAATGCGTTCGATGAGCTCTTTTGCTACATCAAGATATTCGCGGCTTCCCTTCGCGTTCGGGTCGTGGTAATAGACCGGCATACCGTAGGAAGGAGCCTCGGAAAGTCTTACACCGCGCGAAATAGCGGTTGAAAAGAGCTTTTCATAGTAATGCTTCTTGAGATCTGCAACAACCTGTGATGTAAGAAGCAATCTGTTGTTATACATTGTCAAAAGTATACCGGTGATAGTCAGATCCTTGTTGTACTTCTGCTTAATGCGTGAAATCGTGATTACGAGCTGTGAAAGCCCCTCGAGAGCGTAAAATTCGCACTGCATTGGGATAATTATGCCGTCACTTGCCGCTAAAGCGTTAATTGTCAGCATACCAAGCGATGGCGGACAGTCCACGATTATGTAATCATATTCCTCTTTAAGGGGTGTAAGTGCCTCTTTGAGGATGTATTCGCTGTTATCGATCGAAAACAGATCAAATTCTGCACCTGCAAGCGAGATTGTAGACGGGATTACGTGCAAATTCTTAAAATCCGTCTTAATAATGGCTTGTTTTGCCACTTCATAAGGGGTCTTCCCTCCTCCGACCTCCGGAGAAAGCAAAATTTCTCTGATTGTTGTCTTAAGCCCTTTTTTCTGAACTCCAACGCCGCTTGTGGTGTTTCCCTGGGGGTCAAGGTCTACCATAAGTACCTTTTTGTCCAAAAGTCCAAGTGATGCGGCTGTATTTACTGCGGATGTAGTTTTCCCAACTCCACCCTTCTGATTTGCAAATGAAATAATCTTTCCCACGTCTGTCACCTCCGTGATGATATCTATACACTATTATTATACCATTATTCTTAACGCAAATCAATAACATATTGTGAATTACATAAAATTTACAAATTGTTTCACGTGAAACAGAACGAAAATGTAAAACACCGATGTTTCACGTGAAACATCGGTGTTTATCTTAAAATATAGGTTTCTTTTTGATCTGTGCGTAAGCACGAGGATATTTAGGCGGGGTCGGCGCGTTCTTAACAACTTCAACAATACATCTCTCAAAAGATTCATCTTCGTGACGAATTTCTGAGTAGTTGAATTTGGGAGCTGATATCGACAAGAGTTTTGAAACTCTCTCAATACCCGATGTTTCACGTGAAACATCCTTGGATTTCATCGCAACGAACTTGCCGCCTACCTTGACGGCAGGTAAACAGAGCTCTAAAAGAATCGGATAAGCCGCAACCGCACGTGCGGTGACAATATCGAATGATTCCTTGAATTCTGAACCCGTAACTTCCTCGGCTCTGTGGCAAACTGAGGAAAGATTATCAAGTCCGAGCATCTTTGCGGCGGAATTGATAAAATTGACGCGCTTTAACGTGGAATCGAGGGCAGTTACTTGAAGATCGGGTCGAGCAATAGCGATCGGTATCGCAGGAAATCCCGCGCCTGAGCCAATGTCGAGGATTCTTGCACCTTCGGGAAGGTATTCGGAAAGAGTTAAACTATCTGCAAAGTGGAGTAATGCAGCTCCTTCGGGAGTTTTGATAGCGGTGAGGTTGAATAATTTGTTTTGCTCAAGCAAATAATCGCAAAAAGCAGAAAGCTTTGAGCATACTTCATTTGTTGAAAACTTTTCAAGCCCGTTTTCGGATAAAACAGAGGCGAGATATGCGGAATATTCGGTATTTGTCATAATATCACCTCATTTTAGTCCGAGTCGGATAAGAAGTACGGAAATATCTGCGGGAGATACGCCGCTGATGCGTGAAGCTTGTCCGAGAGTCACGGGACGGATCTTCGAGAGTTTTTGAACAGCCTCGATGCGAAGTCCGCCGATCTCCTTGTAATCGATATCCTCGGGAAGTCTGAATTCTTCAAGCCGTGCCTGTCGGTTGATCTCTGCTGTCTGTCTTCGCAGATAACCTGCGTATTTTACGTCATATTGAACTGTCCTGATAACAGAGCGGGGAAGTGCGGGGCGGTTTTTGTCTATGCAGGCAGTATCATCGTAAAGAATTTCGGGTCTGCGAAGCAAATCTGCAACAGATGCACCGTGCGCGGGTATTTGAACTCCTTCGGGAAGGGAAGCGGCATCAGCAGGACGAGCGAACACTTGTTCTATACGTGCCTTTTCATTTTCAATCATCTCTTGGCGCGCAAGGAAACGCGCGTATCTGTCGTCGTCGATCAATCCTACGCGTCTTCCAAAGGGAGTAAGGCGCGCGTCGGAATTATCTTGACGATGAAGAAGTCGGTATTCCGAACGCGAAGTCATCATTCTGTAAGGCTCGTTTGTGCCCTTGGTGACGAGATCGTCGATCAAAGTGCCGATATAACCGTCAAAACGGCGAAGAATAAGCGGTTCTTCGCCCTTAAGTGCGAGTGCCGCGTTGATTCCCGCAACAAGTCCCTGCGCGGCGGCCTCTTCGTAGCCCGAAGTACCGTTGAACTGACCCGCACCGTAAAGTCCGCTGATACGCTTGTGCTCAAGGGTAGGATAAAGATCGGTCGGATCGGCGCAGTCATACTCGATTGCGTAAGCATAACGCGTGATTACCGCATCCTTGAAACCGGGGAGAGTTCGAAGCATCTTGTCCTGCACGTCGGGCGGCAGGGAAGTGGAGAATCCTTGCAAATAAAGCTCCTCGTTGTTCTCGCCCATAGGTTCAAGAAAGAGCTGATGGCGATCCTTGTCGGCAAAACGCATAATTTTGTCCTCAATAGAGGGGCAATAACGCGGTCCGACACCGCTTATCATACCGGAATACATTGCAGACCTGCCAATATTTTCCATAATGACGGCGTGCGTGTCAAGATTCGTGTAAACAATGTGGCAGGAGATCTGCTTAAGACCCTTCATAGACTCCTCGTCGGTGTCAGCAGAGAAGGGGATGATCTCTTCCTCGCCCATCTGCTCTTCGAGTTGTGAGAAGTCGACGGATGAGCGCAGAATTCGCGGGGGAGTGCCGGTTTTGAAGCGTCTGATCGAAAGACCCGCGTCTGCGAGCGATTTTGTCAAAGCGCAAGCAGGGATGAGCCCGTCGGGACCCGCGGGAATCGCGCGGTTGCCAACGAATATCTTGCTGTCAAGATAGGTTCCCGTCGCGAGAATGACCTTTTCGCACTCGTATTCCTCGCCGTAAGAGGTGCGAACACCAACGACGCGGCGCTTGCCGTCAACGTCTTCGGTGATAATATCCGTGATCTCTGCCTGAAGCAGACGCAGATTCGGGGTCAGCTCAAGCGTGTGCTTGATGACTTCCTGATATTTGCGGCGATCAGCTTGAATGCGCTTTGAATGTACCGCCGCGCCCTTGCCGAGATTCAGAGTGCGCGATTGGAGCGTGACCTTGTCCGCCGCGCGTCCCATCTCACCGCCGAGGGCGTCGATCTCGTAAACGAGATGCCCCTTCGCCGTGCCTCCGATGGAGGGATTGCAGGGCATATTGCCGAGCGAATCGAGCGAGAGCGAAAAGAGGGTGGTTTGAATGCCGAGTCTGGCGGACGCGAGAGCGGCTTCAACGCCCGCGTGCCCACCGCCGACAACGGCGACCCGTGTTTTGAGTTTCATTTTGTTTCCTTATATATGAATAGTTAATAGTTAATTTTAGTTTCAATGGGGAAATAGTTGCTAGTTTCTAGTCGCTAGTTGCTAGTTGAAGGTGAATTTTCTCACTACGTTCGAAAATATTTGATTTTAGTTAAAACTAAAGACAACAGCAGCGGGAAAGTTTTGATCGAACTTTTTCAAAAGTTCGCGAATTCTTAAGGCGGAGCCTTGAGTCGCCGTCCGCAGACGGCGAAATTCTCCTGCGCTTCAAACGGGCGGCGCCCCTGCCGACCGTTTGGAAGGAGTAAAATCTTCCCTTTAGGGGAGATTTTTGCTCCTTCACCCTATAAAACTGCATCCCCACCCAACCCTCCCGCAAGCGGGAGAGCTTCATTTGAACAGCAGATTATATTATTCAGCGTTCTGAATTATGTTCTTTGGTGCCTGCGGCACGTGATATATCGGCTGTGCCGATGCGATATGTTGAAACACGATATACCTGCGGTACGATATGCCGCTTCGCGGCGTGTGGGATCAGAAACCGCGAGATTTGAGATCGCTCACAAGCTCAACATAAAACTCGCGCACGTCAAAATCGGGGACATCTTTCTTTGTGAGGTCGATGACGTCCATGTGCGAGATGCCCATTTTGCCCTTGGGGCGGAGAAAAGTGAATTTTTCACCGAATTCAAAGGACCCCTCACTGACAAGTCCGTCGTTCGGACCTTCAAAGTCGCTGACGACCATGTAAAAGTAATTCAGCGGGAAGCCCGCACTTTTTGCACTTCCCATGATCGAACCGACGCTCTGGCGGTAGATGCCGTGCTTTTCTTCGGCGTCGTCAAGCTCTACGGCAAGCTTTTCGCAAAAAGTGGCGGTCAGATTGCACATCGCGGTCAGAAAGTCGGGGTCGATGTCGCCAAGCCGGCGCAGAGCCTTGTTGTAAGTGCCCGCAACCTTGTTCTTGACGTGGTTCGGGATGACCGTCAGCAGGGTGTCGGCGTAGTGACAGCCCTTGTGAGGCGAATTTATCGTCGTGAAAGACGCAACGTAGGGCGCCATTCCGAGCTTCGAGATAGCATAGCGGCAGTCAAGCCCGCCCTTCGAGTGCGCTATGATGTTGACCTTCTCGGCGCCGGTCTCCGCAAGGATCTCCTTGATTCGCGCCGAAAGCTCCTCGGCGCAAAAGGCGATCGAGGACGCCGAATGGTGGTTTCCGTAAAAGATCTTCGCGCCGTTGCGCTCAAGCTCCTTCGGGATCCTGCCCCAATAATTGAGGTATTTGTAGTCGCGGAAGCAAACTCCGTGGACGAGCAGAATGGGGTATTTCGTCGCGCAAACGCGATCCTGTGCCCTTGCGCGGTTGATCTCTTCCTTTTTTACCTCAAAATCGACCTCGCGAAGAGTCGTTCTGATGATCTTTACAAGGCAAAAGAGGTTAGCGATCGGAATCATACCGCAGATCAGCCCGATCACGCGCTGCTTGACGCCAAGCTGAACCGAGGTCAGATAGACGCAAATGATGCCGTTCCAGAAGATCACAAAGTAGATGCCGAAGGTGAAAAGAGCACGCCAAAGCCAGCCCTTCCAGTCCTCGGGGAACATCAAAAACGCCTGAATGATGTGGTGGATGACCGAAAAACACGCGCTCGGCAGAAAAACCGCAAGCAAAATTGCGCCGTGATGGCAGATCCGCAGTCGAAAACTCTCGGTTTTGATCGAAAACATCCCCGCAAAAAGGTTGAGAACGAGAAAGGAGGGGATCAAAAGGTAGAGATAGTTGATATTTTCCTGCAAAAGCGGGAGCGAAAGCGCGCAAAAGGTGCAGAGAATGAGATAAAGTGCATAAAAAAGAATATGTATCTTTTTCACGTTATCACCTCACTAATATGATATTGATCAAATCGGTAAATTTATATCAAAAGCGAGTGCGAACAAAGCGTTCTGGGTGTCCCCTCATCACCCTCTGCGGAGGGAGCTTCTCCCAGGAGAAGCCTGGAGTTACTGTAAGCTTCGTTTGGTATTTCTAAGTTTCGGATTTTTATGTAATTGAAATTTGCCTTGGCAAATTTCTACCTTAACCTTTCGCTGAAAGCGAAAGATTTCACTCGTGCGAAGCACGAATTTCACTTTTGCGAAGCAAAAATTTCACATTTCTCCGCAGGAGAAATATTTCTCTCAAGGCGTAGCCTTGTTCCCCAGGCTTCTCCTGGGAGAAGCTCCCGCCGTCGGGTTCCCGGGAACGCGCTTGCGCGTTTTTGGGGTTCTGACGTAGCGGGTGATGAGGGGACACCCAGGACGCTTTGTTCGCACTTGCTTATTTGATTAATCGAAATTATTTGTGCAAGGCGAGAAAATTCACCTTATATGGATTAAAGGATAAATTCCAATCTCTCGCGAAGCTTCGTGTAGTCGTCAATCGTAACGAAAGCGATGTCGGAGACCGCAACGGCGTGGTCGTTGCCGCCCTCGCGGTAGTCGTCGCCGACGTAAAGCACCTCGTCGTGCGAGTAGCCTTCCTCGGCGCAGAGTTTCGAGAGCGCGTAGTATTTGTCGTTCGGCGCGGGGACAAGGTCAAAGGAGGAGGAGCCGCCGATGAAAACGGTGTACTCGGGGAAGAGCTCTTTCACGCGCGGATAGACGGGACGGCGCTTTGCGCGGTCGGGGTCGAAGGCGAGCTTGTCCTCGATCTTCGCGGATTTACCGAGAATGGGGAAGGTGATCGCGCCCGAAGCGTGGAACTCAACGCCCTCGCCCGCAAATTCGGTGAATCCGAATTCCTCGCGCAGGAGAGCCACGTTCTTTTCCGCGCGCTCGCGGTCGCAGGGAACAACGGTGTCGCGGATGATGTCGATAGTCCCCGTCTCCTTGTTGTATTTTCCGTACTGAAGGCCGTAATTGCCGAGAATGTCAACGGGATAGCCTCCCATCTGGTTGAAAATTCGCATACACATGCCCGCTCCGACCATTAGAATGCGGTATTTCGCCGAAAGCTTGTCAAGCACGGCGCGGTTGCGCTCGTCAAGAGGCGTGCGGTGCTGGGTAAGCGTACCGTCAAGGTCAAAAGCGATGACTTTAAGTTTTTCGACGTTGATCTGATCAAAAGAAGTAAGTATCATAATTTTTCTTCCTTATAAAAATAGTATTCCTTATATAATATAGCACAAAATGGGGGAAAAGTCAAGATTTTTTGTGAGCTGATAAAAAAACTGCCGCATCATTTTCGATGCGACAGTTAACGTGCATTGTTATTTTGTTTCCGCAAGCGCCTTGAAGTCTTCGATCATTTCAAAGTATTTTTCATCGCCCCAAAGCTCGAGCAGCCTATAAATTGGGCAATCAAGACCCAAATCGAAGTATTTTTCCGTAAAAAACCGCACCTTGATGCCGCTGACATCCTTGCAATAGACCAGGTATTTCAGGTATTCATTGATCGTCTCAAGAGGGTAAAGCGGCAGGAGAGAGCAAGCCTCCTGCGAGTCCTTTACGATCTCGTAAAGCGGTTTAAGGTATTTATAATGTTCGGAACTTATCGAAATTTTTTCATCCGAAACAACTTCATCATCAAACAGCTTCATTATACTTCCTCCCAAACAAAAAGTGCGCAGCCGAAGCCACGCACAAAAAACGTAGCTCCAATGCTGCGAAACAATCAATCAAAATACGAACACCCGTAAAGGCATAAGTGTACTGAAAGGGAGCGTACATTTTTATCTATGATAAAAATGTACACCTATGCCGAATAATATGCTTCGGTGTTCCGTATTTGATTGTTTCGCAAACTTATTATATCACAAATTACGCGGTTTGTAAACACTTTTTTGCAAAATAATATGATACAGCTCGGTTTTGAATTCCTTGATATTGTACAGTGCAGACTCCGCCACCCCTCATTCACCGCTCCCCGCGGTCCCCCTTCTCCCAAGATCCGGGAGAAGGCGAATGGGTTGGTTCGCGATCCTTCGCGTTTCAGCGAATATCGTTTATTGCTATAATTTTGTTTAGGCAGATCGGAATGATTTATTAAATGAAGTTTGTGCAAACTCCATTACGAATGCAAAATAATTATAATAAAAATATTCCTTGTTGACCAACTGAATTATAGTAATGAATATTATTCGCTGTACAAATAAGCGGATCGCACAAACTTTTAGCCTTCTCCCGGATCTTGGGAGAAGGGGGACCGCGGGGAGCGGTGAATGAGGGGTGGCGGAGTCTGTACTGCACGAAGGACAAGCGCACTTGCTTTGATAAACTACACCCGGAACGCTTTGTTCGCACTTGCTTTCCAATTATTCATTATTCATCAGCGAAGCGGTTTCATTATTCATTAAAACGCTTGCGTAGGTCAAATGAATAATGAATGATGAATAATGAAAAATGAATAATTTTCGCCCACTTTATACTATTTTTCAACTGCATATCTTCGCGGCGGTTCGAATAAAATCATATATCAAAACATTTTGAGGCGAAGTATGCAAACACTTGAAATAAAACAGAAAACCGCGCGAGCGGAGGGGCTTGACGAGCGCGGGGTGGCGGAGTCGAGGGCGAAATACGGCGAAAATGTGTTGCCGAGGGCGAAGGGACGCTCATTTTTTCGCGCGTTTTTGTCGAATCTCGCCGATCCGGTCATAAAAATCCTTCTCGGCGCGTTTTTTATCAATCTGATCTTCCTTTTTAAGTCAACCGACGTCTGGGAGACCGTCGGGATCGGGATTTCCGTCCTCTCGGCGGCGCTGCTTTCGACTCTTTCGGAGAGGGGGAGCGAAAAGGCTTACGCAAGGCTCGAGCGCGAAAGCAGTGAGGGCAAATGCCGTGTCAGACGGCGCGAGGGGGTGTTCGAGATTTCCTTTTCCGATGTCTGCGTCGGCGATATAGTCTTGCTCTCAGCGGGCGACGAGATTCCTGCGGACGGGGTGATAATTTCGGGCAGACTCGGGCTCGATATGAGCAGTATGACGGGCGAGAGCAGGGAAGTCGAAAAGCTTCCGAGCCGCGACAGCGATCTTGACCCTGCCTCCCCTTCCTCGCTTTTGCGCGGTGCAAGAGTGCTTTCAGGCGAGGGCGAGATGCGCGTCATGGCAGTCGGTGGGACGACTTTGCTCGGCTCGATCTCGCGCGAGGTGCAAGCCGAGGTGCGCGAAAGCCCGCTCCGCGTCCGTTTGCGTAAACTCGCGGGTCAGATAAGCGTCCTCGGCTATATCGGCGCCGCTTTGGTCGCTCTCGCCTACCTTTTCAACGTCTTTTTGCTCGACAGCTCCTTTTCGGGCGAGATAATCCTCGGCAAATTGCGCGACACCTCGTATCTTTTCGCAAGGCTTTTCGAGGCGTTCACACTCGCGCTGACCGTCGTGGTCGTCGCCGTGCCCGAGGGATTGCCGATGATGATCGCGGTCGTGCTCTCCTCAAACGTGCGAAGGATGGCGCGCGACGGAGTGCTGGTCAAAAAAGCCGTCGGAATCGAGGCGGCGGGCAGTATGGATCTACTTTTTACCGATAAAACGGGCACGCTGACCGAGGGCAATATGTCGCTCGACGGAATCATCACACCAAACGGCGAGATCTGCGGCTCGATTTCCGAATTTTCGCGAAAATATCCCGATCTTGCGCGCCTTTTTGCACTCTGCTCGCTCACAAATACCTCTGCCGAGATTGGAATTTCCGAGGGCAGAGAAGTGCCCATCGGCGGCAACCCCACCGACCGCGCGCTGATCCGCTCGCCCAAGGAGCTGAAAAGGCTTGCGGGAGGGTATGAGATCATCAAAAAACTGCCATTTGACAGTGTGCGGAAGTTTTCGGCGGTGGAGATCGAGGCGGACGGAGAGGTGTTGACCCTCTTCAAGGGTGCACCCGACTACATTTTTCCCCACTCGATGGGAAATAGCTACACATTGCGCCAAAAAATGGCATACGAGTGCCAAAACGGCGCCCGCGGACTCCTCATTGCGGTAAAATCAGGGAACTTCCTCCCCGAAAATGGCACGATTCCCGACGGACTTGTGCCGATCTGTGGCGTACTTTTGCGCGACAGGGCACGAAAAAGCGCCCCGGCTGCAGTGCGAAGACTCCGAGGCGCGGGCATACAGGTCGTTATGGTCACGGGCGACTCGCGCGAGACCGCCGCGGCTATCGCAAAGGAGTGCGGCCTTCTCGGCGGCGGTTGCGATGCCGTCATCGACTCGAATGAGCTTTCGCGGATGAGCGACGACGAGGTGCGCGCGATCTTACCACGCCTCGGTGCGGTCGCGCGCGCCTTGCCGAGCGATAAGAGTCGGCTCGTAAGGATCGCACAAAGCGCGGGCAGAGTGACGGGCATGACGGGCGACGGCATCAACGACGCCCCCGCACTCCGCACCGCCGACGTCGGATTTGCCATGGGAAGCGGAAATGCCGTGGCGAAGGACGCGGGCGACGTGGTGATACTCTCGAATGACCTCGACGGCATCGCAAATGCGGTACTTTATGGCAGAAATATCTTCAAAAGTATCAAAAAATTCATCTGCCTGCAGCTCACGGTCAATCTTTCGGCGGTCGGAATATCGATGGCGGGCCCCTTTATCGGCATCGACCGCCCCGTGACGGTGGTGCAGATGCTGTGGCTGAATATCATAATGGACACCCTCGGCGGGCTCGCGTTTGCGGGCGAGGCGGCAGAGGAGAGAATTATGAAAGAAAAGCCAAAGCGGCGCGACGAGGAGATCTTGTCACCCTATATGAAAAGCAGGATCTCGTTTTTGGGACTTTTCAGCCTCGGGCTTTCGATGTTTTTCCTTTGCAGCGAGCGAGTGGCGGCGCGTTTTGCCGAAAGCGCGGGCGACGTGCGCTTCCTGACGGGATTTTTCGCCTTTTTCGTCTTCCTCGGACTCTTTAATTGCTTCAATTCGAGGAGCGATCGACTCAATATCTTCTCCGGACTCGGCAAAAACGCGGCATTCGTGCTGATAATCTGCTCGGTCGCCGCAGTGCAACTGATGTTCACCTACGTCGGCGGCTCGATATTGCGAACAGTCCCGCTGAGTGCGGAAGAACTGTGGTTTTCGCTTTCGATGGCACTCGCCGCCCTCCCTGCGGGAATAGCGCATACGGTGTGGAGGAGGCTGCGCGGGAAGAAGGATGGGTTTTGATCACGCTTCGCGTGAGTTAAGATCTCGCTACGCTCGAGTTAAGATTGCGCTGCGCGCAAGATAAGATCGGCTTGCGCCGAGTTAATGTTTCCGCTTCGCGGAAAGTTTAATAGGTATTCGATTTTATTAAAATCAGCGGGAAAGTTTGATCAAACTTTTTCAGAAAGTTATGCTTGCCTTCGGCAAGCTGCTCCTCCGCCTTGTCGGCTTACGCCTCCATTTTCTTTCGGAAAACCGCCAGAGCCGCGCGAATGATAAAAGTTTTTGAGGTTTCTTAAGGAACTTTTTTCAAAAAGTTCCTTAAGTCGCGCTCCGCAGAGCGCGAAATTCCCTTGCGCTTCAAACAGACTGCGCCCCGCAGGCTGTTTGGAATGAGTAAAACCTCCCCTTGGGGAGGTTTTTGCTCATTCACCCTTGCAATATAGATTTTAGCTACCAATCTAATTTTGTGGCGACGCTGCGGGAGGGGCGTAAGAGATTGCCAGTGGCTTTGTTAAGTGCTTCAAACATCGTTTTTAACCAATGGTTTATTATTTAGCGCAATGAAGATATTGACTTCATTAAAACAATATGATATAATAAACATACAAATCCAAAAACAAGGAGGTGGGCGAAATGACTATCTTAATACCGATAAGCTCAACTGTCGTTTTGTCCGCCGTTTGTACCGCATGATCTGCCCGCGGGAATAAATACGCTCTTGATTTTATCGGGAGCGTTTTTTATATTTTAATTTTGAAAGAGGTATGAGCATGAATTTTTTTGATCTGTGTAATGACAGCGAGTTGGCGTTTGAATACGAAAGCCAAGGAGATTTGAATGTTATTCCCGCGACAGACGAAGAAGCATCTTTCGTCAGGATAATGTTTGTTGAAAATCTGAAATATCTGCATTGCGAGAATATCGAATTAGAGGAATGGCGCGAGCTGCTTGCCGCAGACGATCCTGACGAGAAGCATTTTTTGATCTGTAAGGGCGCGATGCCCGTCGGATATATGAAGATCAACGGACTGCTAAATAAGGATACGGCGTGGATAAGTATGCTGTTCGTCTCGGAAAAATATCACCGTCGGGGAATCGGACGCTTCGCGGTTTCCTATGCCGAGGAATTCATCAAAAAACGCAGTTTTTCAAGCGTTGCAATTCAAACAACGGATGACAACACCGCGGCGAGAAATCTCTACAAAAAATGCGGATATTCGGGCATATTCGATGAACAAAAGCAAAGATGGCGTTTTATTAAGCAGTTGATTTAGTCTTTTGCTTTTGAACCCTGCAAAAAATCTTGCAAACTCCCACTTTTTATGATATAATGATAAAAAACGCGGGAGGGCGAAGCGATGGAGGCATATATCCGCAAGGTTCAATACCACGAAACCGACAAGATGGGCGTGGCGCATCATTCGAATTTCATAAAATGGATGGAGGAGGCGCGGGTCGACTTCCTTGACCGTATCGGGTACGGGTATGTCAAGCTCGAGGAGGATGGCATCATCTCGCCCGTGCTGACCATCGAGTGCGAGTATAAAAAGCCTCTGCACTTCGGCGACGAGTTCGCGATTTTGCCCGAAATTTTGGAGTTTAAGGGCATCAGACTTGTCATCGGGTACACCTTTACCCTGACGGGCGAAACGGTCGCGACGGGCAAGACCTCGCATTGTTTCCTCACCCCCGAGGGCAGACCCATCGCGCTCAAACGTCAGTTCCCGGAGTTTGACTCGGTGCTGAAAGGGCTTGTAAAAAAGTGAACAGTGGTTAGTGGACAGTGGACAGAAAGATGCGAATGATGAAAAATCAGCGCATCGGTAAGTGATTTGTGTCAGAGGATAGGTAAGCCAGTAGGAATCGAAGGTAAGTCCTCGTCAAGGTGGAGATTGTAAAGTTTTCGC
>JAFQGP010000054.1 GCA_017415485.1 Clostridia bacterium
CGCGAGCTAAATATTCCGCAAAAGCGGAATGCAAAGGTAGAAATTTGCTTTGGCAAATTTCATTATAAATTATTCGAAGTTTAGAAAGTAAAAAACGGAGGCTATCAGTAGCCCAAGGCTTCTCCTGGGAGAAGCTCCCGCCGCAGCGGGTGATGAGGGGACACCAAGAAAGATATGTTCGCACTTGTCTTATAATATCAAAATATCAAACTTATATGTTGGAAAATTGCCATATTGGAAGTTAAGAATTTGGCTTAGAGAGAATAAACGACTCTAATAAGAGACTGATGTGTGAGAATACGGCAGCAACTTATGCATCGGTTTCGCTTTTGAGGATTCAATCAAAAAACTCGTGAAAAACAGGCCAGGAGAGGGCGGCGTAGAAGCGGTGGCCTTCGGGGCCCTCGATCCATTTGTATCCGTCGGGTTCGCCGGCGGCGCGGTAGTAGAGCGAGGCGACCTCGATGCTCTCGGCAACGCCGTTGTGCGGGAAGATCTTGTCCTCCGCGCCGCTGACGGCGATCAGCTTTCTCGGCGCGATCAGACCGCAGAGGTCGCCCATATCGAAGTCGAGTGCGATATTGGGAATATAGTTGCAAACGCAATGCTTCATTGCGCCGATCGAATCCTTGTAGGTGCAAAGGGCGCAGGAGGGCATCGAAACCTTGATACGCTCGTCGATGGCAGAGGCGTAGATGGTTGCCGTGCCGCCGCCCGAGTTGCCCATACAAGCGATCTTGTCGGCGTCAACAAAGTCGAATTTATCGGTCACGACGTCAATGGCGCGGTTGATGTCAAAGACGCGCTCGCCGATGAGGGTTCTGCCGTAGAGAAGCGCCGACATCGCGGGAACCTGACATCCGGGGCCCTTTTCGTCGCCGCCGCATTCGCCGAATCCGCGCTGCTCGATGGCGAGGGCGCAATATCCCTCGCGCACGATCTGAACGGCAAAGTCGCGGTCGCCGCCGTTAATGCTTTTCTCGTCGCCGGGATATATCGGTCTGCCGAGCGAGATGTGGAAGCCCTTCGAATGTCCCTGCAGGCAGATGACCAAGGGGATCTTGGCCTCTTTACCCTTCGGTACCCAAAGAGTGCAGGGAACGAAGTAGCCCTCTTCGCTCTGGAATGTGAAGCGGTATTCGGTGAAGGTGTCAAAGTCCTTTTTGTGTTCGATGTTGAAAAGGTCGTCCGCGGCGGGAGTGATCCTGTCAAGTCCCATAAGGGATGCAAGATGCGCGCGGGCGTTCTTTTGCCATGCGGCAAAGTCGGATGCGCCGTCATAGCGCATAGCGGGCTCAAGAGCCTTCAGCGCCTCGTGATGTATGATCTGAGTATCCTTGTTTATCATGCTTTTACCTCCGTTATTCAACGAAAATCGTTAAGCTTGAGCGGTCGCACACGACGGTATTGTGCGCGATCCTGGCGGTAGTCTGGAGCGCGAAGGGACCGCGGTTATTGGTGTGGCGGACGTAGAGAGGAAATGCCGAGGACGAGACGTCGATGCGAAGCTTTTCGCCCTTTTTGATGACAAAAGCGTGCTCGTCGAAGCTGAAATCCATCTCGATCTCCTCGCCGGGGACGTAATCGGGCGCGAAATTTGAGATCTGATTGATGTCGTCGCGCAAGCCGTAATCACCCTCCTCTTTGACGAGGCTGAGACGGATGTAGAAACAGGTGTCCTCGCAGTCGGAGCGGACACGCAGGCGAGCCGTCATCTTGCCCTTGACAAAGGTGTCTTCCTCGAATGCGGGCGTGAAGAAGGAAAGGACGTCGGGCTGGATATTCGGCTTATACTGCCAAGCGTTTCCGCCGAAATTGGCGGAAAGCCCGCCCTTGAATTTTGCGGGGGCGTAAGGGTTGTAGGTGTAGGTCTTCTCGCCCTTGCCGAGAGGGAAGGTGAGCGACTTTTCGGGTTTAGCAAAATCATCGGTGCACCATTTGTCCCCGAAGAGCTTGTAGTAAGTGACCTTGCCGCACTTGAGGGGAGCTTCGTTCTTGCCGCGGACGGAATCGATCCAGCGGAGGTAAAGGTCGTCCAGTACTTCTGCACCCGAGGGAGCGTCATCAAAGACTATCGGCTGATCTCCGTTTTTGTTGTTGCCGTGGTCATAGGGATGAACGAACAGGGCACATTTTGCCTTCGTTTCGGGCGCGATGGCGTTCCACAGATCGAACATACCGCCCGTGTAGATGTCGTAAAAGCCCGTGACGATGAGGATGGGGATGTTCGCGTTTGTCATCGCGCCGCGGGAATCAGAGCCGCCCGCGCGGGTGTTCCAGAAATCGTCGTTTCGGTCGGGGTGGAGAAGAATATCGTCAAAGCTCGGCACGCTCTCGCCGAAAACGGTCTTTGAAAAGTCGATCAGCGGGAGCATATTGTAGGTCTCTTGCTTATATGCTTTTTCGCGGATGCTCTTGTGCTTATACATTTTGACGTACCAGCCGCCGTGGAGTCCCATTTTGTAAAAACCGTTGCGGTAGTTGCAGTTGTAGCGTTCGGTGTCCTGAACGGCAAGGACTGCGCCTTTGATGTCGTCCGCGAAGGGCGCTGTGACCTGATGGACGGTGGACTTGTAGCTGTTGCCGACAAGGTAGAGCTCGCCGTTATAGAAGGGCTGCGAGCGCACCCAATCCTGCAAAAACAGCCCGTCCTCGCGCTCGTTTATGTAGGGAATACAATCGCCCGAGCTCTTGCCGCGCCCGCGGCAATGCTGATAAACGACGGCATATCCGTGCGCGAGCCATTTTTCCACGCTCGCGGCAAAAATATCGACGATCTCGTCCTCGGCTGAATTTTCAACCGCATCAACGTAAGGATCGCGCCTGATAACGATCGGGAACTTTCCCGATTCTTCGGGAAGACAGATCACGGTGAAGAGAGAAGCATCGTTAAATTCGAGGTATTCGTAGTAGGCTTTCATAATTATACCACCTTTGTGTTATGAGTTTATTATAGCATAAATGACATAATTTTTCAACGGTATTGGCAAAAAAATTACTCAAACTACTTGACACCACGGGTGACACCATAGTATAATTTTATGTTAGAAAGTGAGGTCATCGAAGATGAGAACAATAGATGAATATATGAGATTGCCATACAAGGCAGAAATAATAGCTGATCTTGACGAGGGTGGATACGTTGCATCTTATCCCGAACTTGCCGGATGTATAACTTGCGGAGAGACGATGGAATCTGCGGTTGCAAATCTTGAAGATGCCAAAAGAGCGTGGCTTGAGGCGGCTATCGAGGAAGGCTTGGAAATCCCCGAACCCGAAAGCGCAAACACTTATTCGGGTCAGTTCAAATTGAGGATTCCGAAAAGTCTGCACAAAACTTTGGCTGAACATTCCAAAGCCGAAGGGATCAGCATGAATCAGTATTGCCTGTATCTGCTGACGAAAAATGATGCGCTTTATCCGAGGGCGTGAAAAATATAAAACCAGTGGTTCTCCAATCTGCTTGGGCGAAGTAATAATGAAGCAATAAAATAAACGGACTGTCTTCAAGTAACAAAAGACAGTCCGTTTTTGACGGTTGGCGAAAGGTACGAGCGCCATATTCATATTTTAGCTTGGTTTAATTACGTTTTTGCAGGAGCGGTGTTTCCTACGGGTTGAGGTGAAGCATTCTGCATATTGGTGTGATTTGCAAGTTGGATTTGTGTTGATAAGGGGTGTTGCGCAGTCTGCGGACTGCGCGTGATATGCCTTCGGCACGATATGTTTACACACGATATATCGGCTATGCCGATACGATATATTTCGCTTTGCGAAATGTTATGGTGAATTTCCGCTTTGCGGAAATTTTCCTATTAAATCACGTTTCGCGCAGCGAAACATATCGTATTTATATATCGTATCCAAAGGATATATCGTGCCGAAGGCATATCGTGCACCGCCCGCAGGCGGTGCCACCATATATATTTACTTCAAAATCTCAATGATCGCATCTCCGACTTCGCGGGTGGAAGCATTTCCTCCGAGGTCGCAGGTGAGGGTCTTGCCCTCGACCATAAGCTGTTCGATGGCGTCGATGAGCTTTGCGCCCCAATCCTCGTGACCGAAGAAGTCGAGCATCTGGCTTGCAGACCAAATGGAGGCGAGGGGATTGGCGATGCCCTTGCCTGCGATGTCGGGTGCGGAGCCGTGGATGGGCTCGAACATCGAGGGGAACTTTCTTTCGGGATTGATATTCGCGCCCGCAGCAAGTCCCATACCGCCCGCGATGGCTGCGCCGAGGTCGGTGATGATGTCTCCGAAAAGGTTTGAGGTAACAACGACTTCAAATCTCTTCGGATCCTTGACAAAGAACATACTTGCCGCGTCGACGAGATAGGATGCGGTCTTTACGTCGGGGTATTCCTTCGCTACCTCTGCGAACACACTGTCCCAGAATACCATTGAATAATTCAGCGCGTTGCCCTTGGAAATGCTCGTCAGAGTCTTCTTTTCCTTTCTGGCAAGCTCAAAGGCATAGCGGATGATCCTTTCGGTTCCCTTGCGCGAGAAAACTCCGGTCTGAAGCACGATCTCGTTTTCCTGACCGCGGTAGAGCCAATCGCCCGCGCCCGCATATTCGCCCTCGCTGTTCTCGCGGACGACGATCATATCAATGTCCTCGCAGGTTGCGTCCTTGAGAGGGCAGGGAGCGCCCTTGAGGAGCTTGACGGGACGAAGATTGACGTACTGATCAAACTCGTGGCGGATCTTGAGCAAGAGATCCCAAAGGGAAATGTGATCGGGCACGCCGGGGGTTCCGACTGCGCCGAGATAGATGGCGTCGTACTGCTTCAGAGTTTCGATAGCATCGTCGGGCATCATTTTGCCGGTCTGCAGATAATAATCACATCCCCAAGGGAAGTGCGTAAATTCAAATTTGAATCCGCCGTCAAGCTTTGCAACGTGCTCGAGCACGCGAACGCCTTCTCCGATGACTTCGGGGCCGATTCCGTCGCCCGCGATGACGGCAATTTTGTAGTTTTTCATTGTGATATATCCTTTCGGTGTTATTTTGTCCATTTGATAATATTTTCGAGCATTCGCTCTGCGGCTTCGGGGGAGGAAAATCTGTTGCCGCTCAGGTAAACGCCCGTCGGATCGACGGTTTTGATGAACCGCTCAAGCTTATCCTCAAGGTTTTCATCAAGCGCCCAAAGGAGGATGAGATTTTTTCCCTTGTCCTGGATCTTTTTATAAATTTCGAACCATTTTTCGTCGCAAAGCGGCTCCTTGCCCGCGCCGGGATTCCATTGGATACCGCACAGCCCGGGTATGTCGAGTATCATATCGAGATGCGGCAGCTCGCCGATGCCGTCGAGGTGGTAGACGGGACGATCGATATAGGACGCCTGATCGACAAGCTCGGGCAGGACGAATCTTTCGAACTGATTGGGCGAGATCATATAGCAGAAGTCGCATTGCATCGGATACCAAGGCTTTTCCGAAGGGATGTTCATCCAAGTGATAAAGGGGAGATCATGCTTTCGGATGAAATCTACCTGCTTTTCGTAGGCAATGCGCACCTCGCGGCGGACTTCCTTGGTGAAATTATATACCTCGTCGGGGTAGTCATAAAGGTCGTAAAGCAGATTTTCGGTGCCGCGGAGCGATGCGACGATATCCATAATGCCGCCGAGGTCGGTGATCGAGAAGCAAACCTCGGGGTCAGCGGCGAAGCGTTCCTGCATTTTTGTTACAAACTGCCACATCTCGCTATGCTCGTCAAATTTTACGGCGGGAGGATTTTCCCAATCGGTGACGAATTGCTCCTTTTCAAACCAGATGGTTCGCTTTGCGAGCTCGTATCCGCCGCCAAGGCAGGCGGAAAGGCATCCGGGACCGAGGTTTGTGAAGTAACCGGGGATGCCCTCTGCCAGATATTCGTAATTTTCGGACTTTATTTTGAAGGCTTTGTAGTTATATTCCGGGTCGAGCCACTGTTCCTCAAGGCTTGCGGGTGCGCGATAGTTTACCGTTCCCGGCTTTTGATAGGAAATATTTAGTATCGGCCGCCCCGTGTTTTTGCGTTCCCAGAATTTTTCATATTCCGCAAGAACGGAAGCGTATTTCTGTTTGAACATTTTTGCCTCTTCTGAATGTTTATTTCAAGGTTATAACGAATTCGTTTGCGCTCTTTTTCGAGAGATCGAGTTCCGCCGCAATCTTTTTTCCGTCGATTTCAATATCGTATTTGCCGTAAAATCCTCTGAACTCGGCTTTTCCGTCCGCATCCGTGACTGCTTCTGCCTCGGTGTGCCACTTTTTCTGCAAAAGCTCTTTGAGCTTGAGATATGCGGGCTTTGGCGACATATCGAAGCGGAGAAGTCCGCCGTAATAATAGTTTTCGCCGAGCGACATATTTCCCTGCGAAGCGCGGATCTTTTCGGGATCGGGATCCCACAGATGCGCGTAGCCGTCCACGAGGTTCCAATAGATGATCTGCTCTACGTTCGGATGCGAGAACCAGACCGAGTAGAGCTTTTCAAGCATTTCTGCCTGGAGCTCCTCGTCATCGGGATTCCAGGAATACGAGGGAATGGTTATTTCGGTGATCTGCAAGGGCTTTCCGAGGCGGGAATACATATCCATGTGCGCGTAAAGCAGTCTCGGATTCAGCATCTGTCGGGTCTTGGCGTATTCTTCCTCAAGCTTGTTGAAAAGATGGTACTGCATACCGATCGCGTCGATGCGTGCGCCCTTGAGGATGGCTGCCTCCGTGTAGGCATAGTAGGTATCCGACGTGCGGCAGTTGTCGCACCAGGCGAATCTGCGCGACTCGTTGATGCCGAGCTGATTGTTCGGGAAATATTTTTCGGCAAGTCGGAAGCACCACTCGACAAAATCAGGATCATCATAAAACTTCGTTCTGCCCTTGGCGTGCTTCATTTCGTTTGTGACCTCGATGGTTGGGATCTTGTCGGCGTAGCGTTCGGCAATTTCCGAATAACGGCGCTCAAGCTCGCGCTTGATCTCGTCGATCTCGGCGTCATAGAGCCAGGTGGGGAAGAAGTGGTCGTAAGCCAGCGCGTGCTCACGCGGCTCGATGCCGTGCTCCCGGCAAAACTCGATGCAAAGATCGGGCGCGGGACGTCGGTAGACCTTCGGGCTGTCCTTTGCATAACGCGGCTTTCCGCGCTCGGGCTCGAGAGAGTCCCAATAGAAGGGAAGCGTTGCCATATTGAAGACGTCCGCGAAGCATTTCTTATAGATCTCGTTCTTTTCGGGTGTTTCAAGCTCGTCGAGCATAAAAATATTCGCGCCGAAGCGGAATTCGTGCGATTTCTGGCTGAACTTTATCTTTGCGTTCGCAACGGGATTACCGTTTTTGTCAATGACTTGAACCTTGCCGTCGCCCTTACGGTATGTTTCGATACCGTGCGATACCTTTTCGTTTACGTAATCACTCTGTTCGTCGAACAGGTCGAGGATCTTTCTTCTTTCGGTCATAGCGCATACCTCCGTTGCTTTTTCTACATTATATCATAAATTCGCGTCCGTTTCAATAAATTGCCGAGCTTTTTTCGAAAAATCAAATAATATATTGACTTTATACCTTTGCTATGCTATAATGGACTCAATCAAAAAAGGAGGACTTCACTGTGAAAAAGTCTATTTTTCTCCGCATTTTGTCCTGTATCATGGCATTTTCCATGCTCGCGGGCATCACACTTATGACCGCTTGTAACGACACCCCCGAGGTTCCCGAAACCGAACCTCCCGCAAACACCACCTCCGCTCCCGAGACGACTCAGGCGCCCGAAACCACAGAAGCGCCCCTCGTTCTCACCGAGCAGACTGTTCCGCTCAACAAGAACACCAAGGGCATCAAGATCCTCGGCGTTCGTAACCTTGCCTCCGATACCGCGATCAACGCCGACTGGAGCGCATCGGGTATCGAATTCGTTGCAACCTGCGAGGGCGATATGACCTTCGCGGTCGAGACCAACGACAAGGGCGCGTACTTCCGCGCTTACGTCGACGGCGAGCCCTGTATGAACGGCGAGTCGCCTTACTTCGAGATCACCGGCAAGGGCGAGATCACCCTTAAGAATATCCCGACGGGCACGCATACCGTCCGCGTGATCAAGGTCACCGGCTATACGCTTGCATTTGCGGCGTTCACATCCGTCAAGCTCACCGGCTTTATCTCTGAAGAAGCACCCAAGGACAAGGATCTCTACGTAGAGTTTGTCGGCGACAGCATTACCTGCGCTTGGGGTACTATCGGCACCTTCGACGGCAAGTACACCTCTCAGGACGCTACCCTCGGCTATTCCTATCTTCTCGCCGAGGCTCTTGACGCGGATTACTCCCTCACCGCACTCTCGGGACAGGGCATCTGCTGCGGTACGCCCGGAGTTCCTCTCGGATACCGCTACGCCTGCTACGGCAAGGACGCCAAGACCGAATACGATTTTGCCCGCAAGGCAAACCTGATCGTCGTCAATATCGGCACCAACGACGAGACCAAGGCGATCGATCAGACTCAGTTCAAGAAGGATTTCAAGGCGTGGGTCGAGTACGCCAAGGAAAAGAACGGCGCAGACTGCAAGTTCCTCGCCGTTACCAATATGAAGAACGGCTCGTATCGCTCAATCATCGAAAAGGTCTTTGAGGAGCTTGGCGGCGAGACTGCCGGATACTACACCTACAAGGCAGCACGTTCCCGTAACGCTACCGCTTCCTATCACCCCAGCATCGAGGAGCACGCGGCATACGTCCCCGAGCTGCTTGAGCTTTGCAAGAGGATCATCGAAGCTCCCATTTCCACTCCCTCCGTAACCGAGCCTACAGATCCCGGAGTTGACGTGACCGGTGCAATCGAACTTCCCGCAAACACCGTTGTTGTAGACGATGACTGCGACAAGGACGGCGACGTTATAGTGTTCACCTTCGGCGGCGTTAAATATAAGGCAACCGTTGGTAAGGACGCGTTCTACTCGCCCATGGACGCACAGAACGCAGTTACCGCGGGCGGAACTATCTTCTTCTTGCCCGGATACTATATGGAGAACTTCCAGGTTCAGAAGGACCTGACCCTTCTCGGTCCGAAGGCAGGCATCAGCCCCAACGTAAAGGGCGCAAATCCGACCGATGACTGGACTCTTAACCCCGAGAGAAGCAAGGAAGAGGACGAGGCTATCCTGATGGCCAACCTCGGTCTCGGTGTATGGAATGCTACCGTATATTCCGACTGCCATAAGATCGTTATGGACGGCTTCAAGTTCTCCCAGAACTTCCTCCTCCGTCAGAACTCGGGTAACGAGGGCGAGGTCGAGATCGAAATGAATAACATTCTGATCAGCGGCAGCACCATTACCAACAACATCCTCTTCTTCTTCCCCTACTATCCCAACGATGCGACCAACCCCGACCTCTATAAGAGACACTTGAAGATGGAAAACGTCCGTGTTGAAGGTGTGACCGCACAGTATCTTTTCAGAATGGGCTTTGAAACTCTTGAGATCTCGGGTCTCTATATGGATTCCAAGTGCACCAAGGGCGTTGTTGAAAAGTTTGCTACTGCAGCAGGCGTTGGTACTGATAAGTACGTTATCAAGGATAGTATGTTCAGAAACACAAATACCACGATATTCTCCATCAACCTCAGAAACGATCTTGCCGCTCCCAACTGGCGTCTTGATCACTTCGGCACTGATAAGAAGCAGATCGACATCGAGATCAGCGGATGCGTATTCTACGGCGCGGATCTTCCCTCCGAGCATGCTCCTTGGATCAAGATAAATCGCGACAGCACTGCGGCTATCGTCCGTATCAAGGATAATATCTTTGCAAGCAATAATACCGGATCGGTCATCGTCACCGACGAAGGCTCCGTCGAGGGAGAGTATTTCTTCGCGACGGAAATCAGCGGCAACGTAGTTACGGGATGCGCAGATCCCTATAAGTTCGTTGCAGCAACCGATGCTGTGCTGTTCATCAGATAATTCAATGTAAAAAAACAGTTGATCCCCCTGTCCAACGAAGTTCGTTAGATGGGGGGATACCTTTCTATAACGCTTTGCTTTACATCATAAATTGCGGAGAGTTTCAAGATGAAATGAAAAATCCGCGCCTGTTAAGCGTGGATAAGTAGGCGCGGGGCTGTAATATTATATTGACAATTCGGTAAAACTTTGATATAATGGATAGAGTGATCCTAAAGAAAACGGAGGAACAAAATGGGTGCGTTATTGATCATGTTAAAAAACGTCGTGCTGTTTGTCACGCTTGCACTTCCGGGTTATCTGTTGGTAAAAGCAAAAGTTCTTGATCCCCAACATTCGGGAGTTTTATCAAAGCTTTTGATGTACGTGGGAATGCCGTTTCTGATCCTTTCGGGAACAGTGAACAATATCTCCTTTGACAAAGCTCTGATCATCAAGCTGATCTTGACCTCGGCGGTCGGAATCGCCTTCACTTTTGCAATGTTTTTGCTCTCGAAGCCCATAACGGCGATGGAGAAGTCGGAAAAAACACGCGGTATGATGCGGTTTTGTATGGCTTTCTCGAACAACGGCTTCCTCGGTATTCCTCTTGCCGTCGCGGTATTCGGCGCAGACTCTCCCGTCATGACCGTCCTTGTCATCCTTAACATCATTACGAATATTTTAATGTATACCTTAGGAGTATATCTTGTTTCGGGCGACAAAAGCAGAATAAGCCTGAAAAAAGCCTTCTTGAACCCCGTGCTTATAGCCTTTATCGTTGGAGTGGTGTTGAATCTGATGAAGGTGAATACCTACATACCCGAAATATCAACCTTTTCGTCTCATTTCAGCGGGCTTGTTACTCCGCTTTCGATGACGATACTCGGAATGAAAATGGCGGAGATCAGGTTTGTTTCTCTGTTCAAGTCCCCGCGTATGTACTACGTGTGTTCAATGAAGCTGGTAGCGTTTCCTTGCATTATCCTGGCGTTGCTTCTTGCCGCCAAGCATCTGGGAGCCGGCATCGTTGATGACAGCATCATCCTCGGATTTTTCATAGCGTTTGCCATGCCTACCGCGGGGCTTGCTTCAACCTTTGCCGACGGCTTCGGCGGTGACACCGAAAACGCGGTTTCAATGACTCTCGGAACTACGGTCCTGTCGATATTCACGATCCCGATAATTTATTGGGTACTGTCTTATTTGGTATAAAGGAGAATACAAATGAAACTTATTGAAGATCTCTGTTACGCAAAACGCGAAAACGAGGAATTGTTGCTTGACCTGTATTTGCCCGAGACTTCGGAGTTCTCGGTTTTCGTCTATTTCCACGGCGGCGGCTTGGAACGCGGCTCAAAAAACAGTGCCAAAAAATATGCTGAATATCTGGCGAAGAACGGCATTGCCTTTGTATCCGCAAATTACCGAATGTACCCGAGCGCCCAATATCCCGATTTTATTGAGGACGCGGCAGAAGCTGTGCATTGGGTATCCGAAAACATAGGCAACTATGGAAACTGTCAAAAGCTGTTCGTTGGAGGAAGCTCGGCAGGCGGCTATCTTTCCATGATGCTTTGCTTTGACAAGCATTGGCTTGCAAGCTTCGGCGAGCTTAAGATCCCCGTGGCGGGATATTTCCACAACGCGGGTCAGCCCACTGCTCATTTCAAAGTCTTGAAGGAGAGGGGAATATCTTCAAAAAGAGTAATAATTGATGAAAGCGCCCCGCTGTTCCATATAGGATTGGAAGAAAGCTATCCGCCGATGCATTTCGTTGTGTCGGATAACGATATGAAGTGCCGATATGAGCAGACTATGCTTGTGCTGGCGACACTCAGACATTTTGAGTATGATGAAGAAAAGATCGGTTTTACCCTTTTCCACGGAAAGCATTGTGAGCAGAATAAAACGGTGGATGAAAATGGGGATAATGTTCTGGGGAAGATGATGGTGGAGTTTGTTGAGAAATATAGGTGAGATAAACAGTATTAAGGTGAAAGATCACAAGCTTTTTCAATGCTCTTCAACAATTCTTCCTGACACGCATAGTGGTGCGGCATTGTTTTAGCTAATTCAACGGCTCGCTCACGGTTATTTGTTATGTTTGCGGAGTGGCACATCCAATAAATTGCGTTATAGTGACTTTTTTTGTTGGGGCATTTTGCAAGTATTTCTTCGCAAAGCGCATTTAATTCTTTGCCTGCTTCCGCGTAGCCTTCGTTGTTTTTGGGTAGTGAAAGGATAGCTAAAAAAACTACGAGGCTATCTTTCAATACCCAGCTATCGGGGTATTTCTTTAAGCCGTTACGAATCATATTTGAGGCATTCAACCATTTCTGAGGGTTATCTCCGACAACAGATTCAAAGGCTCTTTTTCTGATAGAATAGATATCCTTTTCCTTGCTTTTAAGATCAACTCCAAGCAGGTAGTCGCATGAAACATTAAAGGTATAAGCAATTGGCGCGATCAAGGAGATATCGGGCATTGATGAATCTGTTTCCCAACGGCTGACTGCCTGTGCCGAAACTCCCATCAATTCCGCAAATTGTTCTTGTGTCCAATTACTTTCTGTACGCAGTTTTTTGATTTTTTGTCCGAAAGTCATAATAATTCCTCCAATTATCTTCGGGTGGTTTTCCGTGGTTATATTATATCACACATATTAGATGAAATCTATGTATAGCTGATTGAATCTAAAACAATTCAAAATTGAGAGGAACATATATGGCGTTTGTATTCGATCCGTCAATATGAAAAGTGGCATGATATTTTATTACCACTGCCATTCGGAATTAATTATCCTTTTGCAACTTTTCTTTCAATGTTCTGCAGCTGGCGATAAGCATTCTTCGAATTCTACCGCAGAGGTTTCGCTGCTTCTTAAAAGTGGTCTCGTCTATGCCGTGGGTATTGTAAAGTAATTGCAGCCAGCCTTCTGTCTCACTGCATTCTTTGAGAGCAATTTCGAATTTTGAAAGCATATCTGCCGTGCTTTGACCGTAATTTGCTTCGCGAATATTTGCGTAAACGCTGCTCGAGCTCTTTCGTATTTGGTACAAAGTGTTAGATGGTGCTTGGATATGCTGGCACATTAGTTCCGTCTCTGTTGCGAGTTGTTCGGAGTATATCAGCAAATAATTCTTTGGCATACGCTCACCTCCCATACAGAAGTATTATATCACATTTCTTCGCAAAAATCAATGGCGAAGCCATTGTATACCATCAATTCCGCAGGAATTGCATATCATCCGCAACTTGTTGCGGTATATCATCACGCGCAAGCGTGTATATCATCCGCCGCAAGGCGGTATATCATCAAGCCGCGGAGAATGCACCTTCGGTGATGATATACGCCAAAGGCGATGATATACACGCTTGCGCGTGATGATATGCCAAGCCTGCGGCTTGGATAAAAAAATTCCGAGAACGAAGTTCTCGGAATTTTTTGGCAGCGGCGCAAGGATTCGAACCTAGGAAATGACGGAGTCAGAGTCCGTTGCCTTACCGCTTGGCGACGCCGCTACGCTGCATATTTTGTTTGCACTGTATCGTGCGGTGTATATTATAGCAGAAAATGGCGCGTTTGTCAAGTCTTTTTTGAAATTTTCTGCGAAAAAATCGAGAAAATCAAAAAATTCTCTTTTTGTATGATAATCTTCTTGAAAAGACTTTATTTTTTGTGCATTTAGTGCTATAATTATTCCATAAAAATTATCTCCCGAAAGCGAGGAAATATACAATGAAGAGAAAAATTTGCATAAACCTGAATCCCGGATTTAAGGACGTTTCCCTTGAGGACTGCCTTGACTCTATGAAAGCGGCCGGTTTTGACGGCGTTTTCACGGGTTGGTACGTTGGAAAGATGAAGGAAGTGGCAAAAAAGATCAGCGACCGCGGGCTTTACTTCCAGTCGGTCCACGCGCCTTTTACGGATGCGCACAAGCCCTGGGAATGGGGCCCTGCAGGTGACAAGGTTATCGACAATCTGATCGACTGCCTTCGCGAGAGTGCTGAGGCGGGCGCGCCGATCGTTGTTGTCCATCCCATCATCGGTATGGATCGCCACAACCCCACCGACCGCGGCATCGAACGCTACGGCAGACTTGTCCGCGAGGCGGAAAAGCTTGGCATCAAGGTCGCATTTGAAAACGTTGAGGGTATTGAATACCTCGAAAAGATCATTGCGGAGCTCGGTTCTTCACCCGCAATCGGCTATTGTTGGGACACGGGTCACGAAATGTGCTATAACGGTTCGATGGACGTTCCCGCACTCTTCGGTGACAAGCTGATCTGTACCCACCTCAACGACAACCTCGGTCAGACCGATCCGAACGTTATCACCTGGCTTGACGACTCGCATCTTTTCCCCTTCGACGGCATTGCCGATTGGCAGGGAATTGCCGAAAGACTCGATCGCATCAACTATTCGGGCGAGCTGACCTTTGAGCTGACCCTCGCCTCAAAGCCCGGCAAGAATACGCACGATATCTATAAGGACCTCACGCTCGACAGTTATTTTAAGCTCGTTTATGATAAGGCTGTGCAGTTTGCACAATTACTCAAGTAATATTTCGTCTAAAATAACGAATTTGTCAATAATTTTCATTTATTTTGACATTTTTTGCACATATTTTATTGACAAATGAGTAATTCTGTGCTATAATGCATATACTATCGACAGATTAAGAAAATAACCGAGTCGACACTATTTTTGGAGGAATATATATTATGACCAAGAAAGAATTTATCGGCGTTATTGCAGAAAAAGCAGGCGTCAGCAAGAAGGATACAGAGGCAGTTTACGAAGCGCTTTGGGCATCCATCATTGAGAATCTCAAGGCAGGCGAGAAGGTTCAGGTTACCGGATTCGGCACATTTGAAGTCCGCGAGCGTCCCGAAAGAGTTGCAAAGAACCCCCGCACCGGCGAAACCGTAAAGGTTGCGGCTTCCAAGGCTCCCGCTTTCAAAGCAGGCAAGGCTCTTAAAGATACCATTAATAATTGACATATATCAAACAGCCGCCCTCGGGCGGCTGTTTGATTACAAGTTGATAACATCTTTTTGGTATAATAAAGTGAAAAAATTGCGGAGGAGCGGAAATGGCAAATATTCTTATAGCCGAGGACGAAAGAGCGATAAACGACCTCATAAAACTCAATCTTTCGCTCGTCGGGCATAAATGCGAGCAGGTTTTCGACGGTGCGTCGGCACTCGAGCGCGCGCTTTCGGGAGAGCACGATCTCGTCATCCTCGACGTGATGCTCCCCGAGCTTTCGGGATTTGAGATAATCGGACAGATCAAAACGCCCGTCATATTCGTCACGGCGCGTGTTTCGGTCGAGGACAGGCTACGCGGACTCAAGCTCGGCGCGGATGATTATATCGTCAAGCCCTTCGAGATACTCGAGCTCGTCGAGCGCGTCAAGGCGGTGCTTCGCCGAACAAAGGGCGAGAGCGAGGCTTTCGAATTTGACGGCATACGCGTCGAATTCGACACACGCCGCGTTTACAAGGACGGCGCGGAAGTGATCCTCAAGCCGAAGGAATTTGAGCTCCTTTCTGCGTTCATCACGAACCGCAATCTTGCGCTTTCAAGAGAGAAGCTGATCGAGCTTGTCTGGGATTTCGATTACGAGGGCGACACGCGGACGGTCGACGTTCACGTGCAGAAGCTGCGACAGAAGCTCGGCATTTCCGAGCGGCTCAAAACTGTCTACAAAACGGGCTACAGACTTGAGATATGAATATGAGATTCTGGCAAAAGACGTATATTTTAACGCTTATCTTATTCCTCGTTTGCCTTAATGCGGGGATACTCTCGCTGACGCTTTTCACGTACAGCAAAAGCGTGCGGTCTGCGGAGGAGAGCGCGGGCGCGGAGCAATATTATGTCGCCCGCTCCTTTGAGCGCGATCTCGAGGATATGCTCGCGGCAAGCAGAGCGCAGAGCCCGTCGCTTCTGATGACCTCTTACGGAAACTATTATTCCGAACGAGGCGTCTTCCTCTCCTTTGAGCGCAACGGAAGGACCGTGTTTTCGAGCCTGCCCGAAGAGATAGAGGCGAAAAGCGGAACAATATTTCATAAAAAGATCGGCGGCGTGCGGCATATCGTTATCTGCTCGGATGTGAGCGGATATACCATGATCTTCGCAAAGAACGTGGATAGCCTCGACCGCGAATTCCGCGCGTTGACGCTGACTTATATGCTGACCGCGCTCGGCGTTTCGGCTCTGCTTGCGGCGGTACTTTACTTTATCCTCAAAAGTCTCTCGCTCCCGCTTGAAAGACTGCGCGAAACGACTGCAAAGATCGGGGAGGGCGACCTTTCGGTCAGCGCCGATGAGAGCGGCAAGGACGAATTTGCGCTCCTCGGCAAGAGCTTCAATTCGATGCTCGGGACTATCAAAAGTCAGATGTCGGCGCTTGAAGCAAACGCGGAAAAAAAGCAGATGCTCGTCGACAATATGGCGCATGAGCTGCGAACCCCGCTGACCGTCATTCGCGGCTATGCCGAGTATTTGGAGCGCGCGGCGGTGAGCGAGGAGGAAAGGCTCGTTGCTTCAAGATATATAGTTTCGGAGGCGGAGAGACTGACGAAAATGTCGGAAATATTGCTCGACACCGCCTACGTTCGCGAAAATCCGCCCGAAATGGCTGAAATCGCGCTTGACGAAGTCCTTTGCGGAACTGCCGAAAGGCTTGCTCCGAAGGCGAAGGAAAAGGGCGTCGAGCTCGTCTGCGACACCGAAAATGTCACGGTGAGCGGCAACGCGCTGCTGCTTTCGATGTTGTTTGATAACCTCGCCGACAACGCTCTGAAGGCTTGCGCGGCGGGCGGAAAAGTGGTTCTCAGATGCTCTTCCGATTCCGCATCAGTCGAGGACAACGGCAAGGGAATGAATGAAGAAGAGCTTCTTCACATCACCGAGCCCTTCTACCGCACCGACAAATCGCGCTCACGTGCCGAAGGCGGCGCGGGTCTTGGGCTTGCTCTTTGCAAGAATATCGCCGAGGCGCACGGTGCAAAATTGCGTTTTGAATCAAAAATCGGAAAAGGAACCAAAGTATTTTTCGATTTTACAACTTGATTACAAGTTGAAGATAAGTTGATGAAATCGCGGGTGTACAATAAGGGCAAGAAAGTAATGAAGTCAACTTAAGAAAATCCCTTCGGAATGAATGCGAACATATCTTCCCCCCGGTGTCCCCTCATCACCCGCTACGTCAGAACCCCAAAAACGCGCAATCGCGTTTCCGGGAACCCGACGGCGGGAGCTTCTCCCAGGAGAAGTCTGAGTTTTGAGTGCGGTTGTTTTGATTTGTGCCTCGGTTTGATTTTAATCAAATAATTCCTATTTGACCAATAAACGATTTCCTCCTAAACGATATTGGCAGAAGTTCAAAGCATAAGCGACCTACCGCTTAGGCTTCTCCTGGGAGAAGCTCCCGCCGCAGCGGGTGATGAGGGGACACCAAGAAAATTTTGTTCGCACTTGCTTCTCAACAAGTTGACATCACTACTGATAGAAAGGAGAGTGCAAAATGAAAAACACGAAAATAATAATTATTGCCGCTTCGCTCGTACTCGCGGCGGCGCTTGCCCTTTGCGGATGTATGTATCTTATCGGCGAACCGCCCGAGGAAACGAAGGAGATGACACAAGGCGAGGTGACCCTGCCGCCCGTCATCGAGGAAACACCGACCGCGCAGTCCGAAATGCAGAAGAAATTCGGCGCATACGGACGTGAAGAGATTGGAGATAATGGAGAGTGTATCTTCCATCTCTTCACATGGGAGCAGGTAGAGGAATCTCTGCAGATGCGAAAGGACGGCGTTCGTCAGCCGCTGACATTCGATGAGATATCATTCATCATCAACGACACGGTGAGGCTCTATTTTGAGTATGACAAAATAGTGATGCCCGATTTCAGCAATCATACCACGGGTGTTGAGATAAATCTTTATCACTCAAGTATAACACAAGGAACCTGGAATTCGCTTGAGGAGATGCATGAATACTTGTTGAATCGACTCAACAGTTACGAGAGCTGTGAGAGCGAACACAAGGTAGGATATATGACCATTAGACCATATCACGGGGATTTTTCCGAGTACCGGGATTTTGAATCTGCCTTCAAGGCATATAACGAGATGTTGACGCAGATTGAAAAGATGATCTCCGAGCGTTTGCGAATCCTCGATACAGGAACTTTGTTTTACTGTCGGGCAGGAGGCAGCGCAAATTATAACCGCCATATGTATGGAATCTTGCTTGATGGCGGAAGCAACGGGGATTATGCACAGTATACGTCTGCGCTTGAAGACAGACTGGGAATTAAAGACAGCAAAAGCAATGTGACTTCCGTCGATACACCTTATCTGATCGGAGACAGAGTGCATAAAGCTCTCCAAGATTCATGCAGTTCCTATATTTACTTTGTTACGGATGGTGTGAAAAATAAGATCTTCCCGACGGCAGAGCTTGATGCCATCCGTCCGAAGGGCCCCGTATCTTTGTCTTGGTCAAAGGTACTCCAAACCACGGGAAACCCGAGAGTCAAGTGGAATATCGATTTTGACAGATGGAAAAAAACCGTTGAAGTGACATATTCAAAAATCGGCCAATCGGCGATCCACGAAAAATATTCGGGAACCTACGAGGTCAAGGGCAATATGCTGTTTTTGACTCTTGACGACGGACTGAAGATCGTAATAAAGAATGACGGAGATAAATATGTGTTTGTCGAAGCCGTTCAGAAGGACGGAATGATAATAAGAACCGATGGAGAGATCGTTTTTACCTTAAAATGCAATGATATGATAGACAGAACAAACAAAAATAAAACCATTGCCGAAATATTTGAAATTGAAAATGTCATTAGGGTAACAGCCCAAAAAATCAACCCATAAAAACAAAAGAAGCTTTTCGCCGAGGCGAAAAGCTTCTTTTTGGCAAATGTTAATTAAGGAAAGTATCCCCGCCGAAGGATTCGGTCGATTTGAAGAAGATGATGAAGTAAATTATTCTGAAGACAATACACTTTTCATATAAAATAGTCGACTAAAAAATACACTTTTCATATAAAAATGACACCACAAAATTACACTTTTCATATAAAAATGACACGCCAAAAATACACTTTTCAGATTTCAATTAAAAACTCGATAACAAAAGAAGCTTTTCGCCTCGGCGAAAAGCTTCTTTTTTTCTAGCAACTAGCAACTAATAACTTATTTCTTGGGAACGATCTTTTCCTTGCCTCCCATATAGGGACGGAGTGCTACGGGAATGTTGATCGAGCCGTCGGCGCAGAGGTTGTTCTCGCAGAAGGCGATGAGCATTCTGGGGGGAGCAACGACGGTGTTGTTGAGGGTGTGAGCAAAATACTTGCCCTTTTCCTTCGAGTTTACGCGGATCTTGAGTCGGCGTGCCTGTGCGTCGCCGAGGTTCGAGCACGAACCGACCTCGAAATACTTCTGCTGTCTGGGGGACCAAGCCTCGACGTCGATCGACTTGACCTTGAGGTCAGCAAGGTCACCCGAGCAGCACTCGAGTGTACGAACGGGAATGTCGAGCGAGCGGAAGAGGTCAACGGTGTTCTGCCAGAGCTTGTCGAACCACATGGGGGATTCCTCGGGACGGCAGACAACGATCATTTCCTGCTTCTCGAACTGATGGATACGGTAAACGCCTCTCTCCTCGATGCCGTGCGCGCCCTTTTCCTTGCGGAAGCAGGGGGAGTAGCTGGTGAGAGTGTAGGGAAGTGATTCCTCGGGATTGATGGTGTCGATAAACTTACCGATCATGGAGTGCTCGGAGGTACCGATAAGGTAAAGATCCTCGCCCTCGATCTTATACATCATTGCATCCATTTCCGCAAAGGACATAACGCCGGTAACAACGTCGGAGCGGATCATGAAGGGAGGAATGCAATAGGTAAAGCCGCGGTCGATCATGAAATCGCGTGCGTAGGAAATAACTGCGGAATGGAGGCGTGCGATGTCGCCCATAAGGTAGTAGAAGCCGTTGCCCGCAACGCGGCGTGCAGCGTCAAGATCGATGCCGTCGAAGGACTCGAAAATGTCGGCGTGGTAGGGAACCTCGAAATCGGGGGTCACGGGCTCACCGTAACGCTGAACCTCGACGTTCTCGCTGTCGTCCTTACCGATCGGAACGCTGGGATCAATGATGTTGGGGATGGTCATCATGATCTTCTTGATCTTTTCTTCGTATTCGGGCTCAAGAGCCTCGAGCTCAGCAAGTCTCTTTGCGCTCTCCGCAACCTTCTGCTTAGTTTCGTTAGCCTCTTCGATCTTCTTCTGCGCCATAAGCATACCGATCTGCTTCGAAAGACGGTTCTTCTCGGCGCGAAGGTCGTTAGCCTCGCTGATGATGCGGCGGTTTTCCGCGTCAAGCGCGATGACCTCGTCAACAAGCCCCAGCTTGTGATCCTGGAATTTATTGCGCATATTCTGCTTTACGATCTCGGGATTTTCTCTGACAAACTTTAAATCAAGCATAATTTTTCATCTCCGTTTGAGTTTTTGAATTCATTAATAATAAATTATACCATATAAATTGGGGAAAGTCAATGCCTCAATGGTAAAAAGTGAAATATAAGAGTGAAGATCGGGCGAAGCCCGAGTTAATATTGCGCTTGCGCGCAAGTTAAGATCGCCTGCGGCGAGTTAAGATTCGCCTTCGGCGAAGTAAAGGAAGAAATTTGCGAAAGCAAATTTCAAATAAAAATATTTTCCGTCCCGACGGAAAATTACCTCATCTTCGCCATCGGCGAACCTTCACTCGCCGCAGGCGATCTTATCTCCTCCGAAGGCGGACCTTAACTTCGCGCCACGCGCGAAAAGCTTTCACTTACCAAAACCCTCCGGCTGAAATCCAGCCGGAGGGTTTTAAGCTATTACTTAACGAATACGATCTCGTCGAAGATAATGTAGTTATCTGCAGAGTAGGTGTAACCGTCGGTGTAGCAACGCATATTCATAACGAAGATATCGCCGAAGGTCTCGCCGAGGCCTGCGCCTTCATCGCTTCCGTAGAAGGAAGTGGAGGGGATATAAAGCCAACCTGCGAAGTTTGTGGGGATCTCCATACGGCATGCGTTGATGTTGGAAGTCTGCATCCAGGTGCCTGCCATGTAGTAGTAACCGACAGCGGAGCCATCGCCGTTACCGTTGTTGGGACCCTTTGCGCGGTATTTGTTGGTGTTGATGGTTACGGAAGTACACATCTTCTTGGTCTCATCGGAGTGAGGAAGTACGTTGGAGAAGTCAACGTAGAACATAATGCCCTTTGCGGTGGAAATGTCCATATCTGCAAGGGGAGTAACCTCGATCTCGGTACGGTTGTCGCCCTTGTCGTTGATAGCAGCAAGCTTAACAGCCTGACCGAAGACAGCGCCTTCAGCCTCGGTTACAAACTTGGTGCTGCCCTTGGAGTTACCGCCGATAACGTACTCGTCAGCGCCTGCATCGAAGCTCATAGCGCGGGTAACGATCTCGTATGAGGAGTAGTCGGGAAGAGATACGGGCATAACAGCCTTGAGAGCTGCCTGCTCAGCTGCGGAGAGGCTGGAGAACTCGTAAGAGGGAGTGGTCTCAACAGCCACGGTGGTCTCGGGAGCCATGGTGGTCTCTGCGGGAGCCTCGGTGGTCTCTACGGGAGCGTCGGTAGCAGGAGCCTGGGTCTCGGGAGCATCGGTAGCGGGAGCCTGAGTCTCGGGAGCCTTGGTGGTTTCAGCGGGGGTGTTGCCGCTGTTGCAAGCTACTGCGGATACTGCCATAATAAGGCAGAGAAGAAGTGCGATAATGCGTTTCATTGTGGAAAATCCTCCATTGTAATTTTTTTTGCACTATATTATAACACTATAATTTAGTTTTGTCAAGCGATTTTGAGTTTTTATTCCAATTTCCCGCTTTTTATGTACTCGGCGAGCAGATCGCGGGCGTAAATGCCGTCGCCGAGCGAGTCGATGACGGTCAGACGGTTTGGCGCGTAGGACGAGGTGTAGGAATCGACGATGATGTAATAGGTCGCCTCATCGTCGATGCCGAAGCGAACCGACTGCCCGTAGTCGCCGTAATAAACGAAGTAATTCGAGTTCGAGGTGTTGATGAATTTCGATTTGAGATCCTTTCCCTTGACCGAGCAAAGGTCGAGGGTGTTGTCAAACGGAAAGATCGACTGCAGATCCGAGTATTTGACTTCGCCGACCGAGAGATTGTATGGCGCGCGAACCGAAAGATAGCCGCCGCCAAGCACGATGTCGTATTCTTTGCCCCATTCCTCAAAGCCCTTTTCAAAATAAAGCCTTGCCACGAGCGCGCGCAGCCAGTCGCCGCCGCGGAGAGCGGAATTCTTGCCCAGAACCTCGTCCGCCTTTGCAACGTCGGAGGCGTATTTCTTCATAAGCTCGCCGATGATGGGGTCGGAGGGCGAGTCGTCGTATTTGTCGGAAGGAATGTACTCGGCGGTCTTCACGTAGCTCTCGCCACCCGCGACGTTGATGACAGCCTCGACGTGCGCGATGCCGTCATTGTCGCCGCCGCCCTGAAGGTGGTAAACGCCGTGCTTGTCGGGTCGGACGTAGTTTTTGTGAGTGTGACCCTCGAAAACAAGGTCAACGTGCTCCTTTGAAAGCTCAATGTCCGCGCCGCTGTCATGGAGAGAGAGGACTATGAAATCCGCGCCGCCCGCCCGCAGACGCTCGCTTTCGGCGGAAATCAAAGAAATGAGCTCGTCGCCCGTCTTGAAATAAATATTTTCCACCTTGTCGCCCGCGATCGATGAATAACAGTCCCCGATCGCGCCTATAATACCAATGGTAGCCGCTCCGCACTCGACGGTGACGGAAGGGGTGCAGTAGTCGGCGAGTGTGTCGGTCGCGCGGTCGTAGATGTTTATCGCAAGAAAAGGAAAATCCGCAAGTTCGAGATTTTCGACGATGTATTCCTCGCCCCAGTCAAATTCGTGGTTGCCGAGCGTCATTGAAACGAATCCGAGCGAGTTCATCCAATCGGTGACGATCTTGCCGCGCGTCAGATTCGATTCCGAAGTGCCCTGCCACATATCGCCCGAGGAAAGAAAGAGCGCGTAGTCATCGCCCTCGCGAGCGGATTTGAGGAAGGATGTCAACTCGTCCGCCCCCGGCTGCGAATCGCCGTCGAGCAGCTTGCCGTGAAGGTCGTTTATCGCGTAAAGGTCGACCGTGACGGTCAGCGTGAGCATACAAAAGTCGCAAAGCCCGTCGTTGTTCGTGTCAACGTGCGCGGGAGCAAAACATCCGCCCTCGGTGATCTCGTCCTGAAGACCGTTCTCCGAGCAGGAAACGGTGAATAGTATTATGAATGCCAAAAGTAAGGCAAAAGCGCGTTTTTTCAAATCTGGGCCTCCGTTGTGAATTTACGTTATTATATCATATTGTAGGAAATTTGTCAATCAAACCGAGGAATGTCGAAAGATTTTGAAAGAAAATTGCAAAAAGGTATTGACATAGCGAGTTTAGTATGTTATAATATATAAGCACTATGAGTGTACTGTTTTAGCCGGTGTGGCGGAACAGGCAGACGCCGCGGACTTAAAATCCGCTGATACGAAAGTATCGTACCGGTTCAAATCCGGTCACCGGCACCACACAGTGCCGCAAGGATAACCGGCAAATTCAATATCGCGGAGTGGAGCAGTTGGTAGCTCGTCGGGCTCATAACCCGGAGGCCGTGTGGTTCAAGTCCCACCTCCGCAACCAAAAAGAGAACGCAGTCCTTTGGACTGCGTTCTCAGACCACTGACAAAGGGTTCAGGACGAAAGTTCTGAGCCCTTTGTCGTACTTTACAGAAAAGCGGAAATATGGTATAATATAGATACAAGAAAAAGC
>JAFQGP010000055.1 GCA_017415485.1 Clostridia bacterium
CGGGAGCTTCTCCCAGGAGAAGCCTTGGGCTACTGATAGCCTCCGTTTTTTACTTTCTAAACTTCGAATAATTTATAATGAAATTTGCCAAAGCAAATTTCTACCTTTGCATTCCGCTTTTGCGGAATATTTAGCTCGCGCGAAGCGCGTATTTAGCTTTTGCATAGCAAAAATTTAGCATTTCTCTAAGAGAGAAATATTTAGCTCAAGGCTTTAGCCTCCCAAGGCTTCTCCTGGGAGAAGCTCCCGCCGCAGCGGGTGATGAGGGGACACCGTCTGTACTGCATTTTATCAAGTGAATCAATTATTCTTAAGTTGACAGCATTTCCAATCGGGGAAGGCCGTTTTGAGAGTGCGAACATAGCTTTCTGTCAATAAAAGCCACCTATTCACATAGTCCATTTGTTCAGAAAGGAATATAAATAATGAAAAAAGCCTTTCTTCTTTTCATCGTCGCGATCTGTTTATTGGGTTTTATTGGATGTGCAGATAATGATCCACCTTCCGAGATACCCGAAGACGCGGTAATAATCGACAGTGCGGAAATATACCGCAAATATGCCGTTCTGCCTCTTTGCGATGTCATCGAGGCTCTCGGATTTGAACTGACGCATAACGGTGATAGAGCATCATTTTATTGCAATAACTTTGAATATGTAATATCAATTACCGCAAGAACTCTCACTAAAGCAGGAGACGACGAGAATTATCTGATTTGCCCTCCCGGGAACACACATTTTGTTTGTGAATTATCGAACGGAGATTTGATGGTCGATGACGGCACCGTACACGCACTTTTTTTCACTTTTCTTGAATACCCGATAGAAATCATCATCGACAAAACGAGCAACCGCGTTGCCATTGTAAAAAAATAGATCACCAAGAAGGAAAATGCTATGAAAACATCAATATACAGCGTTCCCGAGCGCATTTTTATGCTGGACTGCGCGCGGAAATACTACACTCCCGCATGGATAAAGAGGCTCATTCTTGAAATTAAGAGCGCGGGGTTCAATACCATCAGCATTCATTTCGGCGAGGATATGGGGCACCGTCTTGAGTCGAAGACCTACCCTTGGCTTGCGGGCGGCGACCATACTCTTTGCGTTTACGGCGCGGCGAACGGTCAGGCGGAAAACGATTCAAAATTCATCACGCAGGATGAAATGGCGGACGTCGTCCGCTTCGCACAGAGCGAGGGAATCGAAGTGATCCCATCCTTCGACTCTCCCGGGCATATGAACTATGCCGTCAAGAAATACAACGCGCAGACGGGCTCGGACATCTCGAACTATTTCCACAAAAACGGCATAAAGTCGATAGTCAGGGGCTCAAGCTTCAATAAGGAGCCCGAGCAGTACAATTTCTCGCGCGGGATCGACATCTCCAATCCCGAGGCGGTCGAGTTTGCGCGGAATCTTTACGACGAGTACGGACGCTTCTTCTACTCCCTCGGGTGTCGGAAATTCGACATCGGCGGCGACGAGCTCCTCGGATACGGCGAGACCATCGATGACACCCTCTCGAAATGGCAGAATCTCGACCATTGGGACGCCCACGCCAAAGCTTTGACGGGCAACGAGAACGCCGTGGCATACGATGCCTTCATCCTCTATATGAACGACATCGTCGCCCTGATGCGCTCAATAGGCTATGAGAAGATACTTATGTGGAACGACGACGTCTACCGCGACTATGACACGGGCTAGCAGGGTGTGACCGAGCTTGACCGCTCGATCGATATTCAATATTGGTCGATACAGTCGAACGGCGGCAAAAACACCGTCCATACATACCTCGACCGTGGTCATAAGGTCTACAATTTCATCAGCCCCTACGTTTATTACGTCGTCGGCTTCGGCGGCGATAAATACGGCACCACTCCCGAGATCCTCGAGCGCGATTGGAACGCCTATCACTTCAGCCGCGGCAATTCCGAGATCGATCTTCCCGCACCCGACGAACGCATCCTCGGCGGCGGCTACTGCCTTTGGAGCGACTGTCCCGCGGGCGAGACCGAGGATGAATTGCTTGAAAGTCTCAAGCCGTATCTTTATGCGTGCGGAAAGAAGATGTTGTAAAGCTATATTTTTCTTGACAAACACGGTTTTGTAGGTTATAATATAATTGTAAAAATGTGCGGAGGTGAGCTTATGATTATTTATCACGGAAGTAATATGACTGTCCAAAAGCCAAAAATTCTGACGCCTAACAGGTATCTTGACTTTGGAGCAGGTTTTTACACTACAACGAATTACGATCAAGCTCTGAACTTCGCCGGTAAAGTAACGGTTCGCAAAAAATACGGTCGCAGTACCGTCAATGTCTATGAGCTTGATGAAAGTATTTTTGATAAAGCAAAGGTCTTGAATTTTGAGTGTGCCGACGAAGCGTGGCTTGATTTTGTTTCGGATAACCGTTCCGGTATCGACAGAACCGCAGGCTACGATTTAATATGCGGTCCGGTTGCAAATGACGACGTATACCAAACCTTTATCCTATATTCCACCGGGGTTTATTCCAAAGAACAGACACTCGAAGCGTTGAAGATCAAAAAATTATATAATCAGTATGTGTTTACAACAGATTTGGCATTGTCATTCATTACGTTCAAGGAAGCAAAGTTCGGAAAGGAGCATTTCGATGGATAAACAAAAATTCAAAGCAATGCTGATTTTATTGATCCCGCAGCTTGTAAAAGAGATAGTGGACAAAGAAAGCGTCTCCGAAACCGAGGCTACCCGTGCTCTTTACGAATCGAAGCTTTACGCCGCTTTGGAGGAGGAGGAAACCAAGCTGTGGCATCTCAGTCCCAAGGCTCTCTACGAAATGTATGCAGAAGAGAAAGCCACGGGCAAGATCACTTATCCCGAGGAGGCTTAAGCATGAGTAAAGAAGCAACTTTTTTGATTTATTGTATAGAAATCTACAAAAATGCAAAAGACCTCAGCGGCAGGCAGGTAATGTCTCTGTTTAGTCAATACAATGTTCTCGAATATATTGTCAATTACTTTGAAGCATTGCATACAACAGGAGAAAGATATATCGTAAACGATATAGATATGTATATAGCTGCAAGACAGAATTAAATTTCAAAACTGATAACACCATAAAGCACACAAAATTATTTTTGGCAATCGCCCTCTGCCTCATTCGTTCTCTGTTTTCTGATTACTCGGCAAAGCTTGAAGTCAAAGACATCTGCGGCTATTGTCTTTGGAGCGACTGTCCCGCGGGCGAGACCGAGGATGAATTGCTTGAAAATCTCAAGCCCTACATCCGCGCTTGCGGTAAAAAACTGAGGTAACAAAATGAAAAGACCCATTCCCGATTGGTTCAGGAAAGGCGCGGTCTATCAGATCAACCCGCGCACATTTTCCGCAAATGGCACCATTTCCGCCGTGACCGCCGAGCTCCCCGCACTTTCGCAGATGGGCTTTGGAATAATGTACCTATGCCCGATATTCAAGACCGACGAAAGCACCGACAAGACTTTCTGGAGTGCGCGGCAGCTCAAATCCGAGACCGATAACCCGAAAAATCCCTACCGTATGACCGATTATTTCGAGATCGACGAGGAATACGGAAGTATGGACGATCTCAAAGAGTTCGTCGCACACGCCCACTCACTCGGAATGCGCGTCATCCTCGACCTCGTTTACCTTCACATCGGCGTTAATGCCGAAATGTTCAAGGACCACCCCGATTTTGCCGTCAGAGAGGCGGATGGAAGTATCAAGCTAACGCGCTGGAATTTTGCCTATCTCAATTTTGACAGCGAGGGCTTGCGCGAGTATCTGTACTGCAATATGGCGTACTACATCGGCGTGATCGGCGCGGACGGATTCCGCTGCGACGTCGGCGACGAAGTGCCGCTCGACTTCTGGGCGGAGGGCATTAACCGCATACGAAAGATCAAACCCGACGCGGTTATGATAAATGAAGGCAAAAAAGCCGATTACCTCGACGTTTTCGATGCAAATTACGGCTTTTACTGGCACCGCGCGATCTATGATCTCCTCGCCGGAAACGTAAACGCCGAGACCGTCATTGCCGAGCATAAATCACACGAGGAAGCCATTGCGGGGCGCGGCTTGATCCTGCGCGATATGGACAACCACGACACCGTCACCGATTGGCCGTGGCGTATCGAGGCTCATTACGGTCACGACGCGATGGAGCTCATTCTTGCGGCAAATTACACCATCGACGGCGTGCCGATGGTCTACTGCGGCAACGAGCTTGCCGACACCGCGCGCCTTTCGATGTTCGCCAACCGCTTCCACCCCGGCAAATTCGAATTCACCGACAGACGCGCAAACTCACCCGAATTTGAACGCAGAAAAGAGATCGTAGCCAAGCTCAACGCCCTGCGCCGCGAGTGTGGCACTCTCTCAAATGGCAGAACGGAATGGCTCACGATCGAAAATTATCACGTCCTCGCCTTCAAACGAATTTCCGAGGACGGTGAAATCCTCTTCATCGGTAATTTCTCGAGTAAGGCAGAAGATTTGAAGCTTGATCTTGAATCAAAAGAGACTCTGCTTTCTAATAATTGTGAGATCAACGAAAACGCGCTATCCCTCGCGGGATACGGCTACGCGATCATAAAAAGCAGGTAAAAATGGACATTCAAAAAGAAATATCCAAACTCAGATCGGGCGGAAAAATATATCTTCCCGTCGGACGCTACGACATTTCGGAGCCTATCGGCATCGACACGCCCTGCATAAAGCTTGAGGGCGAAGTCTGGAATTACAGCTCCGACCCGAACGGCGTTTTTGAATCCGACTTCGGCACAAAGCTGAAGCTTACGGACGGCGGCTTCCCCGCCATCCGCGTGGGTGAGAGCCGCACCCTCGGCGGAAATATCATCAAGGATATCGGCATCGCGGGCGACTTTGTCGGTATGGACACGCGCGAAAGCTTTGATTATCAAAATCCTTCCGCATCATCCGGCATCTGCTTTGACGCGGTGCGGGTCGATCAGGGCGAGGTATCAAAGGTCTCCTTCTGCGGGCTCGGCTCCGCTGTGTGCGTCACGGGAGACTCCGAGATCGACGCCGTAAGGTTTGAAAAGCTCAACACCGACGGCTGTTGCATCGGCATATATTTTGCCCCGAGAGCATCCTATTACGCACTTTTCAAGTCATGTATATGCGCCGACAATCCGCGCTACGGCTTTTTTGCAAATGGTGAGAACTCCTCGATGCACAATCTCCGCATCAGCGAGTGTTATTTCGTCCGCAACGGCGGCGCATTTACGGAAGCGGACCGATTCCCCCGCGCGGCGGTCACGCTCTACCAAGTTTCACGCGCGGCAGTCGAGAACAACGTCTTCGATCTCCCTGGCATTTTCTGGTATTACGAGCCCGATGCTGCAAATAACAGACAAAAAGAGGTATTCAAGCAAAAAACACCCGCGCTTTGGGTCGAGGGTAACAAAAACCGCATAGTCGGCAACACCTTCACGCATTGTACCGCCCCCGCGATCACCGTCATCGGCGACGGAAATGTGATAATGAACAACATCACAGACGGCGATATCGTAATTAAAGGTAATAACAATATCATCTCGAGCAACGTCTTTACAAATCCGAATGCGAGGCTTATCATTGAAGAGGGGTCGGAGGGGAATGAAATTATAAATTCCAAACAATAAACGCCGATATCACCTTACACGATCTTTTTATATTATAATTCATGTGTATAATTAAAAAGAAAAAATATTGCCAACCGCTTGACAATTTTATTTGTATATGGTATAATGTACTTGGAGTGAGATTATACTTATTCCGTAAGTAACATTGAGGTCGGAAATGGTTCCCGACGCACTTCTTTATGAAGTACCTGAGATGATGGATACACCGCCCATCCTTTGTTCTTACCAAAAGCCTCGTTTGAGGCTTTTGTTTTTTATATAGACCGCTTTTTTCGGCGGTCTTTATTTTTATATTTCCTTGCAATCTTCCCCATTTTATGCTATAATTATCTCAACAACATCAGGGGAGGTAACTCTTATGTCTTCTACTATCCGACTTATGACACACAACATCTGGAACCGAGATAAAAATTCTCCCGCTTGGGAGGAAAAGGGATTCGACTGTTCGGCGGCGGTGCGTGCGCCCTCGCTTCTTCGCGTCTGGCGCGAGACTCAGCCCGACGTCATCGGCTGTCAGGAATCAAGCGCGCTTATGGCTGATCTTCTCAAGGAAGGAATGGCAGAAGAGCCCGTTGATTACACCCTCATCTGGGGTCGGTTCACGCCAATTCTCTACCGCGCCGACAAGCTTGAGCTCGTCGATTCGGAATTTTTCACATATCCCGACTACATAGAAGGCTTCGAAGGCAAGTTCAACGACGCGCGCTCGAAGGCTTACAATATCGGCGTTTTCCGCGTCAAGGAGAGCGGTAAGCTCTTCATTTTTGCCACCACTCACCTTTGGTGGAAGCGTTCGCCGAGTGAAGGAATGGCAGAGCCCTATCCTTCCAACTGTCTGCCCCACTCGGACGAGGCGCGCGAGTATCAGATCGGTCTTCTGACCCGCGCTCTCGAGCGTTTCCGTGAGAAATATGACTGTCCCGCATTCCTCGTCGGTGACCTCAACACAGGCTATGAATCGAAGGCGGTGCAATCGGCGTTTGCCAAGGGCTTCCGCCACGCGCACGACATGGCCACCGACTTTGCTGAGGAGGCTGTCGGATATCACTACTGCTTCCCCGACGGATTCAGGACCGTCTACTCCGACCGTCCCTTCAAGACCGCCATCGACCACATCCTCGTCATAGGCGAAAAAGAAGGCGCCGTCAAGCGTTTCGAGCGTTATTCACCCGACTATTACTATCCCATATCCGACCACTCGCCCGCCTTTGTGGACGTTGAGCTTTAAGGAGGAACGATATGTATAATCCCAATTCTCTTGACACGATCTGCGGTGCGCTTGCTTACGCCCTCGGCATCGAGGCTCCGAGCGAAGCGGCTCCCGCCAATGCTGATCTTACAGCTTACATAGACACCGTTTTCGGCGGCGAGAAAGCCGACCGCGTCATAATGTATAACCCCGATGCGATCGCGGAGTGGATCTATCGCAAGTATCCGCAGCTTACCAAGGGCGCGCAGGCTCGCGCGGAGATCGAGATCCCGCTCTGCTCTGTTATGCCCTCGGTCACTCCCGTTTGCTTCGGAACGATGTATACCGGCGCACAACCCGCCGTTCACGGCATTCGCAAATACGAAAAGCCCGTCATCAAGATCGATTCCATCTTCGACGCCGCTCTTCGCGCGGGCAAGAAATGCGCGATAGTTTCTTACGGCAAGGCGAGCCTGAGCAACATCTTCCTTGAGCGCGAGATGGATTACTACCTCTTCCCGCAGGGTGGCGTTGACGCCGTAAACGCAAAGGCTGCCGAGCTGATCATGAAGGATGAATACGATCTTATCGTCATCTACAACGGCAATTACGACTCCGTGATGCACAAAAAGGGTCCCGAGGGGCTCGAGGCGCTTTGCGAGCTTCGCTCCAATGACCACGCTTTCGGCGAATTCTGCGAGCTTATCGAGCGTCACCTGAGCCATCGCAACGTTCTTGTCGGCTTTGCAATGGATCACGGCTGCCACGAGATCGACGGCGACAACGGCTCGCACGGTCTTGATATGGAAGAGGACCTCAACATCGTTCATCTTTACAAAGGATACAAGAAAAAATGAAGCTTTATCTCATAAGACACGGTCAAAGCGAGACAAACCTTTCGGGTCATTACACCGGCTGGGCGCAGGTTGATCTCACGCCGAAGGGCATTGAAGATGCCGAAGGCATCCGCCCGACACTTGAAGGGGTCAAATTCGACAAGATCTATTCAAGTGACCTCATCCGTGCGATGAAGACCGCAGAAACTGCCATCCCCGGTTGCGTTTACGAAACCACCCAGCTCTTGCGCGAAATAAACCTCGGCTCTCTTGCTCACAAGCCTTTTCTGCCCGCCGATTCCGAGGAAAGGAAGCTGATCGTCAACGGCTACACCGCATTCGGCGGCGAGAGCAACGATGAATTCCGCGCCCGCGCCGCAGAATTTCTCGAGAAAGTCAAAACACTCGACTGCGACACCGTTGCCGCATTCACTCACGCGGGATTGCTTCGTATGGCGCTCTCGATAGTTTTTTCCACAAATATTAATACAACCAATTTCGTATGCTCAAACTGCTGTATCGTCATCCTTGAGCTCAAAAACGGAAAATGGATGCTGAGCGGTCTGATCAATCCGCAGTAAGGAGAAATAAAATGGATTGGAACAAATATCTCTACCCCGAAAACGAACAGCCGCTTGACAGACTCGTCTGTGGCTACAGCCGCACAAGCGTTTTCAGAACGATCGCCTTCATCGGCGACAGCCTTTCCTCGGGCGAGTTTGAGACCCGCGACGAGGCAGGCAAGGCACATTATCACGATCTCTACGAATACTCGTGGGGACAGTACATCGCGCGCAAGAACGGCCTCAAGGCCTACAATTTCTCCAAGGGCGGCATGACGGGCAAGCAGTATATCGAGTCCTTCGCCGAGTCCCGCGGCTTCTGGAACCCCGAGCTGGCGGCTCAGGCTTATGTCATTGCCCTTGGTGTCAACGATATCTACAACAAGCATATGCCCGTCGGCACGATCGACGATATCGACGTTTCGGATTGGCATAACAACAACACCGAGACCTTCGCGGGCTTCTACGGCGCCATCATCAGCCGTTACAAGGAGATCAGCCCCGAGGCAAAATTCTTCTTCGTCACCTTCCCACGCTCCAACCGCCCCGAACGCGAGGAAGTCACGGCGCAGATGATCGATCTTCTCTACAAGCTGACCGGGATCTTCGACAATTCCTACGTCATCGACCTTTACAAATACGGTCCCTGCTACGGCGCCGAATTCCGCGAGCGCTTCTACCTCCACGGCCACCTCACCCCCGAAGGCTACATCCTCACCGCCGAGCTGATCGACTCCTACATCGACTACATAGTCCGCCATAACCCAAAGGACTTCAAGCAGGTTGGTTTCATCAATTCGGGGATAGAGCACGATAAAATATAACACGGTCGCGTACTGCTTTACGTTATTATAATATCAAACATTCATAAAATCCAAAAGTTTTGCGGTTATAAACCGCAAAACTTTTGGATTTTATTTATTTTTACGATTATATTTCGATAAATCTATTGACTTTGTCAAACAATTTGGATATAATATATATATCGGGAGGTGAATATTATGATTCTCAGAAATGATTATATAAACAAGATCATAACCTATATGGATACGCCATTTATTAAAATACTGACAGGTGTCAGACGTTGCGGAAAATCTACCATTATGAATATGCTTCGCATTGAGATAGAAAAACGCGGCGTTGAAAAAAAACGTATCCTCCATTATAATTTCGATTCGCTTGAATATGAAGGAATCACTTCAAAGGAGCTGTTTTCCGAAATTAAGAGAGAACTCGATCCCGACCGCAAAACATATATATTTCTCGACGAAATTCAAGAAATAAACGGTTGGGAAAAGGTTGTCAATTCTCTGATGTCGGATCACGATGTTGATATATATGTCACCGGATCCAACTCAAGAATGATGTCCTCGGAAATTTCCACCTATCTCACGGGGCGCTATATTTCATTTCGCATCTATCCTCTCTCGTTTGCCGAATACTTGGAATTTCGAAAAGAATATGCCGAACCGGATGATCCAAAACGCGAGCTCTCTCGTTATTTACAGTATGGAGGCTTTCCTGCACTTCACCTAAGGGAATACAGCAAAGATGAAGCCTACACGATAGTCAAGGACATATACAACTCCACCATATTTACCGATATTGTAAAAAGGAACAGCATTCGCAAAATTGACCAGTTTGAACGGATCGTAAAGTATGTTTTTGACAATGTAGGAAACACTTTTTCTGCTTCATCAATAACGAAATATCTGAAAAATGAGCAGCGCACCCTGGACAACGAGACAGTATACAATTATCTGTGCAAGCTTGAGAGTGCGTATATTATCCACCGCTGCAACAGATACGACATAAAAGGCAAGGAGATCCTCAAAACACAGGAAAAATTTTATCTTTCGGATCCCGCTTTCAGGTACAGCATTCTCGGTTATAATGCCGACAGCGCAAGTGCGATGCTCGAAAATATCGTATATCTCGAATTGCTTCGCCGCGGATATGACGTGTGTGTGGGCAAGCTCGAAGGATACGAGATCGATTTTATTGCTACCCGCCGTGATGAAAGGATCTACGTGCAAGTTGCGCTCGAGATAAACAACTCAAACACAAAAGAACGAGAATACGGACGTCTTCTTGATATCAATGACAACTATCCGAAGTATGTCCTGTTAAACGATGATTATGCCGGAGGAAATTACCAAGGTATAAAAACTATCCACATCGCAGACTTTTTGCTTCAAAAGAATTACTGATCAACAATAAAGTTTCATTTCATCAAATCATCTAAAGAACTCAACAGCCGACTCAAAATCGAGTCGGCTGTTTTTGTGTGGCAACAAAGGAGCTATTTATAGACTATATTGTATCATATATAGCCTACTTTGTCAAGAGAAATAGGCTATAATTAATACAAATAATTCTTGGAGGTTGCCAATGGGCACTTACACTGCGGTTAAAAATCGAATTTTGTATTTGTGTAATGAAAAAAGAATGACGATCAACAACCTTGCCACGCTTTCGGCAATTCCGCCTTCTTCGCTCAAAAACATTCTTTACGGCAAAAGCCGGAATCCCGGAATCGTAACGATTAAAATGATCTGTGACGGGTTCGGTATCACGCTTGCGGAGTTTTTTGATACGCCGGAGTTTAATGCTCTTGAGCAGGAAATAAAATAAAAAATTCAACAGCATTTATACTATAGGAGGACTTTACTATGTGGGATCAGAACAAAGAAAAACTCGGTGTAACGGGTCACAGAGGCTGCAAGGCTTATATGCCCGAGAACACTCTTATATCCTTCCGCGAGGCGTTCCGCCTCGGCGTTGACGTGCTTGAATTTGATATTCAGCTCACGCGCGACGACGTTATGATCGTTATGCACGACGAAATGGTCGATCGCACCACCGACGGCACGGGCGCGGTCTGGTTCAAGACGCTCGAGGAAATGAAGGCTCTCGACGCGGGCGTTAAATTCGGATTCCCCGGCGAGCGCGTGCCGACCTTCGAGGAAGCACTCGAATGCATTCGGGACGAAGCTCCCGCGCACATGGTGCTCAACGTTGAGATCAAGGAGCAGCGTCCCCGCGTGGCTGACGTTGCCATCGAGCTGCTCGAAAAATACGGTCTGCTTGAGCGCTCGGTAATTGCAAGCTTCGACGCGCAGACACTTCTCTACGTTCAGGATCACTATCCGCACGTTAAAACGCAGGGTCAGCCTCCCGTCAAGATGAAGAGATACGACCCCCGCGTTCTCGACCGTATGTACGGTATGGGCGTGCCGATGAGTATGTCCGACGAGGACATTGAAGCTCTCGTCAAGATGCTTGACGAAAAGGGCATCGAGGCCTGGGGCTATCACGCCGACACCCGCGAGGCCGCCGAGCGCTGCATGAAGTTCGAGTTCACCAACATCACCGCAAACGACCCGCACGATCTCATCGCATATCTCGACGAGATCGGAAGAAGAGTTTATAAATAAATTAATTTAGGTTGTCTCATAGATCAATGAGACAACCTAAATCTTTTGATATTAATAAGCAAGTGCGAACTGATTCGGTCCCTTTAGTAATTAGGTAATTAATAAAAAGAGAGTGCGAACAAAGCGTTCTGGGTGCCCCCTCATCACCCGCTGCGGCGGGAGCTTCTCCCAGGAGAAGCCTTGGGCTACTGATAGCCTCCGTTTTTTACTTTCTAAACTTCGAATAATTTATAATGAAATTTGCCAAAGCAAATTTCTACCTTTGCATTCCGCTTCAGCGGAATATTTAGCTCGCGCGAAGCGCGTATTTAGCTTTTGCATAGCAAAAATTTAGCATTTCTCTAACAGAGAAATATTTAGCTTCAAGCGTTAGCCTCCCAAGGCTTCTCCTGGGTAGCGAAGCGGCGACGCGGTATTGAATGACAGTCCGGGGGACTGTCAGACCCGCGGCGTGACCGAGCCACAGCGAGACAGCTCCCGCCGCAGCGGGTGATGAGGGGGCACCCAGAACACTTTGTTCGCACTCGCTAATTCATCAAATATAATCTTAAGCAATTTTTAACCCGGGTGATATTATGCAAAAATCATACTATTATAAATACAAAAACAGACTGCCTCATTTTAGTGAAGCAGTCTGTTTGTATTATATTGCATCAAAAACTCTTACGTAATCGACCTCGAAGAAGTCGGGGAGGATCGCGTCGAAGAGCTCGGGGACGGGATCGCCTGCGCAACAGCCCTTGTCGGTCGCCTCGCCGGCTTCGCCGCTCTTTTTGAACACGCGGTTGTAGCCGTGGCATTCGGTCGAAACGAGGATGAACTGCTCAACGCGCGAAACGGGACACTCGGGTGCCATCTGTCTGCCAACAAGCTTGCCGTCGGCATAGAAGGTATAACCCTCGGGCGTCCAATCGACCGCGTAGCGGTGCCAGCCGTCCTCGATCTCCTCGAGAGGAAATTCGAAATGACCCGCCCATTCGCTTTCCGCGCCGTAGCCGCCCCAGCCGTTGCCGCAGATCATAGTGCCGTACTTGTACTGACGGTAGTTCTCCATAATATCGCACTCAACGCCCGCGACCTCGGGGTCGGGATGTGAGCCGATGCCGGGAGCCTGAAGCCAAAAGGCAGAATGCCAACCGTCGCACTTGGGAAGGCGGCATCTGATCTCGTAATAGCCGTACTTATGCATAAACTTTGCGGGATCCTTTTTACCGAAGGACCAGAAATTGTGCGAGGTCTCGTCGCGGGGATTGTCAAAGGTGAGTCCGCCCGTCTGCAGATGCGCGGAGCAGAAATCGTCGCCCTTGCGGATAAGATTGATCTTGAGCGTTCCGTCGCTGACCTCAACGCCCTCTGTCGTGAAAGCGGGGGAGCGGTAGCCCCAGAAATTGAGGCGGTAATTCCACTTGCTCTCATCAAGCGCGGTGCCGTCAAATTCATCGTTCCAGACGAGCTTCCACTTTTTATCAGCCGGAAGGATGCTCGGGGCGCGATCTTCGACCGCATCGATGGCGGTCATATTGCAATCGGTTAAATTTACCTGCTGAAAAGCCATATCTTACCTTACAAACATATAAACGAAATATCCTGCGTAGCAAGCAAGAAGAACAGCGCCTTCCGCGCGTGAGATCCTGTTCTTTGTCGCCGCCGCAAATATGAGCACAAGAACGGTGATCACGATGACCGCAACTGTATCGATAACTGCAAGCAAGCCGACGGTTATCGGGGAAATAAGTGCGCTTGATCCGAGAATAAATACTACATTGAAAATATTGGAACCAATAACATTGCCGAGTGCGAGATCGCTCTCGCCCTTCGTTGCAGCAACCATCGAGGTCACAAGCTCGGGAAGAGATGTTCCGAGTGCCACGATAGTCATACCGATAAGAGTTTCGCTCATACCGAATTTTGCCGCGATAGCAGAAGCACCGTCAACAACGAAATCGCCGCCGAAAATGATGCAAACAGCACCGACGACTATTGCAAGGATCGACTTCAGGGGAGACATTACCTTAACGTCTTCTTCCTCTTCAAGCTCTCCTGCCTTGCGTGCCTTAAGAGCCGCGCTGATCTGCCAATACATATAAAACGCAAAAAGTGCGGTAAGGATGAGACCCGCGATCCAACCGAGAGTGTATGTAGTTTCAACAACAGCCGTGCCTACCTCGCCATCTGCGGGGACTCCGGTATTGATACCGAGGAAAAGCGAACCCAGAAGAGCAGCCGTGCAAAGAATGGAAAAGGGAATCTCCTTCTCTATCGTATTTTTTTGTACTGCGATCGGCTTGATAAGTGCACTCGCGCCGAGAACAACAAGTGTGTTGAAAAGGTTGGAGCCGACTACGTTACTGACCGCGAGGGCGTTCTGTCCCTTAAGAGCCGAGCTGATCGAGACCGACGCTTCCGGCAGGCTTGTGCCGAGTGCAACAACTGTGAGACCGATGATGATAGTGGGAACCTTGAGAAGCTTTGCTACGCTCGATGATCCCTCGACGAACCAATCCGCGCCCTTGATAAGGAGCACGAAACCGCCGACGAGTGCCAGGATGGCGAGAAAGATGTTCATTTTTACCTACTTTCCGCGATTATCGCTTGTTTTTTCTAACCTATATATTATACTATATTTCGACGGGTTTGTCAACCTAAATACTGAGTAAAAATACTCATCCCGTCAAAATGAGTATGTTTTCTTCCTATTTATATATTATAAATAGGAAGCGTTGATATTATACTACAAAGCGGTTCAAATGTCAACCCTGTTTTACATTTTTATTTCAAATATCGTATTATTTACAAAAAATGACCGACTGTTTTAAGTCAGTCGGTCGTTTTTGGTTAGGGTGACAAGAATAATCCGAACTAGTTTTTTGGCGACAAATATTCGCCATCAGTTCGTTAAACGCCTTGATAGTATTAATATACAATCTGCGGCGTTTGCCTGCTGCTGACAAATATTTGTCAGCCAAAAAATCTCCGACCTCAAAGCCTTAATTTTTAGGTGATTTTTGGTGCGGAGGACGACGAAAGGTATTAACCTTGCTAGGACGACAAGCCGAAAAGCACCCAAAATTAAGGCTTTGAGGCTAGTTC
>JAFQGP010000056.1 GCA_017415485.1 Clostridia bacterium
ACCCCCCACGACAGCACGATATTATCGCAGTGGATAAATTAAGAAAATATAATAATGCTTTCTTGATAAAATACACCGCTTTAGTGTTATTGGGTTCGGGAGGTCGAGGACGCCCTCCCCTACAAGCTCGCAATAAAAAAGAATTAGTATTATCGTTCTTTACCCGTTCTTGGTAATATAAAGAAGTAGTATTACTTATGTTAAGGCAGTATCGTTTTTGAAAATGCTTGCCAAGTCTTGAAAAAACTCTTTTTATGTGATATAATATTCAAAAATGAGATTCTTATCCGACTCTATGAAAATAAAGGAGATTCCCCATGCCTATCAAATTTAATCCCGAAAATCAGATCTTTAAGCTGGATACAAATGCGACGAGTTACGTTATGCAGGTGAACAGCTACGGCTATCTTATGCATCATTATTACGGCGCGCTTGTGAGCGATGACGCGCTTGGTTATCTCAATTATGCACAGCGGCATGCCTCGCATTTCCCGCGCGTGGAGATGGAAGGTGGCGGGGTGCCGTTTTTCAGCAAGTCGGTTCACCGAATGGAATATTCCTGCAACGGTTGCGGCGATTTCAGAGCGAGTGCGCTTTCTGTGCTCCGCGAAAACGGAACGGCTGACACGGATATCAAGTACCTTTCGCACAAAATTTACGCGGGTAAGCCGAAGATCGAGGGTCAGCCCGCGACTTATGCCGCCGATGACGAGGCGACGACACTCGAGATCACCTGCCTCGATCCCGTAAGCCTCGCTGAGGTCACGCTTTTCTATACCGTTTTCGAAAATCTTGCGGCAATGACTCGCCACGCGATCGTCAAAAATACCTCCGACAAGGTTATGAACATTCAGCGCGTGCTGAGTGCTTGCGTGGATTTCCACGACGCGAGGGATATGGACTTCATTCACCTTTACGGAAGCTGGTCGAAGGAGCGCAGATTCGAGAGAATGCCGCTCATTCACGGCTCGCAGAGTGTTGCGAGCAAAATGGGATGCTCCTCGCATATGCACAACCCCTTCATCGCGCTCGCTTCGCACGACGCAACCGAGGATTTTGGCGACGTTTACGGATTCAATCTCGTTTACACGGGCAATTTTCTCGCATCGGCGGATATGGATTCCGACGGCGGCGCGCGCGTGCTGATCGGTATCAATCCCGAGGGATTCAACTGGCGACTTGAGCCCGGCGAATACTTTGTCGCTCCCGAGGCGGTGATGGTCTATTCGAACACGGGTCTTGGCGGTATGAGCCGCACCTTCCACAAGCTTTACAGAAACAACCTCTGCCGCGGCGAGTGGAAAACACGGCGCCGTCCCATCCTCGTCAACAACTGGGAGGCGACCTATTTCAATTTCGACGAAGAAAAGCTTTATGATATAGCAAAAACCGCATCCGAGCTCGGCATTGAGATGCTTGTTATGGATGACGGCTGGTTCGGCGACAGAAATTCCGACCGTTCCGCGCTCGGCGACTGGTTTGTCAACGAGGAAAAGCTCAAGGGGGGACTGGGCAAGCTTGTAGAAAGAGTTAACGATCTCGGACTCAAGTTCGGCATCTGGTTCGAGCCCGAAATGGTATCGAGAGATAGCGAGCTCTTCCGCGCGCATCCCGAGTGGGCACTTCATACACCGGACAGACCTATGAGTATCGCGCGCAATCAGTACGTCCTCGATATGACCCGTGCGGATGTCAGAGATTATCTCTTTGATTGCATCAAGAAGGTTATGGACAGCGCGAACATCGCGTATATCAAGTGGGACTTTAACCGAAGCCTCACCGAGGTCGGCAGCGCGACTGTTGGCGCGGAGCGTCAGCGGGAGGTCTTCCACCGCTACGTTCTCGGACTTTACGAGCTCCTCGAGCGACTTCTCACCGCATATCCGCACCTCCTTCTCGAGGGTTGCGCGAGCGGCGGCGGTCGATTTGACCCCGCTTGGCTCTATTATTCTCCCCAGTATTGGACGAGCGACGACACCGACGCCATCGAGCGACTTGAAATTCAGTACGGCACCTCGATGTGCTATCCCACGTCGGCGGTCGGCTCGCACGTTTCGGCTTGCCCGAACCATCAGACGGGCAGAACCACACCGCTCAGGACTCGCGGCAACGTGGCAATGGCGGGCACTTTCGGTTACGAGCTCGACCTCACCAAACTGACCGACGAGGAAAAGGAGACCGTCCGCGCACAGTGCGACGAGTACCGCAAATATTATGACGTCATCAACTACGGCGAGCTTTACCGCCTCATCTCCCCCTGGAAGGACAGAACGAGATGCGCGTGGAGCTACGTTTCACAGGACAAGCGCGAAGCCCTCGTCACCTACGCGGTTATGAGAAGCAGGATTTATGACCTCCACTACATCCGCCTCAAGGGACTCGACCCCGATAAGCGCTACCTCTGCGAGCAGACGGGCACCGTTCTCTCGGGCGACACACTTATGAACGCGGGACTCTGCATCCATGACAGACTGCACGATTTCGATTCCGTCGTGCTCCATTTCACAGCGCAGGAATAAGGAGGAGCGAAAATGGAAAAGATCCTGACCGCCTTTTGTTATACCGACATACATAACCAGCAATCAATGCTCGATTATCCCACAACGGTGAGAAAGTCGCTCGTCAGGGCAAGCGAGCTCGCAACCGAGGAGTTCGGGCTTGCGGACGTTGCCCTCGTCGGCGGGGATAACGTGTCGGATTATCCTCATTGGAACAAGTCCTGCCGGTTGCCGAAGAAGAATTTCCTTGATCTCAAGCAGAAAATGCACGCCTGCATTTCATCGGGCGTGAAGGATGGCAAGGTCCTTTACGTCGCGGGCAACAACGATATGATCCTCGGCGACATCGGCACGGAGGAGAATGAGCCTTATAATACCACGGATTTTTACGATCTGATGGACGCGGCATTCGGCACTCTTCCCGAAAATGAGAAGACCATCCTCATCTCGAAGGAAAAGCCCGGCGAGCTCTATTGGGGCGCGTTCCATTACAAGGTGAACGGTATTGATTTCATCGGAATCAACATCGACCCGAACACGGCGTTCAACTCGCACGAGGGTTATTACAGCGATGAAACTCTCATCTGGGTGAAAAACAAGCTGGGTGAGATCGACCCCGAGGGCACAAAGCCGGTTTTCGTCGTCGGCCACCTATCCGCTATATGTTATAATAAGGAAGAAAAGCTCTCCGAATCGATGATAAACGGCAACCGCGAGCTGTTTTACGACATTTTCAAGGGTCACAAAAACGCGTTCTATCTTTACGGTCACATTCACGGCGAAGGCTATTGTTACAAAAATTATTCCTCGGGCGCGGTTTTGCATATTGATGATAAAAATCTTCCGCTTGATTCGAATTTGAGATCGAATGACTCGCGCGGTAAGGAATATGAGTATACCTTCGTCCATATGGGCGGTCTTCGTCCCTTCGGAAAACAGTATTTTCAAGAGGACGGACTGACCGGATACGGTGGTAACGCCGAGTCGAAATACCACACGGGCACCGCGACCCCGCGCCTCGCGCAATATATGGTCTTCGAAGTCTATCCCGACCGCGCCGTTTTCCACATCCGAAACACAGGTGACTACGAGGGATATGACAAAAAAGATAAGCTTTTGCCGTATACGGTTTACTTTCAGGCCTAAAACAACACCCAAAAGGAGATGTAAATATGAAAAACACCAACTCCATTCGCTTGATGACAAGCAACGTTTTGGGAAATTGGCGAGATGGCTTTATCGAAAACCGCGATGACGTAATGGCGGAGATCTATCTTGATCTTTGCCCCGACGTGATCGCGCTGCAGGAATTTTCCGCACGCTATCGGGGCGAGGAAAAGGATCTTTTGTCGCTTGTTGCGCCAAAATACAAGGAGATCCTCACTCCGGTGCTCAACCGCAGCCACAACAACTCTACACCTCTTCTTTATAACACGGAGAGAGTCAAGGTGCTCGACCGGGGCTACTACTTTTTCGCGGACGGCATTTGCGACAACTCCAAGTCGCTTTCCTGGGCGGCGTTTGAGACGATCGACGGGGGCAAACGCTTCGTTTACGCATCAACGCATTTTATCCACACCTCCGAGGACGGACGCGTTATTGACGGGGAGCAGGCAAAGCTCTTGTGTGACGGGCTTGCGGATTTTTATGAGTGCCCTGTGATGATCGGCGGAGACTTTAACAGCAACCGTATGTCGCGCTCCTATGCCAACCTGATCTCGCTCGGATTTGTCGATCTCTATGAAAAAGCACCCAATCCCCCTACCGTCAAGTCCTACCATCCTTACCCCGTGCTCGATGAAGCTACGCACCTCTATGTGCCAAATCCGGCTCCGATCGTTGGAGACTTTAACAATTCCATCGATCACATCTTCTATTACGGTACGCCCGAGCAGCTGCCAATGGTGGAGAATTTTGACATTCTCACAGATGTACGCTCTCAGATCGCAAGCGATCACTGCCCCGTTTTTGTCGATCTGGTGCTTCAATAAATCACTTTACATATAAGGAGACAAAACGATGTTACTTTCAGCAAATATGATCAGACTTCACGATACCTTCGGAATTGAAAAAATGTTTGACGTCATGGCGTCGGCGGGCATCGAGGGCATCGATTTCAACAACGACGTCCACGAATATTGCACCACCGAGCACGATGCAGAGTTTTACCGCGAGCTTGGCAAGTATGCGGCATCGCGCGGAGTTGCGATCTGTCAGGCGCACGCGCCCTTCCCCTCAAGCTACGTTGAGGAGGATAAGTCGGCAAAGAGATTCGAGGAGATCGTTCAGGGCATCAGAAACGCGGCGTATCTCGGCGCGCCGATGATCGTCGTTCACCCCTGCACTCATCTTGATTTCTCGGTTGAAGGCAATCCCGAGATCTTGTTTGAATATAACCTCGATTTCTATAAAAGACTCATCCCCGTTGCGCGCGAGTGCGGCATCAAGATCGCGATCGAGAATATCGGCAGAGTTTCGATCACCTCGACCCCCGAAAGACTCAACAAGCTCTTCGATACTCTCAACGATCCCGTGTTCACCGTTTGCTTCGACGTCGGACATTGCCTGCTCCAGGGCGTTGAACCCGCAGAGGCTATCCGCGCGATCGGACCCAGACTTGTTGACGGTTGCACCCACGTTCACGACAACAACGGTGACCGCGACACCCACACCCTGCCCTATTACGGCAAGGTCGATTGGGAAAGCGTAATGAAGGCGCTTGCCGACATCGATTATCAGGGCGACCTCAACTACGAAGCTTCGGCGTTCATCAAGGACATACCCGTCGCGCTCTACTATGACGGCCTCACCTATATGGCAAAGGTCGGACGCTATCTGATCGAAAGATTCGAGTATTATAAAGGGAATAAATAACGCAAAATGAAAAAGGGCTGTTTCACCTAAATCTGAAATAGCCCTTGCTTTTTCTTTTGCAAAGTCAAGTTTGGCACTTAAATAACATTCGTCATCTTTTGGAAGATTTTCGCTTCGCGAAAAACGGTATCTTAAAAGGCACCTCATTCGTCGCTTCGCGCCACCTTCCCCCACCGGGGCAATGCTGTCAACTTAAGAAAGTATTAAAAAGCAAGTGCTAACAAAGCGTTCTGGGTGTCCCCTCATCACCCGCTGCGGCGGGAGCTTCTCCCAGGAGAAGCCTGGGAAGGCTGACGCCTTGAGCTAAATATTTCTCTTTTAGAGAAATGCTAAATTTTTTCTACGCAAAAGCTAAATTCGCGCTTCGCACGAGCTAAATATTCCGCTGAAGCGGAATGCAAAGGTAGAAATTTGCCAAGCAAATTTCAATATAAATAATACGAAGGTTAGAGAATACAAAACGAAGCTATCAGTAAACCCCAGGCTTCTCCTGGGAGAAGCTCCCGCCGCAGCGGGTGATGAGGGGACACCCAGAAAGCTTTGTTCGCACTCGCTTATTAATCAAATCGGAAAATTTCCGAGCAAAGCGAGGAAATTCACCTCACTTCTTACCTCTTCACTATTACCTCTTACTTCCCATCAAGTCGTGATGATGGGACACCGAGGAAAGCTATGTTCGTACTCGTTTCGAGGGGATTCCCTTAAGTTGACAGCCTTCCCCCACCGGGGAAGGCTGATAGAGAGAGTGCGAACATCGACTACAGAGATACGAAAATGGCTTGTTTTCATTATTTATATATATACGAAAAGTATGTAAGCTTACCTTGGGTTAATTATGTTATTGATCGTAACAAGATTCAGAAAGCTTTGCGATACTTACAGTCAGCCTTCCCTGTGTGGGGCTATTTGCAAGCAAATGGTGGCGCGAAGCGACGAATGAGGCGTATTAATAAGATATTGTTTTTCGAGCGAAGCGAGAAAATCTTCCCGTTTTTCTTTGTGTTTTAGGGCAATATCGGATCGGGACTAACACATAAGCAAAAAATCAACAAAAATGTTGACAAACTCGCCGGATAATGATATAATGAATTAATACTTTATGAGGTGGAGAATATGGCAAGTATTAAAATAGATTTCAATCAGAAGCTCGGCAGGGTCAAGCCGATGCACGCGGTCAACAACGGACCCTCTTACAAATTTGCGGTTGACCAGCGAATCACGAATATCGACGATTACCGCGCCGCGGGAATCCCTTTCGCGCGCAATCACGACGCCGCGTTTTATTCGACCTACGGCGGCGAGCACACCGTCGACGTGCACAATATCTTCCCGAATTTCGACAAGGATCCCTATTTGCCCGAATCCTATGATTTCGCAATGACGGATGAATACGTCAAGGTCTGCGAATTTGCGGGAGTCCGCACCTTCTACCGCCTCGGCTCAAAGATCGAGCACGGCGTCAAAAAATACGGCACTCTTCCGCCCAAGGATTTCGCAAAATGGGCGGTTATCTGCGAGCACATCATCCGCCACTACACCGAGGGCTGGGCGGACGGATTCCATTACGACATCAAGTATTGGGAGATCTGGAACGAGCCCGATCTCGACCCCGACGATTCGACCCACAAGCGTTGCTGGGGCGGCACGGCGGCGGAGTTTTATGAGCTTTATTGCATAGCGCACAAGCATCTCAAATCCTGCTTCCCGCACCTCAAGATCGGCGGTCCCGCAGTTGCGGGTCTCAGGGAAACCTGGCTCGACGGATTCTTCCGCAAGCTCAAGGAAAATGACATCGTCCCCGATTTCTTCTCCTGGCACAGATACGACAAAAACATTCACACCTTCGTCGCAAGAGTCCGCAAGGCGCGCGAACTGCTTGATAAATATGGCTTTACCGAGACCGAAAGCATCCTCAACGAGTGGAACTATGTGCGCGGCTGGACGGGTGACGATTGGGTCTACTCACTCAAGAGCGAGAAAAACATCAAGGGCGCCTGCTTCATCGCGGCGGCTATGGAGTCGTGTCAGTATGAGCCGCTCGATATGCTGATGTATTATGACGCCCGCCCGGGCGGAATGAACGGCCTGTTTTCGACCGATATGATCTGCGAAAAGCTCAAGGGATACTATCCTTTTTATATGTTCAACACGCTCTACAAACTCGATAGCGCGGTAAAGGCCGATTCGGACGACGGCGATCTTTATGCCTGCGCGGCAGTCGGAGAGGGTGAGGCGGCTGTTATGCTGACTCATTATTCCGACGATGACGAAAAGGGAGCGATAGAGGCAGAGATCGATCTTTCGGGCTTCGGCGCGGAGAAGGGATGCGTGATCGAGTACTATCTGCTCGATGAATCGCACGATCTCGAGCCCGTCGGCAAAGCGACCTACTACGGCGACCGATTCACCCCCGCATTCGTAATGCCCAATCTTTCTTCCTATCTTATTAAGATAAAGAAGCTGTAAGACGGTATTTCCGATAATTGAATAGAAAACGAGTGGCTTCGGCTGCTCGTTTTGCTTTCGCCGATATTCCGAGCACGCAAAATTCACGCAAACCGATAGAAACTATCAACAAACGTGATATTGTGTTTTGCTTGGGGTTATGATATAATATCTACAACAGAAGATCTTCGAGTAATTTTTATGAGGTACAATTATATGAACCTGAATTTTGCTGAAAATTTCAAAGCCCTGCGCAAGGAAAGGGGAATTACGCAGGAAAAGATCGCGGAAGAATTCGGCGTGTCGAGTCAGTCGGTCTCGCGTTGGGAGCTTGGAAACTGCTATCCCGACATCGAAATGCTTCCCTCAATCGCGAATTACTTCGGTACTACCGTTGATATGCTTTTGTCAAACGACAATCTTTCCAAAGAGCGCGACAAAGAACTTTTCGATGAAAAATACGATCAGTTATCCGACGAAACATCGGAGAAAATTGATTTCGTGCTCGGATATTGCCGCAAATACCCCGAAAGTGATTATTACGCCTATATGCTTGTTCACGCAGTCGAGCACCATATTTTGAATGTAGAAGCAGACAGAGAAATGTATATGCCGCTTATGCTGAAAAATGTGGAGCGTCTGCTCGAAACTCATTACCGTATGGCGGTGATCCAAAAAATGGTGATTATTTGCGATGAAAAGGATCTGAATCAATGGCTTGGTTTGTGTCCTTACAAAGCGGGCGTCAGCCGACGCGGGGCACTTGCAGTACGAGCTTCTATGGGGGACGATCACAAAAATGTGTATCTCCAGCAGGGACTTATGATGCTCGAGTACCTTGCAACACAGCTTGACAGCCGTTTCCCCGATAAGTTCGGCGCGCGCAGAAAGGCTGAGTATCACAAAAGTATCCTGAATATTATCAAGAGCTTCGGCGGCGGCAATGTTCCCGACGGTTGGAAGATGTATTATGCATATAAGCAGCTTGTGCTTTGTGCTTGTTTGTTCCGTTTGGGCGAGACCGAAGAGGCTTGGAAAAATTTCCGCAAGGCGATAGATGCTTGCAAATACGTTTTGTCACTTGAAGATGAATGGCTTGATCTCGGCGGTGAACTCTTTTCGAATCTGAAAGTAAGCAAGGACTGGAATTATGCCATTGATGAGGACGGAGAAAAGCACAAAACATTTGCTATCGTGAATCTCTCACAGTTTGATATGTGGCAGATTTCCAATTTGCTTACAAGCCCACGCTGGAAGTGGTTTAATTGCGTTCGCGAAACCGAAGAATTCAAAGCCGCGGCAGAGTGGGCGGCGCAAATTGCGAACAAACTCGCAGAATAGTTTTTTCGCTATCCCTTGACAATTCCTCCGTTTTGTGGTATGATTATGACATCACAAAACGGAGGATCTTTTTTATGAATATTAAAGGTTTCAAGGTAAATTTCCTTGGTGACAGCATCACCGAGGGCGTCGGCGTTGTTGACCGCGCGAATTGCAGATACGATAAGCGCCTCGAGAAGATGTGCGAGCTTTCGAAGGTCAATAACTACGGCATCGGCGGCACCCGTCTGGCTCATCAGCAGCACGCGAGCGAAAAGCCCCGCCACGACCTCTGCTTCTGTGGCAGAGTTTACAATATGGACAAGACTGCCGATATGGTCGTTGTTTACGGCGGCGTAAACGACTACATCCACGGCGACGCTCCCTTCGGAGAGATCGGCGACAAGACCCCCGCGACTTTTTGCGGTGGCGTTTACTTCCTTATGAACTTCCTGCGCGAAAATTATGCGGGCAAGCCTGTCGTTTTCATGACTCCCGCGCGCTGCTGCTACGGCAACGTCGATGATCTCAAGCCCTCGCCCCGCCCCATCAAGCGCCCCGACGCAAAGGCCCTCATCGCTTACGTTGAGGTAATTGAACAGACCGCTAAGCAGTTTGACATTCCCGTTCTCAACCTCTACCACAAGCTCGGACTCGACCCCCACGACCCCGAGATCGCGCAGAAATACACCTCCGACGGCCTCCACTTCAACGACGCCGGCCACGAATTCCTCGCCCTCAGACTCAAGGAGTTTATTGAGAGTCTGTAATTCTTGATAAAAGGATATTTATCAATTATGTACTATGTTTTATAAGGACACGAGAAAGAGATAATATTATTCGTAAGAATTATAGTACGAGCTTGTAGGGGAGGGCGTCCTCGACCTCCCAAGCCCAATGAATGGTAAGCTTTATTTTTAACCAATATAATTTAACTATAG
>JAFQGP010000057.1 GCA_017415485.1 Clostridia bacterium
CAATAAAGTTCGCGATCTAAAATGAAGCCCTCCCGCAAGCGGGAGGGGTGGGTGGGTATGCAGTTTTCGAGGAAAGCAGGTAATCTCTATTTGGCATTGCGTGACCGAAGGTCACGCGGGGTGAAGGAGCGAAAACCTCCCTAAGGGGAGGTTTTACTCCTTCCAAACAGTCGACGGGGCGTCGCCTGTTTGAAGCACGGAAAGTATTTCGCCGTCTGCGGACGGCGACTTAAGGCTCCGCCTTAAGAATTCGCAAGCTTTTGAAAAAGCTTGACCAAAACTTTCCCGCTGCTGTTGTCTTTTATTTAATCGAAAATTTCCGAGCGCAGCGAGGAAATTCTCCTTCATTTTGCCGAAGGCAAACCTTAACTCGCGCTTGCGCGATCTTATCTCGGGCGAAGCCCGATCTTAACTCTCGCGCAGCGAGATTTACCCCCTCAAAAAATCATCCAACTCACTCTTTATCACACTCACCTGCGGCCCATACACCACCTGAACTCCGTTTCCGCGTTTGATTACGCCCGCGGCGCCGCTCTTTTTGAGCAGTGCATCGGTGACGAGTGCCGAATCCTTCACCGTCACGCGCAATCTCGTCGCGCAGCAATCGACGTTCTTGATGTTCTCCTTGCCGCCAAGTCCGCGCACGATCAGCGACGACGTGCTCTCAAGTCCCACGTCCGCCGCGCTCATCTCGGGCTCGCCCGCGACCTCGGCGCGCTTTTTCTCGTTATAGTCGGCGCGAGTGTAAAGCTTCGTCTCGCCGTCGTCCTCGCGGCCGGGGGTGACGTAGTCGAATTTTCTTATCATAAATCGGAAAAGCAGGAAATAGACGATAAAATAGACGATTCCGATCGGAATGATCGCGATCCAACCCGTTTTTTCGTTGCCTTGGAGCACTCCGAACAGCAAAAGGTCGATGATTCCGCCCGAGAAAGTCATTCCGACGCCGACGTCAAAGACGTGCGTGAACATATAGGAAAGTCCCGCGAAAAGCGAATGGAAAAGGTAGAGCACGGGCGCGACGAAGAGGAAGGTGAACTCTATCGGCTCGGTGATTCCCGTCAGCATCGCCGTCAGCGACGCCGAAAGCAGAAGTCCGCCCGCGACGCGCCTCTTTTCACGCTTGGCGGTCGTATACATCGCCAGCGCCGCGCCGGGGAGTCCGAAGATCATAAAGGGAAATTTACCCGACATAAATCTCGTCGCGGACACCGAAAACACCTCGGTCGACGGGCTTGCGAGCTCGGCAAAGAAGATGTTTTGCGCGCCCATGATGAGATTTCCGTCCACGATCGCGCTGCCGCCGACGCCCGTTTGCCAGAAAGGCAGATAAAAGACGTGGTGCAGTCCGAAAGGTATCAGAATTCGCTCGATAAATCCGTAGATCGCCGTGCCGATATAGCCCGAGTTGAGCACGAGGTTGCCGAGCGCGAAGATTCCTTCCTGAATAAAGGGCCAGACGAAGAACATCAAGGCACCGATGGCGACGTAAACGACTGTCGAAATGATCGGAATGAACCTCGTTCCGCCGAAAAAGGAGATGACGGTGGGGAGTTTGATCTTATAAAACTTGTTATGAAGCGCGGCGACGCCGAGTCCGACGATGATTCCGCCGAAAACGCCCATCTGGAGCGAATTTATGCCGACGACCTGCGCGATACTTCCCTCGTGGAGACTGCCGTCCGAAGCCTTGCCCGTGATGTCGAGCAGTGTCGAGATCGTTGCGTGCATTACGAAAAATGCGATCGCCGCCGAGAGAGTTGCGGTCGCTTTTTCACTTTCAGCCATACCGAGCGCGACTCCCATTGCGAAAATTATCGGCAGATTGTCAAAAATTATCGATCCGACCGCCGAAAGCACTCGAAGGACGGAATTGAGTATCGTGCCCTCGCCGAGGATATTTTCGAGCCCGTAGCTTTCGATCATTGCCGCATTCGTCAGCGACGCGCCGACGCCGAGCAGCAGACCCGCGATCGGCAAAAGCGCGATCGGGAGCATAAACGACCGCCCGACCCTCTGAAGCACCCCGAAAAGCCTCGAATCCCTCTTTTCCGGCACAGTTTTTGTTGCGTTCATTAAGATAAATCCTTTCTTTTACCATTAAGTAATTGCTCTGTGGGTCAAACATTATTCATTTTTCATTCTTCATCATTCATTATTCATTTTACCGGCATTGATAATTGATGAATAATGAATAATGAATGATGAAGAATGAATAATGGAAAGCAAGTGCGAACAAAGCGTTCTTGGTGTCCCCTCATCACCCTCTGCGGAGGGAGCTTCTCCCAGGAGAAGCCTGGGGAACAAGGCTACGCCTTGAGTGAAATATTTCTCCTGCGGAGAAATGTGAAATTTTTGCTTCGCAAAAGTGAAATTCGCGCTTCGCGCGAGCTAAATATTCCGCATAAGCGGAATGCAAAGGTAGAAATTTGCTATGGCAAATTCCAAACTTATATTTTGAGCCATCTCCAATTGAATACAATTACCAATACGAAGATTAGAAAATACTAAACGAAGCTCACAGTAACCCCAAAGGCTTCTCCTGGGAGAAGCTCCCTCCGCAGAGGGTGATGAGGGGACACCCAGAACGCTTTGTTCGCACTCGCTTTTTATCTAATCAAATATTACCTCACTGCCGAAAAGCGTATCAACTCAAAAAACACTTAACAATGCTTGCAATAATCTCTCAATCCTGCAAATACAACGCCACGTCTTTGCCTCCTCGGGCGGTGCCTTTTTGAATTTTCACCTCACCGGGTGCGGTTTTTTCGGTTATCAGCAGGATGACGGACTCGCAGAGACCTTCGGCGCGGATCTTTTCGAAATCGGCGCGGCAAAGTGGTTGTCCCGCGGCGACTTTCTGACCGGGCTTGACCATCGGCTCAAAAACCCCCTCAAGATGCACCGTATCGACGCCGATGTGCACCAAAAGATCGCCGATCTCGGACGCTATCGAATAAGCGTGTCCGTTTTCGCTGACCGTGCCGATCACCCCGCCCGCAGGCGCGCAGACCGTCTCCCCACTCGGCTTAACGGCAAACCCCTCGCCAAGCATCCCCGAGGAAAACGCCTCATCGGGAACGGAGGAGAGAGAAAGAACTTCGCCGTCGATGGGAGAAAAAACTGAATATTTCATCTTTTTTTATATCCTTTCTGTCACGCTTCGCGTGAGTTAATGTCGGGCTGCGCCCGAGTGAAGATCGCGCTTTGCGCGAGTTAATGTTCGCCCGATGGGCGAAGTGAGGGTGAATTTCCGCAAAGCGGAAATTTTCCTTTATAATTATAATTTGAAAATTTTCGCCCCGGCGAAAATTTACCTAAACTTCGCGCCCCGCGCGAATCTTAACTCGCGCTTTGCGCGACCTTAACTCTTGCGAAGCAAGATATTAACTTGCCGAAGGCAACATTAACTTGCGCGAGCACTCACTCAATCCCTCTTATCCTCTCTTTAACTCGCGCAATATACGGCGGCGAAACCGAAAGCTCATCAATTCCCGAGGAGATCAAGAGCTCGGTCAAATTCTCATCTGCTGCCATTTCGCCGCAGATTCCGATCCATTTGTCGCCGCCCGCGGCGTGGATTCCATCGGATGCGAGCTTGATCAGCCGCAGGACGGGCTCGATGCCGTCGCCCTCGGCAAGATAGGAAAGGCGATGATTCTGCCTGTCCGCCGCCATCGTGTATTGGAAAAGATCGTTCGTGCCGACCGAGAAAAAGTCGCACTCGCCGGCAAGTTTTTCCGCCATTATTGCCGCCGCGGGCGTTTCGATCATGATTCCGAGCCCGATGTTTTCGTCAAAATCGACCTCCTCGAAGCGCAGGCGGTTCTTTTCCTCGGATAAAATGCGCCGAGTTTGGCGTACTTCGTCGATATTCGTCACCATCGGGAGCATTATTGCGACTTTACCGAACGCCGAGGCGCGAAGGATCGCGCGGAGTTGGGTGCGGAAGACCTCGGGCTTGGCAAGGCAGAGCCTGATTCCGCGCATTCCGAGCGCGGGGTTGTCCTCCTCGCCGAACGAGAGCGAGGGCAGGATCTTGTCCGCGCCTATGTCAAGAGTTCTGATAACAACGGGGCCTTTTTTATCCTCAAAAAGCCGCGCGACCGAGGAATATGCCTCGAATTGCTCCGCCTCGGTGGGCAGATCGTCCCTGCCGATGAAGAGAAATTCGCTGCGGAAAAGTCCGATTCCCTCGGCTCCCATTTTGCGCGCCGCCCCGGCCTCGCTCGGCGAGCCGATGTTGGCATAAAGCGCGATCCTCTTGCCGCTTTTCGTGACGGCGGGCAAAGCGGTCAGAGTCCTCAGACGGCTCGCCTCTGCCTCTTTTTTCTCCTTTTGTTCGGCAAAACGAAGCATCTCCTCGGGCGTGGGATTGATGAAAAGACAGCCCGAGGCGGGGTCGATTATCGCGGGCGCGCCGTGATATTCCTCGCCGATCTCCTCGGCGCGGACGAGGGCGGGGATGTCCATCGCGCGCGCAAGGATCGCGGTGTGCGAGTTGACCGAGCCCGAAAAAGTGACGAATCCCGCTACGCCCGAGGTGTCGAGATTTGCCGTGTCGCCGGGCGAGAGATCACGGCAGATCGGTATGATCTTCTCGCCCGAGGCGCGTTTTTCTTGATTTTTGCCCACGATGACCGAGTAAACTCGCTTTGCGATGTCCCTCATATCTGCACCGCGCGCGGCAAGATACTCGTCGTCGAGCCTCTCAAATATCGCGGCAAGCGACTCGCCCGCGCTGAGCACAGCCTCCGCCGCGGGTGTGCCCGACTCGATCGCCGCGACCACCGAATCGACGAAATCGGGATCCGAGAGAAGCATTTCGTGTATCTCGAAGATCGCCGCCGCCTCGCGCCCCGCATTTGCGAGCGTTTTTCGATAAAGCTCGCGGCTTTCCTCTTTTGCGCGGTCGAGAGCCGCCGCGAAATTCCTTTTTTCGCGTTCCTCGCCGAGAAACTCGGTGATTTTTTCCTTCTTTTCCTCTCTGTCAAGGAAATCGAGCAGACCAAAACCGACCGAATTGCCAATTCCTATCCCGTAAATGACCTTGTGGCGCGATCCGCGCGGCGCGGCTTTTTTGAGTGCTTCGCTCATCCCACGCTCTCGCGGCAAACGCTATGAAGTCTTTCTGCAGCCTCGCGCTCATCGGGGCCGTTGATGAAGAAGGTTATGGTGTCGCCCTTTCGCGCGCCGAGGCTCATAAGCGAGATGAGCCGCTTTGCGTCCGCCTCCTTTGCTCCGTCGGGGGATAGTTTTCTGATAAGAATATCCGACGAAAACCGTTTAGCCGCGCTGACGATCGCGCCCGCCGGCCGCGCATGCAGCCCGCCGACGCAACCGAGTGTATAATCAAAGCTTTGCATTCAAATTACCTTCGCTTTCGTTGTTTGTAATTATTATTTTTCTCCGCGCGGAAAAATATTCACGTTTTACGTTTTTGATAAATAAAAAAGACCAAAGTTTTGGTCAAGCTTTTTCAAAAGCTTGCAGAGTTCGAGACGGAGTCTCGAACTAATGCGAGACCTTCAGGTCTCGCTTCTGCGCTTCAAAATGGCGGCGCCCCGCCGACATTTTGGACAGAGTCAATACTTCCCGATTGTAGGGAAGTGCAGCTCCGGCGGTTTTCCGAAGGAAAATGGAGGCGGGAGCCGACAAGACGGAGTTGCAACTTGACGAAGGCAAGTACGCGCTCTGTCACCCTTTGCACAATGATATCAAGAAAAAAATAATAAAGGAATATAAATCTCCTTCAAATTATAATAAAAATTGTACGTCTATCACTTATGTAGTACAGACTCCGCCACCCCTCATTCGTCGCTTCGCGCCACCTTCTCCCAAGGTCCGGGAGAAGGCAAAAGGTTGGTCGCTGTAATCTTGAAATTCAGCGAATATCGTTCATCGTGTTAATTTTGTTTATGCAAAGAGGAATATTTTTATTTGAATTATTTGTGCTCGTAATAGAGTTTTTGCTAATTATTTCAATAAAATATTCCTATTTGATAGAAAAAAGGTTTTATCCTAAACGATATTCGCTGAAAAGCAAAGAATCACGAATCAACTAATCAGCCTTCTCCCGGACCTTGGGAGAAGGTGGCGCGAAGCGACGAATGAGGGGTGGCGGAGTCTGTATTGCACGAACAAAAAAGTACTTAATGAAATTATAATATATCGATTCTATCTCTCAAAAATTACAATATTCAGAACACCAAATATTAAAGTCTGCGATAAAAATGATGCCCTCCCGCAAGCGGGAGGGGTGGGTGGGTACGATGGTAAGCAAATAAAAAATCTTTGTTAGTACAAAACTATTATAAGCCATTGCGCCCTTTGGGCGCAGAGTGACAGAGCACAATACTTCCCTACATTCGGGAAGTATTGACTCTGTCCAAAATCGAGAAGCAAAGCTTCACGATTTTGAAGCACGGAAGCGAGAGCTGAAGCTCTCGCATTAGTTCGAGACTCCGTCTCGAGCTCTGTTTAAGAAACTTTTCGAGAAAAGTTTCTTAAAAATCTTCAAACGCTTTCAGTACGAGCGCGGCTCTGGCGGTTTTCCTTCGGAAAACGGCGGTGTTTAGCCGCCGAGACAGAGTCGACATTTGCCGTAGGCAAATACTCATTCGAGCGCAGCAAGATAAATTCCTCTTCCCCCTTGACATCCTCCCCAAAAACGGTTATAATTATAAAAAAACCCCGGAGGTACATCTATGAAGTATCTTAACATAAAACAAAACTACACGGGTCTGACCGAGCGCGCGGTATCGTTTTTGACCGCTAATCAGCTCTCCGACCGCGAGATGTGGCGCCGATTTGTCGATCAGTTCCGCCGACCCATCGACGGTGTCAACAACGGTTGGCGCGGCGAGTATTGGGGCAAAATGATGCGCGGCGCGGTGCTCGTTTATGAATATTCGCGCGACGCAGAGCTGCTCGACATCCTCACCGAAACCGTGCGCGATATGCTCTCCGTGATCGATGAAGATGGCAGGATCTCTTCCTTCACGAAGGAGACCGAATTCCGCGCCTGGGACCTTTGGTGCCGCAAATATGTCATTCTCGGAATGGAATATTTCCTCGAGATCTGCCCCGATGAGGCACTTAAAAACGAAATAATCTCCTTTATCAGCCTCGCCGCCGACTACATCATCGCGCATATAGGTAAAGAGGAAGGAAAAATTCACATCAACAAGGCGACAAAGCACTGGCTCGGGCTGAATTCTTCCTCGATCCTCGAACCGATGGTGCGGCTTTACAACCTCACGGGCGAGAAAAAGTATTTCGATTTCTGCGCCTACATCGTCGAATCGGGCGGCAGCGAGATCAACGTTTTCGAGCTCGCCTACGAAAACACGCTCAAGCCCTACCAATACGGCGTGGCGAAGGCTTACGAGATGATGTCCTGCTTCGAGGGACTTCTTGAATTCTACTACGCCACGGGTATTGAAAAATACAAGACCTCGGTGGTCAATTTTGCGAAGGCGGTTCTCGAGAGCGAGATCTCCGTGATCGGCTCCTCGGGCTGCACGCACGAGCTCTTCGACCACACAAAGACCCGCCAGACGCAGTTTTACGACGGAATCATGCAGGAGACCTGCGTGACCGTGACCTGGATGAAGTTCTGCTCGCGCCTTTATATGCTGACGGGCGAGAGCATCTTCGCCGACGCGATCGAGCACTCCTTCTACAACGCCTACCTCGGCTCGCTCAACGAGCAGATGCACATCAGCACCGACGGCTACATCCGCGAGCGCTTCGAAAAGATCGGAATGCTCGACAAAATGGTGCCCGTACCCCTGCCTTTTGACAGCTATTCGCCGCTGATTCCCGGTCGACGCGGACGCAAAGTCGGCGGTTTCCAGATCCTTGAGGACGGCAGATATTACGGCTGCTGCGTCTGCATCGGCGCGGCGGGCGTCGGAATTTTCGCAAAGCACGCGATAATTGATAATAATGGTTGTGTCGTTGTGAATTTCTACGAGCAAGGCGAGAACGAGATCACGACCGAACGCGGCAAAATTACGATCAAAACCGAGACGAAATACCCCGCAGACGGTAAAATTGTGCTCGCAATCGACTCGGAATGTGATTTTTGCCTGAAACTCCGCATCCCCGAGTGGTCGCAGAACAGCGCAAACAAGGAAAAAGACGGCTACGCGACGCATCATATCCGCCGCGGCGAGACCGTCATCGAGCTTGATCTCGATATGTCGATCCGCACGACCCTGCCCGAAAAATGGGATCTTGACGTGCTCTACATCGACACCTGCGGCACCCGCAAGCCGCCCGTTCCCGTCCGCCACTACCCCGAGGATGACAACTACATCTCTCTCTCCCGCGGCCCCATCACCATCGCCGCCGATTCCTCGCTCGGCAAGGACGCAAAGAGCACATTCAGCTTCAAAAACCTCGATTATAAGGTCTGCGAGGATGAAAATTACACCCTCAAACTCGAATTCACCGCCGAAAACGGAGAAAAATTCTACCTAATCGACTACCAATCCGCCGGAAAGGATTGGCAAAGCGACATCGCAGCTTGGCTGCCAGTCAGAAGTGAACAGTGATTAGTGGACAGTGGACAGAAAGTTGCGGGCTGATAATTTTGGCTTGTATCACTTGATGCTGTTTTAGCGATAATTGAACTACAAAAGGCTGCTTCATTGAATGAGGCAGCCTTCAGACTGCTGACAAACTTGTATATGGAAAAACAATATGTCAAATTGCACAATAATAGTCAAGCATCTGTGTTCGCGCTCTCTAATAGGGGTGCAGGGGGCTTCGCCCCCTGCAAGAAAAACGTTGTCATCCTGAGGGCACGTCCGCAGACGTGTGGTGCCCGAAGGATCTCGTGCTGACCG
>JAFQGP010000058.1 GCA_017415485.1 Clostridia bacterium
ACCCACTGAGAATAGTAGTAGAAGAATCCGGGAACGTCCTTGCTTCCTTCCTTGGGCTCTGCGGGAGATTTCTCTGTCTTGAGAGCAGGAGTAGTGTCCTCAAGGACTGACCACCTTGCGATGAGCTCTTCGAGCTCGTCGATGCTCTTAACAGCACCAAGCTGCTTTTCTATGTCAGCAGAGAGCTCGTTGATCTTGTTTATGTTAGCAACGTTAAGGAGGTAATAGCTTTCGGGATCTTCACCATCGGGAACAGCAAGTCTGTTTGCAAAGTCAAAACCGATAGAGAGGAAGGGCTTTACATCGAGGTTCTGCTTCTTGCCCCATTCCCAAACGTCGAGATCCATATCCTCTTCGGGATATGCCATAAATACGTTACCGGTGGACTCGATGTTCATGAAGTAGTCGCAGTTTCTGGTGCGCTCGAGCTTGCCTGTTTCATCATTGATGATGTAGTGAACGCCTTCAACACCGTACTGAAGAACGTTGCGGAGGTCGCTGTTGGTGTTGAGATAGGTGATGATCTGCATGCTACGGCTGAGGCTTCGTGTGTAGGAGGAAACAGCAAACATATTGCTGAATACTTCCTCATAACCAACCTCGGGATATTCGAGAACGTTAAGAGCATAATCCTCACCGTAAACAGCCTCGAGAGATGCGTTACCCTTGATCATACGGATAGCATAGTTTGCGGGATTGGAGGACTCGGATACGATGTAGTTCGCATCCTTATACTTCTGGATGGTTCTGATCTGATCGAGATACTCAGTGTTCTTGAAAACGTTGTTACAAGCGAGAGTTACGTTGGTATCAACGCTCGGATCGTGAGTACGGTTGGTCTTGGTACTTGCGAGAAGGTTGAAATTGGAAGCATTGATCTTACCGGTTGTGGTATCAACGTTCCAGAAATAGGTGCCGGTGGTGTAGATATCGCCAAGGATTGGAGCTACGCCGGGCTCGTATGCTGCAACGTCAGCAAGGAAGTCTGCACACTTTGCGAGGGAGTTGAGCTCCTCGGGATCGTAGCTGTACTTCTTTGCAAGCTCCTTATTAACAAGGAGGTATGTGTATTCGCCGATAATTACGTTATTTGGGATCGCGTATGTACCGCTGGTGGGCCACTTTGCCCAAAGAAGGAGCTCGTTGTTGATATACTCGTTGAGCTTCTTGGAGGAACCGCTGAGCTCGGAGTCGAGACGCTCGATCATTTCGCGGTTGATGTAATCAAGATATCTGTCATAGCTGTCGATCCAGATAATATCGATCTGGTTCTTCTTCTCCTCGGGATACTTGAGGGTGCTGATCGCATAATCAAGACCTTCGACTGTCTCAAGTACGGTTTCTTCAGCAGTGGTATCTTCGCCGGTGAGTTCCTCAGTCTCGCGGAAATCAACGTAGTCGGGGTGCTCTGCATAGAAAGCATCGAACCAAGCCTCGTCGGTCACAACGCCCTCTGCTTTTGCGGCTCTTTTTGCCTGCTTGAGTGCATCGTCGTGTTCTTCCTCGAGAAGAGCATACGCCTCGTTGGACTTAACTCTTTCCTCGATAACATCATAGTACTCATCATATGTAGCATAGTGAAGCTTCACCTGAGTCTTGAAGTTAGGCTTGGTGATCTTGTTGAAAGCGTCTTCAACGAGCTTTGCGGTCTTTTCGGGAACGGGCTGCTCACATACTACAAACATAGAGAGAGTAACAGCATAGTTCTCGAGATCTTCGCCTACTTTCGGGTCATCGGTGGTTTCACCGTCGCCGAACACTCCGCATCCGGTAAAGAGAACGCTTGACAGCATAAGGAATGCAAGAATCAGGCTCATTATTCTTTTGTTCATTGAAATTTCCTCCTTAGGAAAGTTGTGTACTCGCACGTACACGCAGATAATGTTATTATATATTCTACTACAAAAAGTGAAAAAAGTCAAGTCAAAATTTTGAACGATTGACTAACAGATTCCAAGACTTTACAATACGTTCAATTTTATATTGCACTTTTCACAAAAGGGGGATTGGTGCTTTGACAGTAATGTCAAAGTTTTTGTGCGTTTTAACGATAATTCGGCAAATAATTTGTTAGATTTGCATAATGCCAAAAGCGCACAAGAAGTCAAAAATCACTCAATAAAGCCGCGAAGATGGCGCGCACGGCTGGGATGACGAAGTTTTCTGAGTGCTTTTGCCTCGATCTGTCTGATTCTTTCGCGTGTAATGCGGAATTCCTTGCCGACTTCCTCAAGAGTACGGCATCTGCCGTCATAGAGTCCGAAGCGGAGTTTGATTACGTGCTCTTCTCTGGGGGTAAGGGTTCTGAGCTGACGCTCGATGACCTCGCGGCGCATAGTCGCGGATGCGGCGTCTGCGGGGGTGGGGGTCTCGTCATCGGGGATGAAGTCGCCGAGATGGCTGTCTTCCTCCTCGCCGATAGGTGTTTCGAGGGAAACGGGCTCCTGCGCGATCTTGAGGATCTCGCGGACCTTATCCGAGCTCATACCCATCTTTTCGCCGAGCTCGTCCGCGGTGGGCTCACGGCCGTATTCCTGGAGGAGCTGACGCTGATAGCGGGAGACCTTGTGGATGGTTTCAACCATGTGAACAGGGATTCTGATGGTTCTTGCCTGATCTGCGATCGCACGGTTGATCGCCTGTCTGATCCACCAAGTTGCATATGTCGAGAACTTGAAGCCCTTTTCATAATCGAACTTATCAACTGCCTTGATAAGACCGAGGTTACCTTCCTGGATAAGATCAAGGAAGAACATTCCCTTGCCGACATATCTCTTTGCAATGCTTACAACAAGACGGAGGTTTGCCTCAACGAGCCTGTCCTTTGCTCTCTTTCTTACGTCATCGGGGAGAGTCTCGTCATACATGACCTTTGCAAGCGCAAGCTCCTCATCCTGGGAAAGAAGCTCGACGCGGCCGATCTCCTTGAGGTACATACGAACGGGGTCGTCGATCGCAAGGCCTTCCTGCTCGAGCAGGCGCTCCATAGCCTCGCTGTCCGCGAATTTTTCGACCTCACTCTCGATCTTGTCCATTTCGCCGTCGGGCATTTCGTCGGCAAGGAGGAGCTCTGTGTCGGTATCATCGTCAAAGAACTCGTCGATCTTGTCCACATCATTCATACCGTCAAGGACGTCTTTATAGTCGAGATTGCCGGTATCGGACGTATCGCCAAAATCACGAACGTCCATTTTCTTGTCACTCTGTATCATTTTTTATCCTTTCTTATGTATCTGAAATACACAATTTAAAATTTCCTGTTTTTTATTCTCCGCGGCGTTTTCTTTCCTCTTCAAGGCGGCGCCGCTTTTCCGCGAGCTTGTCCTCGAGGGTGTAATTTCCGCTTTGTGCGTCAATTGCCTTTTTGGTTTCGGAACGCAAGATCTGTGCCGAAGAGCGGAAGACCTCCGGGCCGTTTTCCGCGAGTGAACGGCGGCGCAGCTGCATATCCTCAAGTGCCGACATTTCATCAGGGTTAAAAGTTTCACCGAGCAAGGAGTAGATGAACCCGCCCGAAGCCTCAAGCTCTATGATCGCCGAAAACGCGCGTTTTCCGAATTCGGTGAAGAAATCATCTGGCAAAAGCTCATATTCGCCGCGAATGATGCCCTCTCGGTATTCGGGATAGATCATCAAGAGTCCGAGCAGGGTCTCCTCCGCATATGCCGCGCGAAGATTCTTTGCGGCGTCCGGGTTGATCTTGTTGGAATATTGACGCAGGCTTGCGTGCGCTTCCTTGGTCTGATCCTTATTGAATTCGCGTATCTTCTTTTTGCGAAGTCTTTCGGCATCTGTTCTTATTGCATCTGCAGAAAGTGAAAGTGCCTCGCCTGCTCGCTTTGAGTATAACTCGCGTTCAACTGTTGAATGATAATCCGAGATCACGGCGGAGATCTCCTCGGCTGCTCTTCTCTTTTCTTCGACCTGCGAGATGTCGTGTTTTGAAAGGACTGCCTCGAGCTTATATTCAAATCCCGTGCGGCTTTCCGTCAACAGTGACTTGAATGCTTCAGCGCCTTTCTTTTTGATAAATTCATCGGGGTCCTTTGCGCCCTGCATTTTGAGGACTCTGACCTCGACACCGACCTTGCCGAGAAGAAGCATTGCCTTGTTTGCCGCTTTCTGTCCCGCTTCGTCGGAGTCATACGAGATGATCACCTTTTTGGTATATCTTGAAATTATCCGCGCGTGTTCCTCGGTTATTGCGGTGCCGAGAGTTGCGACAGCATTCGGGAAGCCGGCTTGATGGAGCGCGATAACATCCATATACCCCTCGCAAAGAATGAGCTGTTCGGCGCAAAAGCCTTTTGCATAATTGAGCGCAAAGAGGTTTTTACTTTTTTTGAACGCGGGGGTGTCGGACGAGTTAAGATACTTGGGTTTGCTGTCATCCATCACTCTGCCGCCGAAAGCAACGATATTGCGCGAGGTGTCAACTATGGGAAAGATGACACGGTTGCGGAAATAGTCATAAGCTCTGCCCGTTTTCTGGCTCTTGCCGCAGAGGAAGCCCGCGACCATTTCTTCCTCGGTAAACCCAAGACTTTTGAGATAATTCGTCAGCTTACCGAAATCGTTCGGGGCGTACCCGAGATAGAACTGTTTTGAAGTTCCTTCGGAGATTCCTCGCTTTTTGAAATACTGTCTTGCTTCTTCGCCGCAGGGCTCTTTTGTGAGGCAATGGCGGAAGAATCTTGCCGCGGCTTCGTTCATTTTAAGCACGCGCTCGCGCTTGACTCCGCGCTCGCCGTAGCTGTTATCTGCAGTTTGCGGTATTTCAATGCCCGCGCGTTTTGCAAGCATTTCAAGCGCGGTGGGATAATCGACGTTCTCCATCTTCATTATAAATGTTATAACGTCTCCGCCCGTGCCGCAGCCGAAGCAATAGAAATGATCGTCCGAACCGAATACGGTGAATGACGGCGAATTCTCGCTATGGAAGGGACACAGCCCGACCATATTTGAGCCCGCGTGTTTCAGCGTGACATAGGAGCCGATGACCTGCTCTATATCGTTGCGTCGGATTATTTCCTCGACGACTTCTCTCGGTATTTTCAAGTC
>JAFQGP010000059.1 GCA_017415485.1 Clostridia bacterium
ACCTCGTCGATGATGTAAACTCTCTTTTTGACGTTCGAGGGAGTATAAACGACCTCGTCGAGGATATTTCTGATGTCATCGACCTTATTGTTCGATGCCGCGTCCATTTCAAGAACGTCCGTCGTCGTGCCGTCAAGGATGGCACGGCAGGAGGGGCACTCACCGCAAGGATTGCCGTTTTTCGGATTCTCGCAGTTTACGGCACGCGAAAGGATCTTCGCGCAGGTAGTCTTACCCGTTCCGCGCGAGCCGCAGAAAAGATAGGCATGGCAAAAAAGACCGCGCTCGGTCTCATATTTGAGAATATCGGTAATATGCTCCTGACCGCAGACCGAATCGAAGTCCATCGGTCGCCATTTACGATATAAAGCCTGATGCATGTGCTCGTTCCTCGCAAGTGTAAAGTGAAAAGTGGAAAGTGAAAAGATATGGTAATTTTTCGCCAAGGCGAAAAATATTTTCTATATCACTTGGTTTTATTTTTTGTATTACTGATTGATATCAAAATCGAGAGTAATTCTTTGACATCGGATTCTAAGCTGAAAAATTCTTTGTCTGACAAATATTCGGTGGCGTGTAAAAGGCGCATCCAATAATATGCTTCGTAGGCTTCTTTCAAAGCAATGGCAATCTTGGCATAAAAATCTGCTTTTGTTTGCCCCATTTGAGCTTCGCTGACATTCGCACCAATACTTGTTCCGCAGCGCATCAGCTGTTTTGACATAATATACTCGTGTTTATTTTCACGTATATAGTCATACAGCTTGACAATTCTTATGGCAAAGTTAATGCTTTTATCTTCAATAATCGCTCTTTTCATATCTAACCTCAAAAATGGAAATTTCCGAGCAAAGTGAGGAAATTCACATCAACTTTACACTTTTCACTTTCCACTTTTCACTTCTTATTTTGCCGCCAATAAAAATTGGCTGCAAAATAAGACCATACACCCCTCAATCGAACTTCACATTTGCGCGTTAGTCCCTTTCTCTGCTCGGGGCAGGCGTCCTCACGGCACATCGCACTAACTGCTTAATGCTGCTTGGTTCCCCACCTGACATGGTTCACAGCGCACGATTGCGCAAGACCCACCCTTCAACACACAGAAAGAGTCGCAGACCGCATCCGATCCGCCCTCAAAAGGGGAATGAACCCCCGCTATAGCGGATTTCGGGTACAGGACACCGCTAACTCCCCGGCTGGTATGGCCTTATTTCACAGCCAACGCCGTAAAATAAAAGATTTACCTTAATATTATAACAGATTTCAATCAATAATGCAAGAGGTATGAGAGATTTTAACGAAAAGTTTATAAACTGCCCCTCGGCGCGGAGCGCCGAGGGGCATATCTTAATTACTCGCCGTATAAGCCTCATAGACCTCTTTGAGCTCTTCTGCTGTAAGCATACCCGATTCAAAGGCTTCGGTGAGGGAATAGAACTTATACTTATCCCAAGGGTAAACAAGAATCGCCCGCCCGTCGGGGTATTCAAAGACCAAACCGTTTACTTCCTCGCGCACAGTTCCATCATTGTATTCATATCCGTCACGCTCCAAGTCAACAACGTAAATATGTTTCTCGGAAGAATGGAAAGTTCCGTAGCAATGAACGGAATAGTGAAGTCCCTTATCTCCGGCGGTGTCGTGCATATAGGAATAAGTTTGGACTATCCCCATAATTTCATCCGTCATCAGCTCGACAGGATATGAGGTTTGGGTATAGGTAAACGCCGCGTGTTTGGTCCATTCTATCGACAACAGATATTCCTCGTCGATAATCCCCTTCTCAAAAGCCGAATCAAGGCTGTAAAGCTCTCCGTCCTTATAAACACGTAGGCGATTGCCTCCGGAATATACAAATTCCACTCCATTTACAATATGCCTATAGAAAGCGTCTGTATAAAACAGTCCGCTGCAATATATCATAACTGCATAAATACCATCCGATTTTGCGTAACAGCTTACCGTATAAGTGTAACTAAGCCATTCATTGAGAGAAGTCTGATTCTTAATGTACGCCCAGGCTATACGGCGCATTTCCGCCTCGGTCAACTCAACGGGACCGGGCTCCCTCGGTTGGCTGATCTTTAATTCGGGAGGGATATCAAGATCGTATTCGCTTGTGCTTTCGATTTCTCCGGAAGTTTCGCTCTCATCACCCCACCCTGCGGCGATGGAGCTTATTATCTCGGGCAAATGACTGAACAACGGCATTGCAAGCGCAAGCAAAAGCACACACGCGGCGAGGGCGGTGATCTGTATGAGGTGGGTGCGGAAGGGGAATCTTTTCTGCTCGCCTTCCTTGGTATAGACCGAGCGGAGTTTCAGACTATCGCCGACCTCGGCGATGTATTTCGGGTCGATGTGATCAAAGGCTTCGATCAGCCTTGTGTCTTTGAAATTGCCGTTCATACTATGATCCCCTCCTTTTCGAGTGCTTCGGCAAGGCGCTTTCGCAGTCTTGCAAGCATTGATTTGATCTTGCTTTGCGAAAATCCCGTTTCCTCCATTATGCTTCGGTCGCTCGCGCGGTACCAATAGCGCAGGATGAAAACTTTTCGCTCGCTTTTGTTCAGCCGTCCGAGAAAGTCATTGATGACCTTGCCCGCGAGGCGCGATTCGTAATATTCCGCGAGGGTGTGACCGTCGGAGAGCAGCGAAAGTATCTCGTCATTTACCACCTTCACGTTCCCGCCGCGCTTCCAGGCGTTGTTTGCGCGCGATTTGCTGATCGCGATATTCTTCGCCCTTGCGGCTATGTAAGCCGAGAGCGGCTCGGGCGCATCGGGCGGGATCGAGTTCCAAAGTGCCAGAAGCGTGTCGTTGACGCACTCCTCGCTGTCCTCGCGCGAGGCAAGGATGTTTGAAGCAATATAACTGCAAAGCTTGCCGTACTTCTTCTCGGTCTCCTTTATAGCCTCTTCATCCCGCGCGAAAAACATTTCAATTATCTTTTTGTCGTCCATCGTCGATCCTCCTTTCACCCTATATATCGCAAAATGCCCCCGCTTGGTCGCGTTGAAATCTAAAATATTTTATTTTTCTTCATTTTATCATTTCCCGAGATAATTGTCAATATTTTTTGATTATCTTTTGTACGCTTGTCTGTTGTGCAGTACAGACTCCGCCACCCCTCATCCGACGCTTCGCGCCACCTTCTCCCAAGATCCGGGAGAAGGCATAGTTCGCCTCCGGCGAACAGTTAGTTTGGTTCGCTCTTCTTTGCGTTTCAGCGAACACCGTTTAGGATAAAAACGTTTGTTGGTCAAATAGGAATATTTTATTGAAATAGTTAGCAAAAATTCTAATACGAGCGCAAAATTATTTATATAAAAATATACCTCTTTGACCAACTGAATTATTGTAATGAATATCATTCGTTGTGCAAATAAGCGGATAGCGCAAACTTTTAGCCTTCTCCCGGATCTTGGGTAGTGAAGCGGCGACGCGGTATTGAATGACAGTCCGGTGGACTGTCAGACCCGCGGCGTGACCGAGCCGCAGCGAGACAGGTGGCACGCGCGAGCGTGACGAATGAGGGGTGGCGGAATCAGTACTGCACAACGGACAAGCGTATTTATTAAATTATCATACTACGTCTAACGCACCTATCTTTAAGCAGAAAAAGCCGTTGATTCGCATTTCGCCAAAAAATATTGAGTCTGATCAAAAAATATATTGCAATTCGCACAAAAATGTGATATAATAAGCTTGAAAAGGAATAGTTTTAAGTCATTTTCAGCAAAAAAGAAGCGAAAATGACTCTTTTCGCCTTATCTTGAAATAATTTTACAACAATACAGAGAAAGGAACACAAAAATGAACTCTGAAAAAGTAACCGAGATGACCGCTGAAGTCACCTCCCCCGCCTTCGATGTTAAGGAGAACCACGCCAAGGTCCAGGCCGTTATGACCGAGATCGAAAAGGTTATCGTGGGCAAGCGCTCCGAGATCGTTCTTCTTCTGACGGCAATGCTTTCGGGCTCGCACGTTCTCATCGAGGACGTTCCCGGAACGGGTAAGACCACCCTCGCCGCAACTCTTGCAAAGGTCACGGGTCTTGACTTCAAGCGCGCACAGTTCACCCCCGACATCATGGCTTCCGACATCACGGGCTTTAACATCTATAACCGCCGCACCGAGGAATTCGAGTTCCGTCAGGGTCTTGTTATGTGTAACCTTCTCCTCGCCGACGAGATCAACCGTGCTTCCCCGAAGACGCAGTCCGCACTTCTTGAGGCAATGGAGGAATCCAAGGTCACCGTTGACGGCGTGACCTATGCGGTTCCCGATCCCTTCACCGTTATCGCGACCCAGAACCCCACCGGCTACGTCGGAACCTATCCCCTGCCCGAGGCACAGCTTGACCGTTTCGCGCTCAAGATCAGAATGGGCTATCCCTCTCCCGAGGAAGAGCTGAACATCCTTCTTGCCCGCCGCGGAAAGAACCCGCTTGACGAGGTCAATGCAGTTATCACCCGCGATGAGCTCCGCGAGCTCCGCGCAGGTGTTGCTACCATTAATATTGATGAAGAGCTTTACCGCTACATAGTTATGCTCATCGGCGCGACCCGCCGCCATCCTTTGCTCTCCCTCGGCGCATCTCCCCGTGCATCCGTCGCACTTATGCGTCTTGCACAGGCTTATGCATTCATCAGAGGCAGAGATTACGTCCTTCCCGACGATATCGCCGCAGTCTTCCGTCCCGCGATCGGACACAGACTCATGCTCCGCCAGGATGCAAAGCTCAAGGGCACCTCGCCCGACGAGATCCTCGGCGAAATTCTTCGTACAACCCCCGTTCCCTACAAGGGAAAGAGAAAATAATCGCCAAAAGGTTTGCCTAAAATGTCCCAAAAGAAGAACAAAAAGGCAAAATCGGTGGAAAATACACACGAAAAGGACCGTTTTCCGATCTCGGTGACCTGGCGTTTCTGGATCTGGGCGGCTATCTGGATCGGCGCGCTGATATTCACGCAGGCGCTCCGCGCACCCGCCTCGAACATATTCTTCGGATTCGTTTCGATCATTCCTTGGGCTTCCCTCGTATATGCGCTTCTCTCGAAGCTCGGGCTCAAGGTCTATATGCTCTCCGACACAACGGTGACCGAGAAACACAAGCCTTTCAGCTATGAATTCCGCCTTATCAATGAGTCAATCCTGCCTTATCCCTTCATTGATGCCTATATCAAGCTCCCCCGTCGCAGCAGCGTGCGTACAACCGAACGTTGCGTGCGCGTCGGCATGCCGCCCATGTCGAACTACACCGTAAAGGGAACGGTGAAATTCCGCTTCCGCGGAACCTACGAGATCGGCGTGACCTCGTATTACGTTTACGATTTCTTCCGCATCTTCCGTGTCCGCTCGCAGATGAATTCCTTCACCTCGGTCTACGTTCTCCCCCGCAAGCTCACGCTTGACACAAGCGACGCCTTTTCGGTGTCCGACTCGGCGATGAGAACCGTCAAGGCACCCTACGTCTATGACAAGCTCGAGGTCTCCGACATCCGCGACTATATGCCAGGCGACTCGCTCAAGAGCATTCACTGGAAGCTCTCCTCGAAATCCGAGGAATTTATCGTCAACGATTACAACACCGGCTCTGCTGATATATCCTATATTTTCTGCGATATGTCCGCACATTTCCCCGACGAGCCCCCCGCAAAACCCTTCGTGAATCCCTTTGAAAAGTCCGAGCCCGAACCCGAGATCATCGAAGAGGAAAAGCCCGAAGAGGAAGAAGCACCCGCCGAGGAAGAATCCGAGAAGCCGGAAAAGAATGAAAAGAAGAAAAAGAAGTCGGCAGAACCCGAAAAGCCGAACATTCACGCCCTCATAAATGACGAGGTCTACGAGGATATGAACGAATACTGCGCTGACGGAGCCGTTGAGCTCACCATCGCGGTCATTCTTCGCGAGCTTCGTTCGGGACGCGACGTCTGCCTTATGTGGTATGACGACCGCTCCGAGATCGGCGCGTTCTGCTACGATATGCACTCGATCGAGGATTTTGACGTTGTATTCAAGCTCTTCGCCTCCGCGCCCACAGTTCACGGCGGTCAGAAGATCTCCCGCCTTGCCGCATCCGTCGGCGACGGAACAGATTCCAAGGTAATGGTCGTACTTCCCGTGCTTGACGACGAGATCGTTGACGACGTCAGCGAGATCCCGCGTCTGACCGAGATCATCGCTTATTCCGCCGAGGAACGCTACCTCTACCCCGAGCTTCGCCGCGCCTTCATCGACCAATGCCGCGAGGATTTCGGTGCAAGAGGAATCAAGCTGATCGATGGCAAGCTCGACGAAAGCACCATTCTCGCAAGCGAAAGCCCGCTTGAGAACGGTGAAGAAGAAGTTGGCGGCACCGTCGGTGTCGGCACTCTCAAAGGAACGCGATAAGGAGGTATGAAAATGGATAAAGAACAAGTAAAGAAGACCTCCGAAAAGACCGACGTTTCGCCCTCCGACATCAGAAAGCGCAAAAGAGCCGAAAAGAAGCGCAAGAAGTTCGAGAAAAAGGAACTCAAGCGCCTCAAAAAGGAGCACGCCGCGCGTGCGGCGATCGTTCCGCCCTCCAAGCGACCGATAATCTGCCCGCCCGACTGCTCGGATGCGGCAAAGAAGCACGTCTACCTCGGTATGCTGTGCCGAATGATCACGATATTCGTGGCGATAGTCGGACTTTCACTCTTTGTCAGCGAAGCATTCGGATTTGATATGACACCCGAATACCTCGCGCAGAAAGCTATCAAAAACTACGGCGGAATCACCGCAGACGCTGGACTCGGATTCATCGCGCTTTGGGCACTTGTGTTCGTTGCGCTGTTCGCTCTGCCCGCGTTCTGGAAATACGGCGCGTTCATCTCGGTCCCCGCAGTAGCTGCCGCGATCGTTGTTCCCGCGCTGCCGAATCCCATCACATACTTTTACGAAGCCGCGCTCACCGTTTATAACGGCGCGCTCGGTCATATGAAGTATATGGGCTTCTATGCCATCGACCTCAAACAGGTCGAAGTGGCGCACACCGCCGACTCCCCCGAGGGCTATGCCCGCACGATGGTAATGCTGTTCACGCTGTTGACAGCCGCCATCTTCGTTCCCGCTATGGTTAAGCGCGCGCGGATCATCCTCCCGGGTATATATTCGGGCGGAATTCTGATATTCCTCTTCGTTTATAACCTTTCGCGCTCGAACTGGGCTCTTGCCTTTGTTGCCGCGGCATTCTGCGCGCTGATCATTATGTACGTTTTCGACCGCATCTACATCGCCGCACCGGCACCCGATGCGACCGATGAAAGCGGCAATGTCTTCGGCGAGACCGACGCCCCCGCCCTTCCCGAGAAGCTTTTGAACAAAAAGGCGTCCAAGGAAGAGAAAAAAGCCAAGAAGCTTGCCGCAAAAGCAGAAAAGAAGGCTCGCAAGCAGGGCAAAAAGATCACGGTCGATCAGGAGATCACAGAATATTTTGCCGATGCTCCCGAAAGACCCGCCAAAAAGCAGAAGGTTCACCTGACCCCCGCCGAAAAGCGCGAGGCTAAAAAGGCAAAGCTCGAAGCCAAAGCAGCCGCACGTGAAGAAAAGCGCGCGGAAAAGGCGGCGATCAAGAAGGTTCGCGATTATCACGAGGATATCCTCATCCGCCGCGCCTCTATCGGAGGATTTGCGGGCGGCGCGATACTCATTCTTTCGCTTGCAATGCTTGCTATCCCCGCTATGTCAACGCGCGGAAGCTTCGAGACCATTCCCGTTATCGAAGAAAAGCTTGAATATTACCGCAATTACGTCACCGCTCTGCTTATGGGCGACGACCCCGCGCTCGATATTCTCGCATTTGAGGGCGACGCAAACAACTTCTCGCCCCGAAACACCACCGCAACCCCCAGATACTACACCCACGAGCCGCTTATGACGGTCGAGTCGAACTCCCCCACGAACATCTATCTTCGCGGATGGATCGCCACCTCCTATGAGGACGGCGTCTGGATGACGGCAAGACCCAACAGCGAGCTTCTCGACAAATACCGCTCGCTCTACGCGACCAACGACGATGCATCCGAGTCGATCTTCTACAACTTCTTCAGGATCATGACCGACGACGGTCTCTTCGACGATGACGCCGACGTCACCTCGAAGCTGAAGAGAGTTGAAAAATACGGCTATCACATCGCTCAGGTCAATATCAAGCGTGAGGAAGAATTCGTTGACAACATCCTCTATATGCCCTCCTTCCACATCCGCTCCTATTCACCGAACGGATACAGCTCGACGGGCAATGCCGTCAACTTCCTGCGCGCCTTCGGCTCAAGCGAGGCGGGTCAGATAAGCTACGCCAACTACTTTGACGGACTTTACACCAGCTATCGCGCGGGTCTGAACGGCACCGAGGGCTACGCAATGGTTTCGATGCTTCCCGTTCTCAAGCACGATACTCTGGAATACAATCTCGGCAACCTCATCACTGAGTACAACAAGACCCGTGCAGCTATTGCTAACGGCAGGGAAACCGTATTCAAGGATACTGAGGATGAAAGACTCAGCACCTTCTCGGTGACGCTCTATGACGGAAGCATCATTGAGTATGACGTTTTATCTATTGCTGAAGACGGCACCAAGGTGCTCGCCGTCGCTCAACCCGTCGGCACCGCGCTTTATACTCTGACCCCCGATGGCGATGTCAAGCGCGAAATGATCGACGTTCCCGTCGAATATGACAAGGAAGGCAACCTTATCGAATACTTTGCCCCCAAACTCGACCGCGCAGTTCTTTACTTCGAGCAGCTTGACGACGTTCAGCAGTGGCAGTTCCGCCGTCAGGGCGAATTGCTCGACAAATACACCCCCTTCGTCTACGAGACCTACACCGGCAAGGCGAATTCGCAGATCATCTCTGATCTCTACAAGGAGATCGTCGCAAATGCCGTGGTCAAGGAAGACTACAAGGAGCCCGTTCCCGCTGACTTCTCGCTTGCGGCTCAGAAGAGCGAGTATAAGTACAACAAGAACAAAGAGGTATACCAGCTCGTATCCACCGTTACCGACAGAAACGTTTACGTTCAGCGCCACGCGCTTGTAATGGAGATCATCAACTACCTCTGCGACGAGGAAAAGTTCACATATACGCTCAACCCCACAGTTCTCGGCGAGGAAAACACGCTTGACGGCGTTGAGACCTTCCTTACCAAGACACACGAGGGCTATTGCGTTCAGTTTGCGTCCTCACTCGCTCTCCTTCTCCGCGAGGCGGGTATCCCCGCGCGTTACGTTGAAGGCTACATCGCGACCGGTCTTTTCACCAACCGAGGTGACGATGCCGTTGCAAGATACAAGACCACCGTCCGCGACTCGAGCGCACACGCTTGGGTAGAGGTCTGGTACGACGGTCTTGGCTGGATCCAGTACGAGGCGACCCCCAAGTACTACGACGCAATGTATCTCTCGAGCCGTCCTTCCTCGGGCACAAGCATCCCGAGCAACCCAGGCGACTATGAGGATGAGGAAGAGGAAGATCCCTTCGAGGGAATGACAGAATACGAGATCGAGCAGATGCTCGAGGAGCAGCGCCGCGAGGCTCTGCGCGAGCTGATAAAGAAGATCGTGATCATCACCTCCTCCGTCCTTCTCTTTGCCGCGGCAGTTATCATCTTCTTTGCCGTCATCATCAAGAAGGCAAACAAGCGCGCCGAGGCACGCGAGATGATCCTGCTGTCGCTCCACGAAGCAGACGAAGAGCTTGGGCTCATCCCCGAGCGCGAGGATGTGCGAAAGGTCTGCGAAATGATAATGGATCTGCTCCGCGAATGCGGCTTTGTGCCGGGCGTGGGCGAATTCAGCGCAGATTTCGCAAAGCGTATCGCAACCGAATGCGAACGCGAGCTCGTCCTTGCGGCTCCCGAAGAGGGAATGACCGAATTCGAAGCACCTCGTCACCCGATGCGCGAGAAGGAATGCGTCACCGTCTTTGAGGCTATCGCCGCCGAGGAATTCGGAAACGGCGCCCCCGTTTCGGCAATGCCCTCAATGGCTAAGCTCTGCTACCGACTCCGCTGTACCGTCTACAAGAGAAAGGTAAGCGTATTCAGAAGAGCGATCATCTATCTTTTTAAGAAAGATAATTAACCCCTATCGGGCAGTTCCGCAATCTTGTGAAACTGCCCGATATTTTTTGGTATTTTGCACAAAATTCGGAAACTGCTTTTGTGCAATTAAACAAATTTTGCGTTTATAAGCAAATATTCCAAAAAAGCCTTATCTGTTTCAACACAAACGGTGTCTATGTAAGTGAAAGGACTTTTTCGGAAAGGAGAAAGACAATGACGGATGAAAAAATAATCGAAATGTTTTGGGCGCGTGATGAACGGGCTTTGAATGAAACACAGGATAAGTACAAGGACCTTTGTATGTACGTCGGCGCGCAAATATTGGCTTCAAACGAAGACCGCGAGGAATGCTTCAACGACCTTCTTCTTTCGCTTTGGAAGTCGATACCGCCCGAGAAGCCGTCCAATTTGCGCTCTTACATAGGCAGATCGATGAGAAACCATGCGCTGAACCGTTCGCGCGACAACAATGCCTGGAAGCGGGGAAAGAATTATCAAACCGTTGGTGAGGAATTTTTGCTGACGGTTGAGGATGGGCACAGCCTTGCGGATGGGTTTGAGGCAAAGCGTGCGGGAGAGGCGGTAAACCGTGTGCTTGACTCGGTCAGCAAGGATGACAGACGCATCTTTATAATGCGCTTTTATCTCGGTATAAGTGTGGCAGACATCTCGCGGCAGATCGGATTCGGCGAAAGCAGGATAAAGGCGTCGATTCAAAGAACACGAAAAAAGATTGCGGAGCTTATGAAAACGGAGGGGATCATAATATGAATGCAGAAATCAGATTCAAGGATAAGCGCCTTCTCGAGGCACTTGAATATATTGATGAGAAATATATTGATGACGTTTTTGACTTTTTGAAAGAGCCTGTTTACTCCAAAGGAGGGCAAATGAAGATCTCATCTTTCAAGCGCTGGCGGCACTATCTTGCCGCCGCTGCATGTCTGCTTGTGCTTGCACTTGCAACGCCTTTGTTTACTCACTTGCCCGAAATAATCAACTCCTTCGCCGCAGGTTGGGGGGAGGGGACGGAAGAGTCTACTAACCGTTTGAATGAAACTACGGCAAGCCCGGAAACTGTTTTGCCGGAAACAAATAATGACATTATTGAAACAGAAAAAAGCACTGATAAAACGACCGAAGTAAAAGAGGTTCTGGATGTCTACCCCGTTTATTGGCATTTCATTCCAGAGCTTGAAGCAATCTCTACTGAAGAAATGCTTGTCGTGCAGAAAGCTTGGGAGGTTTATTATTGTGAGGATCGGCGAGACTATATTTATCAGCTCTACACAAAAAACTATGGAGATAAAGAAGGCTATACCGAAGAAAAAATATTGGAAATGGTTAATAACAGAGTAGAGGAAATATATCAATCCACGTTTGTAAAAGATAAGAATAATTATTTTCACTCTCGGCGCTTTAGAAGCAAGGGGTATCTAGGAAAATTTAGTGAATGTATAGTATTATATGATGTCGCAGATAGTGGAGTTATTTATGATAGACAGCCTCAGATGATCGGGCAGCATGATATTTATTATGATGTTTATTATGTGTATAAAGACGGAAAGATTTATACTCTGCAAGAAGCTTATACTTTGGGATATATTACAGATGAACATATGCCGAAGATAATGGAAAGAAAAGAGATTTATAAGCCCTTGGCGTTAAATTATGCACCGAGTGATTATGAGTCGATCAAGGATATGAATAAATCAACTGTAACAGAATAACCTCTTTCAAAAATCAACCCCTCGGCGCGTGCGCCGAGGGGTTGATTGCTATATTTTATTAAATCTGTAGGGACCGACGTCCTCGGCGGTCCGAGCCCAATTAAATGATTGCTGTGAATTATATCAAGAAAATATAATTACAACTTCTTGTTTTCGCCAAATGTATAATTTTATGCCCACGGACCGCCGGGGACGTCGGTCCCTACAGATCGTTACTATATTTTGCGAATATAATCTTGACATCAAAATAATAATATGATAAAATAAAATTACCAAAACAAAGGAGACCGCCGAAATGAAACAGACAAAGACAATAAGATTATTAATTTTCGCCTTCGTTTTACTCACCGCGTGCCTTCTTGCTTCATGCGTTGCCGGTAACGGAGAGTCGGAAACTACAAACGGAATGTATGATGAGTATATTCTGTCCGAAGATGATCTTGCACAGATCAATGAAGCTTATTGGCAATATTCGATTGCAGATATGCTTGAGGATGGTTTTGAGCCGTCGGATGAGGATATCGAACGAATGAAAAACAGCAAATATTCGAAATATGCTATGACTGTTGAAGAAGCAATGCGCAGGAATACTGAAGACAGATTTTATTTTGGAAAATACGGAGATTGTTTTATATTCGGCATAATACCAAATCCGGGTTGGGGAGGAATCCATTTTCCAATATACGAACTTGGCGAATATAGAATAAGCATCGAAGGTAATATTCGTGTTGCATATGAGCATGAATGGATAAACCTTTCCGAAGCGTATGAACGTGGACTTCTCTCGGACGAAGACGCAGCGAAACTATATGAAATATATTGCAATTATTATAAAAAGTAATTGCCCCCTGCCCCTCGGCGCTCCGCGCCGAGGGGCAGATTTTTTATCTTGGTTTCAAAAATTTACATTCTTGAATTGAATTTTTACCGTAAATATGGTACTATTATAAAAAATCCCTTACGCGAGGAAAAATCAATGAAAAAAGTCACTCTTCTCCTCTCGCTTCTTCTTGCCGTGCTGATGGTCTTCTCATCCTGCGGTGGCGGAGAAAGCGAAATTACGACCGAACCCGAAATAATCGAGACCGAGGCTCCCGAGGCGCCTCCCGTCTACATCACGAAGGACGGCGCGACCGAGTATAAGCTCATCCGCTCCGACAAAACTTCGCAGGCTGTCACCGATGCATTCTTGCGCCTGCGAACCGCTATAAACGAAAAATACGGCGTCAAGATCGAGGTCGGCGACGACTTCGTCATGCCGAACAAGGAGCCCCACGCTTATGAGATCGCAGTCGGCAGCGTTGACCGCGAGGAATCACCCAAGGCTCTCGAGGGCGTTGGCTTCAACGACTCCGTCATCGCCGTCATCGGCAACCGCCTCTTCCTCACCGGCAACAGCGACGAGGCAGTCATCCGCGCCGTTGATCTCTTTATTGAAAAGTACCTCACCGAGGGCGACCTTACCGTAAGCTCGTCTCTCCGCGTGGTCGAAAAGGCTGAATACGCCAAGGCAGGTCTGACCATCGGCGGCGTTCCGATTTCGGATTACGTCATCGTTTACGGCTCGACCTACAGAGACGCAGCCGCAGAGGTCGCAAACAGACTCGGCATTCTGACGGGTGCTATCATCCCCACTCAAAACGAAAAGGAAACCCCCGCCGAGCACGAGATCGCTATCGGCGCAGCTTCGCGTGCTACCGCAACAAGCAAGGGTACTGATGATTTCAAGATCGAGGTAAAGGGCGACGATATACATATCACCGCTCTCAACAAGACCGCAGTTGAAATGGCTTGCTCGCGTTTCTGCAAGCTGCTTTCCACCGAAAAGACAGCTTATGAGCTCTCCGATCTCGCACTCGACTACGTTCTCCCCGCTTCGCGCGATTACGTGAACGACATCGAATCCCTCCCCCTCCATTGGGAGCTTGAGTTCCGGACCCCCGAATGGATGCTTGATTATGACGAAAAATACGCCGCAAGTATGGACGCGGACGGAAGGCTTATGTCCTGCGCGCACCGCGGCGATATGGTCTACTACCCCGAAAACTCGATCGAGGGCATCATCAGCTCGGTCATGATGGGCGCTGATATGGTCGAGATCGACCCCCGACTCACCAAGGACGGCGTTTTCATCCTCCTGCACGACGCGACCCTCACCCGCACCACCAACTTCGAGGAAATGGCGGGCAAAAACGGCCTTCCCACCTCGGCAAACGTTGCTGATTGGACATACGAACAGCTTCAGCAGCTCAACCTCAAAATGGGCACGGGCGGCGCGAGCGCAAAGGTAACGCCCTACAAGATCCCCACACTCGACGAGGCTTTCAAGGTCTGCGCCAACCGCATCTTCATCCGCCTCGACGTCAAGGGTCCCACCGATGACACCCCCTTCTGGAATTTCGAAAAGGACATCTGGCCCCTCATGGAGAAGTACCAGAGCTACTCGAACGTCATCTACACCTGGCATAATTGGTTCAAGGCAAACAGCTACAGCCTGACCGATACCTACCGCGAAAAAGCGGAAGCTCTCAGCGGCAAGGCGGGCATCGTCTTCATCGGCGACCAGAACACCCTTGCAAACAACAACAAGATCATCCGCGCGCACGATTTCACCCCCGGCATCCGCCTCTTTGTCAACTTTGCCGACGTCAATTACAAGGAATACCTTAAAAATAACAAAACAAAGCTCGATTCCTACAAGGGCAAGCTCCGCACCTACGCCGACGTTCACAACGGTAACAACGAGTCCCACGCCTTCTACGCCGAGCTTTACGAGGCAGGAATCAACTATCATCTTGTAAACAAGGCACTCTCGCTCTGCCAGTACATCGCCGCTAATTTTGAGGCAACTCCCAAGAATTAAGGTATAATATAATGAAAAGATTTATTGCACTTACCCTCGCGGTCATCTCGCTCCTCGGTGCGCTTGCAGGCTGTGCACCCGTCGAGGAACAGCCCGCAGAAACCACCGTCGCACCCGAAACAACAGCGACTCCCGAGACCACCGCAGTTCCCGAAACCGAGCCCGATACCACGATCCGCATCGGTGAAACTCCGCTTGCCGAATACACCGTAGTTTACGGTAAAGACTACGAATCGACCGCAAAAGAGCTTGCGGCGCGCCTTGGTGCCGTTTGCGGCGCGGAACTTGCGATCAAGCCGCAAAGTGAATCGACCGGGCATCACGAGATAGCGATCGGTGTTATCAACATGGAAGCAACAACGGGACTCGGTATGGACGATTTCAAGATCGCACAGGTTCAGAACGCCGAATCGATCGCGATCATCGGCGGAAGCACCTATGCCACCGACACCGCTTGCGCGAGATTTGCAAAGCTCTTCACTCCCGAGAAGTACAAATACGAATTCAGCGATCTTACCCTCGCCTACACCCTCCCCGACCGTCAGGAATACATAAACGATTTCTCCAAACTCGCGCTTCATTGGGAATTCTATCATGAAACTCCCGAATGGATGCTTGATTTCGAAGAAAAATACGCCGCATTCAACGATGTTGACGGCAGACTGATGTCCTGCCTGCACCGCGGCGAGATGGTATACTACCCCGAAAACTCTGCCGAGGGACTTATCAGCGCGGTAATGCTCGGCGGTGATATGGTCGAGATCGACCCGCGAGTCACCAAGGACGGCGTTTTCATCCTTCTGCACGACGCGACCCTCAACCGCACCACCGACTTTGCCGAAAAGGCGGGCAAGAACGGCCTTCCCGAATCGTCAAACGTCAGCGACTGGACCTATGAGCAGCTGATGCAGCTCAACCTTAAAATGGGTACGGGCGGCGACGGCGCGGCTGTGACTCCCTACAAGATCCCCACCCTCGACGAGGCGATCAAGATCTGTGCGAATCGCATTCTTATCCGCCTTGACGTCAAGGAAGACACAAACGGCAAGATCTTTTGGGAGTTCGAGCGCGACATCTGGCCTCTGCTCGAAAAATACAAGGCTTACACCACCGTCCTATGCACATGGCACTCGGCGTTCGTCAGCAGCGGATACAAATTCACCCGTGAACTCCGCGAAAGAACTACCGCACTCTGCGGCAAGCCCATTCTCAATTTTATGAAGAACGGCTCGACCGGCAATCTTGTCACAAGAGAGATCAAGAGCTACGGTCTTTCCTACGCAATGCGCCTGACCTGCAATTTCTCGGAATACAGCTACAAAGCGTTCCTTGAAGAAAACAAATCAAGATTTGAAAGCTTCAAGGGAGTCATCCGAGTCTACGCCGACGTGCACAACACCAACGCCGCATACCCCGAAAACTGCGAATCCGAAGCATTCTATCAGGAACTTTACAACGCAGGAATCAACATCCAGCTCGTTAACAAGGGCTTTATGATGTGTAAGTATATCGCGGAGAATTTCGAACCAACCAAATAATACAATACTGCAGTAAACTATACTAATAGCATAAATAGCAAAA
>JAFQGP010000060.1 GCA_017415485.1 Clostridia bacterium
GTTTCATAAATACACAGTGATTTCATTTATGTTGACTTTAGAATGAGCGAACAAAGTGGTTTAACTTTAGTATTACGGTTATTCACATCAAACTCCACCGTACAGGCACCGCGCCGCCCCTTGTAAATGGGGGGGCGGCACGAGATCCTTCGGGCGTATATGCCTGCGGGCACGCCCTCAGGATGACATCGTTTTTTCTTGCAGGGGCTTCGCCCCTGCCCCCCATTTGTATGTGCGAACATAGCTTTCTGCTTTTGTACATACTGCTATATAATAATTTACGATATAAGTTTGTCCGTGGTCTAATCCAAGAGTTCAAGTTCACGACTGATTCTGTTATTTTTCAATTTCCGCAACGAAGCTGAACCAGCCTTCGTCGTAGTCGTAGGAATACTCGGCGCCGAGGTTGTCGAGGGTGTTGCAGACGCTCATAAGTCCAAATCCGTGGCTGAGGGGGTCGGTCTTCGAGGTGGCGATCCTGCCGTTTTCGATCCGCACGGGATTTGAGGTGTTGCGGATCGAGATATAGAGCCCTTCATCATCAAGGATGCTGCAAATGATCTCGCGGTAGCCGTCGACGCGGCGGCAAGCCTCGATGGCGTTGTCCCAAAGGTTGGTCAGCACCACGACAAGCGAATCTGACGGGATATCGATGCCCGAAAGATCGTTCACCTGAACCTGCACAAGTATCTCGCTTTCTTGCGCAAGCTGATACTTTTGGTTCAGTATGACGTCCACCACGGGATGGCGCGAGTTGACGCCCATTATGTGCATCGAGCGGTTCTTTTTGAGCTTATCGAGATAATCGCAAGCCGCCTCGGTTTCGTTGTGCCTCAGCAGGTCGCCAAGCACCTGCAGATGGTGCTCGAACTCGTGCGTGCTCTTTCTTTGCAGGCGGTAGTTCTGCTCGAGCGCGTTCATGCTTTCCTTTTGCAGCTCCATGTGCTGCTTGAGAAGGAGCGCGTCGATGTCGGCTTCCGTGCGGTTGCGACCGATGAACTCGGTTGCGCTCAGGACCAGAACCAACGCGCAGGGCAGTGCTTTCCCCGCCGCGAGGATGAGGTAATATGCCATACCCTCATAGTCTGCGGCAAAGATCGAAAACGCTTTGTCGGTTATAAACGGCACGCCCAGTGCAACGGTCAGCAGCCCAAACCCGTGCGAGCCGTTTTCGCCGTATGCGAAAAGCAGAAGGAGGGTCGCCATTAAAAGAAACACAAAATAACTATAAAGCCCGGGAAAATCAAAGAACCCGAAAACAGAAGTTATCAGCCAGGCAAACACAAGCAGGCTGAAATATTCGATCCCGTGAACCCGCGGCTCAAGCAGACGCCTGAAAAGCAAATGAAGAAAGCATATATGCAAAGCCGAAAACAAGGGAATAAAAAGAAAGTTCATTATCTGAATCCCTTCCACAGCATATATTTTTGCTTTTGCGCGGAATAACTGCGTTCGCTTGCGGGCAGAACCGTGCCGTCGAGCAGAATGCATTCGCGGCTACGGTATTTTCCGATATAGCGCATATTCACAAGATAGCTGTTGTGGATCCGCAAAAATCCGCATTTTTCAAGCTGATCTGCAAGGCTCGAAAGCGAGGCGTTGAGAGAATGCGTTCCTTCTTTTCTGTGAACAAGGACCTCGTGATCGTACACTTCCATATACGAAACGTCGTCAAGCGGGAACTCGATGACGGAATCGCCGTCGGACATACTGAAAAATTCGCGATCTTCTGCCATTTGCTCGACCGCCTGCAGGATATAGCGCTCGAGCACGTTGTTTCTGTTACGCTTGAGGATATAGCGGAACGCCTGGACCTCGTAACCCGCGGGGGCATAGTCGATAAAATTTGTCACGAAGAACAGCATTGCTTTTTTGTTTACCCCACGCAGACGGCGCGCGATGTCGATGCCGTTGTAATCCTCGCCCTCAAAGTCGATGTCAAGGAACGCCATATCACAGGAGGCAAATATACTTTCGGGGATATATTCGGCGCTGTTGAAGGTGAAGAGTTCCGATTTCAGATTCAATTTTTCAAAAGCTTCTATGATCTCGGCGCGGAAAATATTCAAAAAATCCGCGTCATCGTCGCAAAGAACGACACGGATGCTGTTCTGCCCGATATTCGTTCTGCGGATCTGCCATTCGGTCATTGCCATACGATCACTTCCTTTTTTATTCAAACATCATACCCATCATAAAGTGCTCGGAAAAAGAGGCGTTTGTTGAAAGCTCGAGGGTCTTGGCGTTGCTTGCCAATGCGCTCGCCCTCTTTCGCATTTCCGAAGCAAGAAGCAGCATCGAGGCTCCTTCGAGGGCGGCATTGCCGACTGTTTCCGAGTTTTCCGCGAGAGCGCGCGGGAGAAGGCCTATCCTTGCGGCACTTTTTTTGTTCAGATAATTGCCGAAGCCGCCGGCGATATAAAGTATTGCAACGTCCTCGGGATCGAGCCCGGCGCTTTCAAGCAGGGTCAAAAGTCCCGCACATATCGCGCTTTTGGCAAGCTGGAGCATTCGGATATCACGCGACGTGAGCGAAACTTCGCCAAGGATGAAGGGGTCTTCCTCCAAAGCGCCGGTTTCGTCCATGATCTCGCAATCAAGCAGACATGCCGCGGCATCAACAAGTCCGCTTCCGCAGATGCCGACTGCCTTTCCGCCGCCAATGACGTGTGTATACGGCGCGCCGTTGAGCAGACTCACCTTGTCGATCGCGCCCTCTGCACCGCGCATACCCATCGAGATGCCAACGCCCTCGAAGGCGGGGCCGGCGGCTGTCGAGCAGACGGTGAGGCGGTTTTCGTGCCACACTGCCATTTCGCCGTTCGTTCCGATGTCGACGAGCATTGCGGCATCGCGCTCGCAAAGTCCGGTTGCCAGCAGAGCGCAAACGGTATCGGCGCCGACAAATGCCGAGATGCAGGGTGGGAGATAGATCTTTGCTTCGGGTGAAAGGACGGACAGATCAAGCTCGCTCGCCTTTATCACCTCGCCGAAAAGGCGTTTTGCCTCGAACGGCGCGTGCGAAAAAGGCTCTGTGTCCTCGAGGGTCAGAAGCGAAAGCATGACGGTGTTGCCCGTTATGACGGCCGATTCGATTTTTTGTGCATCAACTTTTGCGATCGATGCAAGTTCTGCAAGAATATCGCAGAGTGCCACGCGGATCGAATCTGCCAGAGCCTGCGCGTTACCGCCGAGAGCGGCTTCGATCCTTGAGATAACGTCCGCGCCGAATCCCGACTGCGGATTGAGCCGCGAGGTCTCGGCAAGGAGGTTGCCTTTTGCATCATACAGACGCGCCGCCAGAGTGGTGGTGCCGATATCGACCGCCGCGCCGCAGCACTCAAATGTCGGATCAAGCTCAAATCCGACCTGTTTACCGCCCGTGACGATCTGCGCCGAAGCGGCTGAGCCGAGGCTTTTGAGCTCGCAGTCGCCCTCGGCGAAGGTACAGCAGGAAAGGCGAATGCCGTCAGCGAGCTCTTTGCCCGACAAAAGCTCGCGCTCCGCTTCGCTCGGCGGAGAGAGCTTGCCGCTTGCAAAGACCTTGCATTTTCCGCACTTGCCGTGACCGCCGCAGGGCTTTTCGCCCGCAATTATTTCTGAAAGAGGCGAGCCCATGCGCGCGGAGCGCGGCTCGCCGTTTACTGTGACATTAATTAATTCATTCATTTTCTTTGAAAAGCACCGCGCCGAAATAGGTGACGGTGTTCTGCCCGTTGATGTATTTCATGTCAGCCGCCGCGGCGAGGCGCGACACGTTGAAGCCATACGCCTCAAGCGAAGCCATTGCCAGATCGGGATAGCGGCAGGGCTCATCGATGCGCTTGGCGCAGACCTTGCAAACTCCGCAACCGCCCGCACCGAGGTGGAGCGCCTTTTCGATCCCCGCATTGCGAAAAACCGAGCGGAGCTTTTGGGAAACGGGATAAAACGCCTTTTTCGCGGCGACCATTCCCTCGAAATCGAAGCTATCCTCAAGCTCGGAGACGGTTTGGTACACGAGCGCGTAATCGTATTCACGAACCTCCGCCATCAGCGCGTCGATATCTCCGACGTCGGGCGGGCACATATAGCATTTTCCGTAAACTCCGCAACCGTTCGAGGCGCAGATGTCGCGAAAAACGCGGTCGAGTTCGATCTTATCCGTTGTTATTACATTTGCCTTGTACGCGCCGAGGGCAAGTGCTTCGGCGATCAGCTTATCAAACTTTTCCATAATATTCATCAAAAGCGGCAAAAAATGCCTTTATGTTCTCCCAGGGGGTCATGGGCGGGATGTCACAACCCGAGGAAAGCAGGAAATTTTGATATTTCGAGCATTTTTCGAGCAGAGCGAGCGTCGCCTCGCGAACCTTTTCGGGAGTTCCCATACGAAGGATGCCCGCGGGGTCGATGTTGCCCATAACGAGCGTATCGGCGGGGACCTTTTTGATAATATCCTCTTCCATATCAACAGCGTTGCCGAAATGGTATGCCGCCGCGCCCGTCGAAAGGATCGAATCGAGCATTCTCGGCACGTTGTCGCCGCAGTTGTGGTAGATGACGAGGAAATTATCGTCCTGAACCGCATCGACGATCTTTTTGACGTAGGGCGAGGAAAATTCTTCCTCGAGCGTCGGCGAAAGCAGACCCGAAACGGGCTCCGCCATCACGATTCCCGATGCGCCCGCCGCCTTATACGCCTTTGCATACTCGATGAGGAACGCCGTTGACTTTTCGAGCACGACGTGGACCATGTCGGGATCGTCATAGCAATCCATCATGATCTCGGTGACGTCGAGAAGTCTTGCCGCGAGCGAAAAGGGACCGATGATGCCCGCAAAAACGGGGCGGTCAGTGATATTTTCGACGGCTTTTTTGACGGCTTCGATATAAATACCCGTTCTGCCGCTTCCAACGGCGGGAACGGCGAGAGCCTCTGCCTCATCCTCATCGGTAACGAGTCTGCCCTTGACGGTGGGCACTTCGTCCTCCGAGAAGCTGACAGTCGCGCCAAAGGCTTCCGCCTCGAGCGAGAGGTCCATAAAGCTGACCGATGCAGATGCATCGACCGCCTCTGCCACCGCCTGCATTCCGCGCGCCTGGAGCTCGCTCGACGAGATCAGCTCGCGGACGCTGACGCCGAGAAGGCTGACCGAGGGGAACGAGAGCAGGGGCATCGGCTTTTTACACTGTTGGGACTTGAGTCCTTCGATCCAATTTTTCATTTTACACTCTTATCTTCTTGATTTCTTCGGCATAGTACTGCACAAGCTCGAATTTCGAGCCGGGCATAAGTCTGTGGTCGGGACAAGGAATGAAACCGCCGAGGTCGAAGAGGCGCTTGAGTCGCTCGAGTTCGGCATCTACCGCCGCCTTGTCCTTGCGGAACTCGGTCTTATCCATACCGCCGACGCCGAGGATCTCCTTGCCGTATTTCTTGCGCGCGGGCTCGAACTGATCGCCCCACACGCCGACCTCGATCGGGAACAGGACGTTTACGCCCGTTTCAAGCCAAGTGGGGATGAGTTTTTCGGTCACGCCGTCACAGTCGAGAGAAATAATGTCGATTCCGTACTTATGAAGCAAGTCGTTTCGCTTTTTGTAGTGCTTACGGCAGAGCTCGTCGAACACCTCGGGCGAGAGAAGCGGACCGCTCTTGAAGCAGATATCTTCCCAATAGTGAGCGAAATCGAATTTCAACCCTGTTTTGAGCGCTGTTTCAACGCATTTATACTGCATCTCCGCATAGGCGTCCACGATATCAGCAAAAAGCTCTTCATCCTCATCGTACATAAGGTAGCTCATACCCATAACGGTCGTAATATCGCGGATATCACCGAGAACGCTTCCGACTCTGAGTCCTATCGGGGCATCGTACTCGAGTTTTCCGTTATACTGTCTGATAAGATCCTCGCTCTTGGCACGATCCTCCGAATACTGCATTTTCGGCAGAAAGAACTCCTCGAAGGCTTTTCTGTCCTTGAGAAGATAATCGTCCTCCGAGGGGATCGAAACGATTCCGGGCTTGAATTTTTCAATTACGCCCTTGTCGGTGAGCACTCTTTGAGAGCCGTCGGGAAGGGTCTCGATGACCTTTCTTTGAAAAGCGGGATAAAGTCCCAATTTTGGGTACACGCAATTATGCCAGGTGCAATCCCAGCCGATGATCTTGTCAAGCTCTGCCTGTACCGGAGAGCCATCGTGGACGGCACCCTTTGCCATTTCCATAGAAATATGTCCCTGCTCTGCCCATTCGACGAGCAGTTCTCCCCAATAGCCGAAATGCACGGCGGGGATGCGGTCGGTATCCTTATAATGAAGGATATTCATACAACGTTCGCGTGTTGTCATTATTATGTCCTCCCAATACTATTTGCAAAATTCAACAGCAGCATCTGCCGCGCTTGCTGCATCTACCGTGTAGCAATCCGCGCCAATCTCGTCGCAGTATTCCTGCGATACGGGTGCGCCGCCAACCATAATTTTCACTTTATCGCGAATACCCGCAGCCTCAGCAGCCTTTACAACCTCTTCCATTACGCCCATAGTAGTGGTCAAAAGAGCCGAACAGCATATAACCTGACAATTTTGCTCGATCGCGGTCTGAACGAACATTTCGGGTGAAACGTCGGTTCCGAGGTCAACGACTTCAAGCCCCTTGCCTTCCATCATCATTTTTACAAGATTCTTTCCTATATCGTGAAGGTCGCCCTGAACAGTTCCAATACAAACTTTGCCCGTCGCAACAACACCGTTTGCTGCGAGGTAAGGCTTAAGTATCTGAGCGCCCATATTCATGGCACGAGCCGCTACCAAAACTTCCGGGACATATATTTCATTGTTCTTGAATTTCTCGCCTATAACGCTCATACCTGCAAGAAGTCCGTCGTTGAGTATCTGATTGGGATCTGCCCCCTCGTTGATAGCCTGCTGTACAAGCTCCTTAACTATCTTCGCTTTTCCCTTCTGAAGATTTTCCGAAATATCGCATAAAAGAACCATGATTTTTTCTCCTTTGAATATATTACTGTTTTTATTTGTTTTTCCGTGAGTCAGTTTTGTTGACTGCCGATATTCGTTTGGTGTCATGCCCATGTGAGAATTGAAGTTTTTATAAAATGAAGGAAGATCGCGCAATCCACATTCTTTGACGATCTCCTCGATAGTAAGCTCGCTTTCTCTCAAAAGCCGGCATGAGTATTCGATTCTGACTGAACGTAAATATTCGGTAAATCTTTTTCCTGTCAGTTCTTGGAATATCCTGCTCATGTGAGCCTTACTGATACCAATTGTTTCTGAAATCGATCCAAGAGTAAGATCAGCATTGCTGCAATTATTTTTTATGATCTCTATTGCCGTCAATACAACGCTCCACTCCTTCGGAGATACTGAGGATATATTCTTTATTGAACTATCTATATAACGCTCAACATCAATCAACATCAACAAAAGATTGCTACTCACTGCATTCTGCCATGATTGTCTTTTTTCTGAAATTTCTTTCTCAATCGTATCAAATAAAGAGCGTATCTTCTCAAACATAGACTTGTTCAACATTGCATACGCAGTTACAGAACCGTCTTTGAAAAGTCCATTACAGTATCTAAGCTTTTCGGACACCGAATCATCTTTATCAGGAAAAAAACGCAGTTGCCGAACGGTAAGTGTCTCTATCTCATTTTCAAGAAAAAATCTATGCGGTATATTTGACGGTGTTATGAATATATCTCCCACCTTGCAAGGAATTGCCTGATCGAGAACACAGTTAATACCGTTTCCTGCAATAACCATACTTATTTCAAAATAATCATGTGTTTGAATATCCATCCATGCCTTTTCAGGTTCATAAACCTTTTCGCATGAGAATATCTCGTGATAGACGATCAAATTACTTACATCATTCGCCATTAACGTACCACCTCACGATTATCATTAGTTTTCCTGACAACAAACTTTAACGAAAAACTGCAGTTAAACTATATATATTATATCTTTTTTAACTCACCTTGTAAATATGGTAAAATTTCTTTTCAATAAAAAATTGAAACAGAACCATATAAATACACCAATATACATATCGAAGAATAATCTCATAATTCCTACTTTAATAATACATTTCTCCTCTCAAAAGGAACGCTGTCTGTATCCTTATAAGGATATTCATACAGCGTTCGCGTGTTGTCATGCCGTTTACCTCGGATCGTAGTATTTGTCGAGCACGTCGCTGACCGTTTGCGCCCAGACGATCAGGTTTTCGGGTCTGCCCGAGACCGTGCTGATGTCCTTGAGCACATAGTCATAAGCACAACCGTATTTAATGCAAGCCTTGACGGTCTCCTCGACCTCGCGTTTTATGACGTCGGGGTCGGTGCTGATCGCCACGTGCGCGGGGTTCGGCTTTCTTGAAAGCACGTAGTCACCGCCGATCTGCTCGGCGCATTTTTCGACGTTCGCCCAAGGGGAGCAGCCGATCTTTCGCAGATTTGGTATCTTTTTGAGCACGCCGATCTTATCGTCAAGCGGCTCGCAACATCCGTAATAAGTATATTTGAATCTCTTTGCGACCGAAAGCAGATAATCGACCTCGAATTCCTCGAACATTGCGGGCGAGATGACGCCAAAAGTCTGCGCCATACTGCGGCACCAAGTGGCAGTCAAGCCCTCGTCATCTAAGCCCGATACTTCTCCCGGTGTGCAATGAAGCGACGGGGTCGGGCAGACGTCGAGATTCTTTTCCACAAAATCGAGCTCTGCGTGCGCGGCGGAGACGTATTTTTTGATGATCTCGTGCAGGTATTCGGGGCGGTCGTACATATCCATCAAGATCGGCTCAACTCCGCGCAGGCGGGTGATCTTATCCCACGGGGCGAAGTAAAAATAAGCATAGCCATATAGCTTGACGGGGATTGTGTCGCCAAGCAGGTCGGTATAAAACGCCATTCTCTCGGCGTCCTTGTCGGGGCGGAGCGTGAGAACGGGGTCGTGGAGCCGCTCAAGAGCGGACTCGTCCTCAAGGATATCCTCGAACTCGCGGGAGACGATGTTGTTGATCTCGTCGGTCCGCTTCATATCCGCGGTGACGGGTTCAAGTCCGATCCCCGTCGTTTCAACCGCGCGCTTGACGCGAAAAACGGGCTCATAAAGATTATCAGCCTTGAAATGCTCCATATAGTAGATAGCTTTTCTGAAATAGAGCTCGGTGTTCCGCGCGCCCTTGTCCTCGCAGATGCAGGTGAGCTCGCCGTGCGCGTTCATCTGATACCACGGGATCTCGTCAAGGATAACGGGCGGTCTTCCGGGCTTCAAGTCATTGGTGTCGCGAAAACGGCGAACCATCCTCTCCTGCTTTTCGGTGCAGACAAGCTCCATATATCGCTTTGCAAGCTCCCTGACGACATATCTGTCTTTTTCGGTCATAGCTTCAGATGGCTTTATTTGCAGAATTCAACAGCCGCGTCCGCAGCGCTTGCGGCGTCAACGGTATAGCAATCTGCGCCGATCTTCTTGCAGTAATCCTCGCTTACGGGCGCACCGCCGATCATGATCTTGACCTTGTCGCGGATGCCCGCCTCCTCTGCCTTCTTTACGACCTCCTCCATCACGCTCATAGTGGTGGTGAGAAGTGCCGAACAGCAGATGACCCGGCAATTCTGCTCGATAGCGGTCTGAACAAAGGTCTCGGGAGAAACGTCGGTGCCGAGGTCAACGACCTCAAGACCCTTGCCCTCCATCATCATCTTTACAAGATTCTTTCCGATGTCGTGAAGGTCGCCCTGAACGGTGCCGATGCAGACCTTGCCGGTTGCGGTAACTCCGCTTGCGGCAAGAAGGGGCTTGAGGATCTGGGTGCCCATATTCATCGCGCGAGCCGCAACGAGAACCTCGGGGACATAGATCTCATTGGTCTTGAACTTTTCGCCGACAACGTTCATGCCCGCAAGAAGTCCCTCGTTGAGTATAATTTCGGGGCTGATGCCCTCCTCAACCGCCTGGGCAACGAGCTCCTTTACGATCTTGGCTTTACCCTTCTGAAGGTTTTCGGAAATATCGGTTAAAATAGACATGGATTATCTCCTTACAATAATTTATTACATTAATTATATACTAACTCAAAAGAAATTTCAATAGTATGTTCAAAAAAATATGCCCCGAAAAACATTTCTCTTGATATTTTTGATATTTTATGCTATAATTAACCCAACCCAAAGTAAGGAAATCCTGACTATGACACTAAAAAAGCTCATCACCTTAATTTTGATCCTTTTCTCACTTCTCTCGCTTTGCGCCTGCAAGCAGGGGGAAGCCGAACAGACAACCGAAACTGTGCCCGAAACCTCGGCAGAGCTCACCGAGCCCGCCGCGCCTACCGAGCTCGTCTTCATTGAGGACGGAAAGACCGGTTTTACCGTTATCCGCTCCGAGACCGCGCAGGGTTACTACCTTGATACCGCCGCGGTGGTAAACAAGAAGCTCAAAAGCCAATTATGCCCGGATATTAAAATAACCGATGATTGGCTCAATCCCCGCGAGCCGATGCCCGAAAACGTTCCCGAGCTGCTTCTTTTTGAAACCAATCGCGAGGAATCGAAGAAGGCACTTGCCGATCTTGACGTTGAGGGATATATGATCCGCGTGACCGATTGCAAGATCGTCATTGTCGGAACCTCGCCAGCCGCTTGCAACGAGGCACTTTACTGCTTCTTCGGCCGCCTCATCCCCGAGCATACCAAGGACGGAAGAATCGCTTTCCCGATCGGGCTCGAGATCAAAGAGGAATTCAAAGCGAGCGATTTTGACATTGGTCAAGCTCTGCGCGAGGGCAAAGAGCTTTGCGCGGATTTTGAGGTGATCTTCAATTACCGCGGCAAAGACGGCTTCAGCACCGCACAGGGTGCCGCCACCGATGGCAAATACGCCTACGTCGTTATGAAGAAAAAGGAAGATAACGTTGAGACCGACCGCGTTGTCAAGATTGACATGGAAACGCTGCAGATCGTTCTTGAAAGCAAAGAAATGCCCCTCGACCACGCCAACGACATGACCTACGACCCCGTGAAGAAGCGGCTTGTCGTTGTCAATATGTTGAATAACCTGATCTCAATAATCGACCCCGAAACTCTTGAGCTTGTCGAGCAGAAGACGCCAGCTTACGGCACTTGGGGCGTGGGATACATAGACGGCGCCGAGCAATACGCCTTTCTCGCTTACGGTTCGCCGAGCGGACTTGTTATAACCGACAGCAACTTCGATCCCATCCGTTCATCGAAGCTTGCAGACACTACCGGCTACATCGGTCAGGGTATGGATGCCGACGCGAAATACGCCTACGTCCCCCTCAGTCCCGACAGCGGCGCGAGGGACAATATCATCCAGATCTTCGACATCAAAACGGGTGAATATCTCGGCAAAGTTTCAGTAAAAACGTCGATGGAATCCGAATCTATGTTCCACATCGGCGACGATCATTACCTGCATTTCAACAGCCAAGGCTCAAAGATCGCAACGCTGGAATTTTATATCAGATTTGAATAAAAAGCAAGGACTGACCCGCGGGGCAGTCCTTTAGTATTAATATCTTCCTATCCTGTTTTGTCCCGGTCTTTGAACGACGGCAGAGACGTCGAAGGATCTTTTGAGCATATTGAAGCGCAGTTCGGTGTATGCGGGGTCGTACCAGAGGTTGTGCTCCTCGCGGGGGTCGGATTCCATATCGTAAAGCTCGCCGGTTTCGATGCCGTGGTAGACCACGAGCTTGTAGCGGCGGTCGCGGAACATTGTGGCATAAGCCGGGGGCTTTCCGGGTCCGAGGCAGGACCAATAATACTCGGTGCGGACGTAGTCGCGCTCGATGCCCTCGCCGCCCTCCTCGGAAAGCGCGGCACAGAGGGAATGTCCGTGCGTATCGGGAAACTCGATGCCGCAAAGCTCGGCGATCGTGGGGGCGATGTCGGTATACTCGGTAATTCCCTTCACCACCTTGCCCGAGGCAAAACGCGCGGGGCAGGAGAAGATGAGCGGCACGCGCACCGCGCCGTCATAAAATCGGCAGCCCTTGTGCGTCAAGCCGTGGTCGCCGAGCATTTCGCCGTGGTCGGAGGAGAAGATGATGACGGTATCATCTCGCAGACCGAGCTCGTCGATGACGTCGATGATGCGTCCGTAATGCGTGTCAACGATCTCGCAGGTGCCGTAATAGGACGCCTTGTTGCGGCGCATCACGTCATCGGGCGCGTTTACACCCTTCGACTGATGATATGCATCCTTGAGCTGCTCGCCGAGGGTATAATCGGATTCGTTGAAGATCGGATCGGGAATATTTCGCGCGAGGTACTTTTCGATCAGATGTGTCGGCGCGTCATAAGGCGGGTGCGGGTCGAAGCAGTTTACGGACAGAAGCCAGGGCTCGTCCGACTCTGCGCGCTCACGGATGAACTTTTCGGCTTCCTGTGCCATCCAAGCGGTCTGACGAAGCTCGAGCGGCGCGTCCTCGCGGTACCAGAAATAGTCGCTCTTGCCGCTGTCGTTGGTCATAATGTCGCGGAAATTGACCCCCTTGCGTTTCAGCCACTCGCGGTATTCGTTGACACCCGATTCCATCTGATGTCCGCCCGAGAGGCTGTAAATGAAGGTCTCGTAACCGTCCTCGCCGCGCTCCTCGTAGCCGCGCCAGGCGGTTGTGATGTGGAGCTTACCGATGTTTCCACAATGATAGCCCGAGTCGGCGAGCGCCTTGGTAATGAGGGTACAATGCTCGGGCAGATTGTCGCCGCCAAGGATATTGGCATTGATCGCCGAGGGATATTTGCCCGTCAAAAAGCTCGATCTGCTCGGCGTGCAGACGGGATTTTGCACGTAAGCCTTGTCAAAAGCCACCCCCTCGCGGCAAAGCCTGTCGAGATTCGGCGTGTCAATATATTCGTTTCCAAGCGCGCGGATAGTGTCATATCTCTGCTGATCGGCGCAAAGCCAGAGAATGTTCGGTCTTTTTTTCATTTTGGTTGCTCCATTTTGTTATTGGTTATATTATAGCATACTTTCGGCAAAAAAGAAAGATTTCTGCCCAATTTTCCGTGCAAATTACGGTTGCAACCCCAAATGCGAACGCCGGTTGCGCGGATTCCACCTTGTAGTGGTTGAAAACGGGGCGGATTTATGCTATAATTGTGGCGAGATCAAACGAAAGGTAAAACGGAAAATGGATAAATCAGCTACGCTTGGCGAAAGAATCTATAAATACCGCACCGCAATGGGGCTCTCGCAGCTCGAACTTTCCGAGCTTCTTGACGTTTCGCGCCAGTCGATCTCGAAATGGGAGACCGACGTTGCCGTGCCCGAGCTTTCAAAGCTTGTGAAGATGGCGGAGGTCTTCGGGGTCAGCCTCGATGCGCTCGTTCTCGGCAAAGAGGAGGAGGTGAAGGCAGAAGAAATCAAAGAAGAGCCCGCTCCCGCCGCGCCCGTATCGATCGCGGAGATACGCGAGCGAAGCCGCCTGAAAACGGGATTCGGATTCTGCTTTCTCGGCGTGGGAATACTGATCTCCTTCCTCATTCTGCTCCTCGCGGGCGATTTTCTTGCGGCTTTCATTCTTTTCGTTCCCTTCGGAGTTTCGGCATTCTTCTGCCTAAAGCAGTTCCGCCACGCTGCGCTTTGGTGCTTCGAATCCTGGTATTGCTGGATCGCGGCATACTTTTACTACGCCACGGGATGTCATTGGAACGCGTGGCTACCGAGGCTCATACATTTTCCCGAGCTCGGCATTGATATTCAAACTGTCATTTCGCTCGGATTCTTCCTTTTGCTCGTTTTCTTCATTTTTATGACTGTTTTCGTCCACCGCAAGGAGAAAATTGAGCTTTCAAAGAAAAAGCATATCGTTCTTGCCATTGTTACCGCGCTTGCACTTCCGTTGAAGCATCTTGCTCTGTGGCTTATGCAGATCTTTTGGTTCGAGGTTGTGGCAAACGGAGATGCGGAATATTATGCCCGCGTGATCGCTATGAACTACCGCGCGCTCATTCTGACGCTTGAGTTCATCGTCGATCTCGCCTTCACCGTAACCTTCACCGCCTGCCTTGTGCCGACTTTCTATTGGCTGCGCGGGATGATGAAGAACAGAAAAGCGAGCAAATAGCTAAAAAGCAGCAGAGGCTGTCACGAAATTGTGACAGCCTCTGCTGCTTTTGCCAACGAATAATCACATAAAATTCAATAAAATCCGTATTTTCGGTGGCTTTGCCGCCGAAAAAACACCTTTTAGGAGAGCAAGGCGAGCCCGCGCGCCGAGGGTAGCCGTAAAAATCAAAGATTTTTGCGGCGGCGATACGCGCGCGCCTTCAATTGTAAAACGTAGTTTTACAATTGGATGTTATCCGAATACCTTCTCGCAAACCTCGTCGAGCTCGCCGATATCCCAGAGGAGTCTGGGAAGAACGTACTTATCTCTGATGTCCTTGGTGGACTTGAGGGTCATTGCGAGTGTGGAGGAGTCGAGTCCGATCGCTTCGAGAGTCTTCGGTGCCTCGATGGAATCAAGGATCGCCTCAAATTCCTCTACCGAGGGAAGCTCCTCGTCGATGATGCGGAGAATGTCATCCCACTTTTCAAGAATGACCTCGAGTCTTGCCGCGTGCTTGTCAAGATCATACTTCTTTTCCTTCGCCTCAAGCGCGATCATAGCCTCTGCGCCCTTGCCGACGAAGGTGCGAAGCTGTTCGCTCCAATCGGCAAAATCGAAGTTCTTTGCATAAGCGAGGGCCTTTTCGCGGTTGGGGGTGATGTTTTTGAGCTCCTGATAGCACTTGATGGTGTTGAGAGTGCCGAGGGCGACCTGCATACCGTGCGAGGATGTGGGAGTGCCGAAATCGAGGCCTCTCATATCCCAGATGTGGGAGAAATAATGCTCGACTCCGCCGCCGGGACGCGAGCAGCCGGCATAGTCCATAGCCTTGCCGCAGTTGATAAGTCCCTCAAAGAGCATCTTCATGCTTTCGCTGTTGCGGTCAAGAAGACCCTTTGCGCCGTTTACGCAAGCGCGGAGCGACTGACGGGTGAATTCGGCAACTTCTTCGCAATAATACTCGCCGTTGATGAGATTTGAAAGTCTCCACTCGCAGATGCTGACATATTTTGCAAGCATATCGCCGAGTCCAGCCTTAGCCATATGTATCGGTGCGCCGTTCAGGATATTGATATCGCCGATGATAACGTCGGGTGACTTTGCGGGAACGGTCACCTTTACGCCGTCGATAGCCATGGAGGAACTGCCCGCAGCGTAGCCGTCCATAAATGCGGCAGAGGCAACGATCACGTAGGGGGTGTTTGTCTGATATGCGATGATCTTGCTGATATCATTGATAACACCCGAGCCGATCGAGATGATGATATCGCTCTTTGCGTCATAGTGCAGAACGAGAGAGCCGACGGCCTTTTCATCGGGCTCAAGGCGTCTTTCTTTAAAAATGTAAGAGGTGCAACAGATGCCCTCCGCCTCGAGCATAGCGGTGATCTTGTCGCCTGCGAGGGGATATGTGTTGATATCTCCGATGATGAATGCCTTTTTTGCGCCGTAAGCCTTGGCATAGCCGGGGATGGCGTTGATGGCGCCTTCCTCGATGGTGACGTGTTCTACGGCGGTGGTATGGGTCTTTCCGCAAGCACAAACCTTTGCGGGATCAAAATTGAATGACATGGATAAACCTCCTGATTAATAAAAAATCTTAGAATACGATACGATTTCACTTCCGACAGAACGCAGCGGAAAGTTTTTGAAGATCCTTAAGGAACTTTTTTCAAAAAGTTCCTTAAGTCGCCCTCCGCAGAGGGCGAAACTCTCTTGTGTGCTTCGAGCCGACTGCGTCCCGCAGGCGGCTCGGAAGGAGTAAAACCTCCCTGCGGGGAGGTTTTACTCCTTCAATCTAAAATGCATAAAGCCCATTCACAGGGGGTGACAGAGCGCAACACTTCCCTAAAATCGGGAAGTGTTGACTCTGTCCAAAATGCCGAAGCAGAGCTTCGTCATTTTGAAGCATAGAAGCAAAAGCTGAAGCTTTTGCATTGAAATGAGGCTCTGCCTCATACTCCGCAAACTTTTGAAAAAGTTTGATCAAAACTTCAAGCTTGATTATTAATAAGCTCTGACCTCGAAGATAGTAATATTCTCTGCGCCATTGGTCGAATAAATGCAGAACTCAACGCTGTCGCACTCGGTCGACTCGAATTTATGAACGCAATGACGCTGATGATTGTCGCGAACTTCAATAGTCTTGACGACCTCGCCGCCATTCTTGAAGACGATGTCATAATCCTTGACAAGCTCTGCGGGAACGCCGGGACGCTGCTGTTCCTGACGCTTGGGTGCCATTGTGACACGGATGGGGTAGTTGAAATCCGACTCAAAGGTCAGAGCAAGCTCGGAGAGAGTCTTTTTCGAGTCAAATGCCATTGCAAGCACTTCTCCGCCCTCGCGGATTCCGTCGGAGACCCAGCCGTGAGCGTCGTCGCCGAGACGGCGGGAGATGCCGTCGATGACTTTCGCGGGCTCACAGCCTGCCTTTGCGGAGGATGCGGTGAAGGTCGCGGTGCGCGCGAGGTCGAGGACATCCTCATTCTTGAAGCCGGGGATGAAGCAGTCGCGGCGGAGGAGGAGCTGCTGGAGCTCGGGAACGTGGGGAGTAAGTCCGCGGGGATCGCAAGCATACTTCGTGCAGAGCGCCGCAGCCGCGCCGACAGCCTGTCCGCCGACAGCACAGCAACCGATGATACGGGTCGAGCACATTCCGAGCTTGGTCGCGGAGATATTACGTCCCGCCATAAAGAGGTTCGAGATGTTCTTCGAGTAGTAAGAACGGTAGGGGATCGTGTAAACGCCGTCATAGAAGCGGCAGTCTCCCGAGGGCATTATGTCGGTATCAAGCAGACCGTGCGGGCAATGAAGGTCAACGCACCAGCCGCCGTAAGCCACCGCGTCCTCGAAGATGCGGTTGTCGAGAATATCGGTCTCGTTGAGTATATAATCGCCCATCAAACGGCGCGATTCGCGCGTGCCGGGGAGCATTCCGACCCATTCGAGCTCGTGATTCTCCGCGCCGTGGTCGCCGCCGTTCTTGATGTGATCCCAAACGCCGTAAAGCGACGCAACAAGCTCGTCGCGGATGTTTTCATAATCGGTGATGATGTCGTCCTTGTCGCCCATCAGCTCGATCCAGAAATAGCCGTAATCAACTCCGCGCGCCGAAACGCCGCCGCACTGCTCGTTCTTTTCGGGGTCCTTGCAGCTCGAGTAGTCGACCTTGTGGTTAGCGCAATGCATACGGAAGCGCAGATCGTGCTCGGTGTACTTCTTGGCGAACGAGGGGGGAGTGAACTTGACGGGATGACCCATATTTCTTGCGCGGAAGAAGATGGTGTTGCCCATTCGCTCGTTGTTTCCCGCCTCGGGCGCGTCGATCTCGCCGGTTTCAGCCTTCGATTCGCTTCCCTGACGGTATTCGGCACCCGCATAGTATCCGAGCGTGCCGTTTCCGGTGCAGTCTGCGAAGAGCGGAGCGGTCAGGCGGTAGCGCATCTCGGTCGTCTCCTGAACGCAGAGCGCGGCGGTGATGCGGTCGCCCTCGGTCTCGCAGTCGTAAAGTACGGTGTTATAGTAAACAGTAAGATTTTCGGTATTTTTTGCCGCCTCAAAGAGGATCATATCCCAGATCGAGTAGGAAAAATGCTCGTTGCGCGCCTTGTTTTCGAGCATCAGCTCGTAAAGCAGACCGCTTTCGGCAAAATCGGGCTTTTCCATACCGTGATCGGCACCCGAAATATGCACTCTGATCTCGCTCGATGCATTGCCGCCAAGGACGGGACGAGCGTGAACAAGCGCAGTCTTCGCGCCCGAGCGCGCAGCTTCGATAGCTGCACAAACGCCCGACATTCCGCCGCCGACAACGATGAAATCGTATGATCTTTCGGCAAATCTTTCTGCAATTCTCTTCATTATAATAGAACCTCCAAAACTATATCAGTTTAATTATATCACTTATGGTTACCATTGTCAACACTTTTGCAAATAAACTATTCCTTTATTTCCCTCAATCAAAAAACTATTGACAAGGGCGCGCCGATATTATATAATTGTAGTGAGAAGAAGGCTGATGATTCTTCGACTTACACTCAAGGAGAAAAATATGAAAAAAATAAACATTACCTTAATTATGCTGCTCGCGCTGGTGCTTGTGTTTACAGGCTGCCGCGGCGAGGGCGGCGAGGACACGACAGCTCCCCCGACCATCACCGAATCCCCAACGGTAACGACTTCGCCCGAAACATCCGCCGAAGAAACCACTTCCGTACCCGAAACCACGGAATGCCAACATTATAGCTATGTAACCGAGGAAATTACGGCATCCTGCGCAGACGCGCAAGCATTCGCCAATTCTCATTGCATTGCCTGCGGCTACAGTTGGAGCGTGCCCGTAACTCCTCCCGCGCATAACTACGTCGACGGTGTATGCAAGGGTTGCGGCAACGCTCTGTGGTCGCTCGGTCTCGAATTCCGCACTTTTGCCGACTACGCGGTAGTCGTCGGAATCGGCGCTTGCGAAGACAGCGAAGTTATAATTCCCGCGACTTACAACGGCTTACCCGTTACCGAGATATGGGATAGAGCGTTTTATCAAGTGAAAAATATGACCTCCGTCACGATCCCCGAGGGCGTGACATATATCGAGAGCGAAGCGTTCCTTAACTGTCCCGATCTGCGTGAGATCCATCTTCCCGCCTCGCTTGAAAACGTCACGGGAAGCCTGAGCATCGGATTTATGAACTGCTCTGCGCTCGAGTTCATCGAGATTGCCGAGAGCAATGCCAAATATTACGTTGCCGACAACTGCCTGATAGAAAAAGCTACAGGCAAGCTGATCCTCGCCGGCGGGAAGACCCAACATCTCGCAATCGGAATAAAATCCATCGGCGCGCACGCATTTTCGGGAAATCTTTTGCTTAAATCGCTCAATATCCCCGAGGGCGTGACAGATATTCACACCTCCGCATTCGAGGGTTGCACGAATCTTGCAAGCATTACGCTTCCGAAAACGCTGAAAACGATCCGTCAGTCGGCGTTCAAGGGATGCACCGTGCTCACCTCGATTGTCATCCCCGACTCGGTCACCGAGATATATAACGCCGCATTTTCGGATTGCAAAAATCTGAAAAACGTAACGCTTTCAAAGAATCTTACCCTGATCGACAGCGAAGCCTTCAAGGATTGCGCGATCGAGGGCATTGAGATCCCCGCGGGAGTCAAAGAGCTCGGCGCGGCTTTCTCGGAGTGCGAAAAGCTCAAAAGCGTCACCCTCCCCGAGAGCTTCGAGCGCTTCGTCGGTCACACATTCGCGGGTTGCACCGAACTCGAAAGCATCAACCTGCCCGCGAGCCTCAACCATTTGGGCTTTTTCACCTTCAAAAACTGCGCCGCGCTAAAAGAACTGAATTTCGGCGGCACGGTTTCCGAATGGAATGCCGTTTATAAGCAGGAAAGTTGGAACGATGACGCGGCGTTTGTTTCAGTCAATTGCTCGGACGGCGAAGTCAAGCTCTACGCCGACGCCGCGGACGGCGGAAGCGCAGGTCTTGAATACAAGATCGACGGCTACGGCGCGATGCTCGTCAGTATCGGTAACTGCACCGACAAAAACATCGTGATCGCGCCCACTTTCGGCGGCATGGCAGTCACGAGGATAGATGCATCCGCATTTTCGGGCTGCGACTTTATCGAATCCGTCGTCATTCCCGATGGCGTGACGATCATTAGTGACGAGGCTTTCTATCTCTGCAAAAATCTGAAAAAGGTCACGCTTCCGAGCACGCTCGATATCATCGGCTCTTGGGCGTTTGCAAACTGCGAAAAGCTTGAAAAAATCGCGATTCCAAACGGAATTATGATAATCGAGCCACGCGCCTTCAGCGATTGCGTCAAGCTTTCCTCTCTGACTTTGGGCAAAGAGCTTGAACGCATCGAGGAAAACGCTTTTATGAACTGCTCGTCGCTAAAATCGGTAACAATTCCGTCGAAGGTCATATATTTCGGCAACTCGGCATTTTCGGGCTGCTCATCCCTCGAGAAAGCAACCTTGACCAAAGGCATCGAAATGATCGGCGATGCGGTGTTTGCCGATTGCCCCAAGCTTACTGCGATAAATTTCACAGGCAAGATCGCCGATTGGGAAAAGCTCGTTCCCTCACCGCGCTGGATGAAGGGCTCCTCGATCGAGCGCGTGATCTGCTCGGACGGCGACGCGAGGTTGAAGGACAGCTTTGACGGCACACCCGGTCTGACTTACCGTATCGCAAAGGACGGCAAAAGCGCGTTCCTTGCGGGAATCGGCGTATTTTCAGGCAGTGAGATCGTCGTTGCGACCGAATTCAACGGTCTTCCCGTGACCTCGATCGCCTACCGCGTTATAAACAACGCTCCGAATCTGACAAGCATTCATATATCAAAAACCGTCACCGATCTGCCAAAAGAGCTGTTTTATCAGTGCGACAAGATCCTTTCGCTGACGGTCGATCCCGAAAATCCCGTCTATATGAGCGAGGGCAACTGCATCATTGAGCGAAAGACGGGCAAGCTTCTTTACGGTTGCAACGGAAGCGTGATTCCCGACGGCGTGAATATAATCGGCGAATCGGCATTTGCATCCTGCACTTCGCTTACGTCGCTGACCGTCCCCGAGGGTGTCGAGGTCATTGAACCCCGCGCGTTTTCGGTCTGCACTGCACTTTCATCGATAACGCTTCCCGATAGCCTTGTGAGCGTCGGCGAGTTTGCGTTTTCCAACAGCACATCGCTCGAAAGCATCACTTTCGGCAGCAAGGTCAAAACGATCGACAGCAGTGCGTTCAGCGGATGCACCGGGCTGAAAAAGGTAGATCTTCCCGACACGGTAACGCTCGGTCGAAGCGTTTTCCAAAACTGCTCGTCGCTTAAAAGCATAAAGCTCCCCGCGGCTCAGACCTCGCTCTGCGGCACCTTCTTCGGCTGTTCCTCACTTGAAAGCGTTATTCTGCCCGAAAAGCTGACTTCTCTTCTCGGCAACACCTTCAGTGGTTGCACCTCTCTCGGCAGCATCACGCTTCCCGCAAGCGTGAGAGAGATCAACGGCAGTGAATTTAAGGATTGCGTATCTCTCACCGACTTCACCTTTGGCGGCACGGTTGCCGAGTGGAATGCGATTTTCAAGCAGTATTGGAAGGAAGGTGCGCCATTCAATACGGTGAAATGCTCGGACGGCACCGTGCGCGCGGATGAGGTCGATGAGTATGAAGCCATCGAGATCGCGCGCGAATACTGGAAAGACATCATATCGGACGGCTGTTTTGTCAGCATAAAGCGTTACCCCACACATGAAGAGCCCTGCTTTACCGTCGTTCTTGCACGCAAAAACGATGCGGGCAGATATCCGATAGAAACCGAGATCCTGATCGACCGCGCTACGGGCAATATCACGCATCCGGACTATTCCTATCCCGATATTCCCACGGCGATAATGGATGCGCTTATGAACAGAAGCACTCTCACTTTCACCAATCACGAGGGCACGAACGATGCGTATTTCAAGGATATCTTCCTTTGGGCGGACCATTTCGGTGCGACAACCGAGACCTTCTCCTATTCCGTATGCGATCTTGATTCGGACGGAGAGAAAGAGGTTATCCTTTTGACCGGCGGTAACACCGTCATTCTCCGTGTATTTGGCGAAAAGGTCTACGGCAAAGAATACCCGAACAACGCCATCCCCGTGCTTTTCAGCGACGGAAGCTATACTTACTACGTAAATGCGGGAATTAAGGAATACACCTCGATGATAACCTTTGACGGAGCAGAGACCAAGAGCGTAACTATTCTGCTTCATGACCGCGGCAAGCAAAAGTATTACGTTGAAGGCAGAGAGGTCACGCAGGCAGAATACAAAGCCCGCGAGGCACTTCTCTCAACAGAAAAGCTTGAATTTGAACCGCTCGATCTCTATCCGTTGGAAATTTATCCTCCAAATTAACCAAACTTAATACAAAGAGGCTGAGCTAATTACAAATGTGCTCAGCCTCGAATGTTTAGTTACGTGTTTTTTCGTTGACAAATCACAACTTTTATGATAATATGTTTATAGATCAAAAAATTTTTCAACTTTTTTTCAAAACCCTGCAACCAAGTCCCGTTTTTTGGTTACTTGTTAAGTGAAGGGACTTCACGAAAGGAGGCGAACTTATGACAGACGAAAGAATCATTGAGATGCTTTTTAATCGCGATGAGGCGGCGCTTGGCGAGATCGAGAAGAAATATTCGGCTTTTTGCCACACGGTGGCGGCGAATATTCTTGCCATCCGTGAGGATCGCGAGGAGTGCGTCAACGACGTGCTGCTTGCGCTCTGGAACGCCATTCCGCCCGAGCGTCCCGAAAGTCTGAAAGCGTACATTTCAAGAATAGTTCGCAATATTGCATACAACAAAACGAGGGCAATGGGCACCTGGAAGAGATGCGCGAGCTTTTTGACGGTGGGGGACGAGTTCCTTGAGACCATTCCCGACACCGCGGACCTCGCCGAGCAATTCGAGGCTTCGCGCGCGGGCGAGATCATCAACGATTTTCTCGCTTCTCTTCCCGCGCACGAGCGCCAGGTCTTTGTTCTTCGCTATTATTTCGGCGAGAGCGTCAACAACGTTGCCGAGGATATGGATTTCTCGGTCAGCAAGGTCAAGTCGCTTTTGATGCGCACGCGCCAGCGTCTTGCGCAGAGGCTCGGAAAGGAGGGGATCATCGTATGAAACGGGAGAAGAATTACAAAACCGCAAGGCTGATCGAGGCACTTGAATACATCGACGTCCGCTTCATCGAGGAAGCCGCCGAGAAGATCAAGCCCCGCCCGACGGGTCAGGCGTTTTACGGCAAGCCGAGCCGCAGCAAGGCTCTGCGCCAGTTCCTCGCGCTTGCAGCCTGCGTGCTGCTTCTGAGCGCCGCCATCCCCGCAATAACCTATCTTGCGAACCATCTGCCAGACATCGTCGCATTCTTCATCGGCGACGAAACCACCGGCACCGACCCCGAACTGACCCACCCCGAGACCCCGCCGACCGAAACGTCGCGAGCTCCCGAGACCACGGTCAACACCGACCCCGAAACCACCGCTCCCCTCTACGACGGCACGACCGCCGAGCCCGAACCCGAGCACAACGGAAGCTATGGCCTTGAATACAAGATGAACGAGGACGGAAAGAGCGCGATGCTCTTCCATCGCGGAATATGCACGGATGAAAACGTCATCGTCGCCTCTGTCTGGAACGGCGTACCCGTAACTATCATAGGCGAAGCCGCATTTGCCGATTATATCAAATATAAGACCATAACGATTCCTGAAAGCGTAACGGCGATAGATATGCGCGCCTTCAAGAACTGCACGGGGCTTGAAAGTGTCGTGCTTCACGACGGCATCTCTTACATCGGCGCAGACGCCTTTGAGAACTGTGTTTCGCTTACGGAGATCACCCTCCCGAAGTCGCTCGAATGGATCCAGACCGGACTTTTTGCGAATTGCATCAATCTCCAAAAGGTTATTATCGGAAACGAAGTCGAAAGAATCGTTTTTGGTGCCTTTTACGATTGTTCCGCTCTGCGCGAGCTCCATTACCTCGGCACAAAGGCAGAATGGAACAAGATCCAAAAGGACTTGGATTGGAATGCAAAGAGCGCGATTACCGTAGTCCATTGCTCCAACGGCGATGTTGAAATTACACCTTATAATGCCGATGAACCCGAATACGACGGCTCGCGCGGGCTTGAGTATAAGGTAAACAACGATGGTAAAACCGCCTCGCTTTTCGGGATCGGAACCTGTACCGATACCGAGATCGTTGTCGCTTCCACCTATAACAGTTTACCCGTTACGGAAATATTCTACAATGCTTTCAACGGTAATTCGCAGATAGTCAGCGTTATCATACCCGAGAGCGTTACCTTTATAGAAGAACGCGCATTCGCAAACTGCAGTTCTCTCCAAAGAATAACGCTCCCCTCCGGCTTAAAAAATTTCGGCGAAGCTGAAACCTTCAAAAACTGCACCTCTCTCAAAACCATTGTTCTGCCCGACGGTATGAATTATCTCGGCGTAGAGACCTTCAAGGGTTGCACTTCTCTTGAAAGTATTGTTATGAAGGGGGTCGGAAGCATCGATATAAGTGCTTTTGAAGATTGTACCAAACTTAACAATATAGTTATTTCCGGAAAATGCATAGAAATATCGCATTCCGCCTTCAAGAATTGCAGCTCGCTTACAAATTTTTCATTTGACGGTACTGTAAACGAGTGGTTGAAGCTTGCCAAAGAAGATGAATGGAGCGAAGGCTGCCCCTTCACCGTCATCCATTGCTCCGACGGTGACGTTGATCTGATCGAATACGACGGCAGTGTTGGACTTGAATACAGCATCGGCGGCAATGCCGAAATAGGTCGGTATATGACTCTTGACGGTATCGGAACCTGCACAGATGTCGACATTGTTGTTGCTTCATATTACAAGGGCTATCCCGTCAAGTATATCGAGCAAGGTGCTTTTTACGGGCAGACTCAAATAAAAAGTATAAGGCTCTCTGACACCGTGGAGAGAATCGACTCCCAAGCTTTCCGCAATTGCACCTCTCTTGAAAGTATATATATCGGATCAGGCTTCAGAGAATTCAATAGCAATGCTTTCTGGGGCTGCGGTAATATTTCTAAAATAGAGATCGATCCCGACAACAAGTTTTTTGAGGGAGTTAACTGCATTATTGAAAAAAGCAGAAAAGCACTCGTTCGCGGTTGCAGAACCACCGTTATTCCCGCCGACGGAAGCGTCACACGTATCGACGGTCTTGCATTTATCGATGTTCACGGTTTGACCTCTATCACTATTCCCGAAGGAGTTACTTCCCTCGGAGAAGATGCCTTCAGCGGCTGCCCCGATCTCAAGAGCATACATTTTTCAAGCACTGTAAACTCTTTTGAGCTTGTTTCCGTAATGGGCTGCGATGCTCTTGAAGTCATAACGGTAGACTCGAAGAATCCGAGGTTCTATTCATCGGGCAACTGCGTTATAGAAAAAGAGACCGGCACGCTCTTCCTCGGATGCGGAGGGAGCGTGATCCCGAATGACGGAAGCATCAAAAAGATCGGTTATTATGCGTTCGGAAGTAACGATTCGCTTACCAATATTGTGATACCCAATGGTGTAACGCATATAGACGGCTATGCATTTGCGGGCTGCGCGGGCTTAAAGGAGATCATCCTCCCTGACAGTGTTACACGGGTTGGATTCGGCGTTTTCAGCGGTTGTTCGAGCCTTGAAAGATTCGAATTCAGTGAAAACACAAAGACGATAGGAAGCTGGGTGTTTGATAACTGCGTAAATCTGCGCGAAGTGAAAATGCCCAAGTACGGAAGCATCGGCGAGGGCGTTTTCAGCGGTTGTTCGAACCTTGAAAGCATCGTCATTCCGATCGGTCAGGATATTCTCCACATAGGAACATTCTCTGCGTGTATTAATCTTAAATCCGTCGTTCTTCCTGACACGCTGACACAGATACACAGTCCTTTCCCCGACTGTACCTCGCTCAAAAGCATAACGATCCCCGCAGGTGTAACTATCATAGAAAATCAGGCATTTATTGGCTGCACCTCTCTTACTGAGTTCAATTTCAAGGGCACCGCTTCGGAATGGAAGAAGGTAACGAAAGAAAACGGCTGGAATCGCGGCTGTCCCTTCACCGTCATCCATTGCTCCGACGGCGATGTCGATCTGATCGAATACGACGGCTCGCGCGGGCTTGAATACCGAATTGAGGGCGATCACGCCGTGCTTGTCGGCATTGGTACTTGCACCGATAAGGATATTGTAACTGCAACGACCTATAACGGTCTGCCCGTTACCGGAATCGACAGCTTTGAAATATCCGGCAACAAGGGGATAACCTCAGTCACTGTCTCCGAGGGTGTTACTCATATTGAAGTGTGTGCATTTTCAGGTTGCCCCGATCTTCGCGCCGTCTATCTGCCGAGTACGCTTCAATTTTTGTCCGCGGGCGAAGGAATTGCATTTGAAAACTGTGATAATATCGATACAATAAAGGTAGCTGACAGTAATCCGAAATACTATTCTGTCGGGAACTGTCTGATCGAAAGAGGAACAGGCAATCTTGTTTTGGCGTGCTCAAAGAGTGTTCTGCCGTCCGACGGAAGCATAAAGAGTATAGGTCAATTTGCTTTCGGAGGCAGTGATTCGCTTGAGAAAATTGTTATTCCGGAAGGAGTCACAGTAATTAATCCTTATGCTTTTGCCGGATGCGCTTCGCTCAAAAGCGTGACATTCCCCGACAGCTTAACTACCGTCAAGTGGGATGCGTTTGCAAATTGCACCTCGCTTGAATCGGTCAAGCTTGGCGATAACGTGACAGAGATCGGAAGCCGTGTATTCAGTGGCTGTTCGAGTCTTGTTGACATTACCCTTCCGGGGCGCGTGGATTCCTTCGGCGAGGAGATATTCGCGGGATGTCCTATCGAAAGCATTGTCATCCCCGACGGGGTAAAGACCCTTCACGGCGGAATGTTTGCTAATTGCCGAAAGCTCAAAAGCGTAACACTTCCCAATGGAATTGAAACAATAGTCGGCTTTGCTTTCGCTTATTGTTCGTCTCTCGAAAAAATAACGCTCCCCCGCAGTGTAACGAAGATACAAGGCGAAGTTTTTGCAGATTGCTCAAACCTTACCGAGTTCACCTTCAAAGGCACAAAGGCGGAATGGAACGCTATAGAGAAACAGGACGGATGGAACGACGGCTGTCCCTTCACCGTCATCCATTGCTCCGACGGTGATCTTGAGCTCTACGAATACGACGGCTCGCGCGGGCTTGAATACCGAATTGAGGGCGATCACGCCGTGCTTGTGGGCATTGGTACTTGCACCGACAAAGAGATCATCGTCGCTTCTACCTATAACGGTCTGCCCGTTACGGCAATCGGACGCAAAGCTATTTATTCGCTTGACGGCATAACGCGCGTCGTCATATCCGATACCGTAACCCATCTCGATTATATGGCTATCGCGTGGTGTTCCGATCTCGAATCGATCCATATTCCTGCCAATCTGACGACTATGGAAGAGTACGCGATCATTGCATTCGGCAATATTCGCAGCATTACCGTTGACCCGAACAATCCGAACTATTACAGCGTGAATAATTGCCTTATAAACAGAGAAACGAAAACACTCATTCTCGGCTGTGATACAAGCATTATCCCAACCGACGGAAGCATCAGCGCCATAGCGCCTAAAGCTTTTACGATGTGTGACGGCATTGAAAGTATCACTATCCCCGAGGGTGTAACAAAAATCGGAGAGGATGCCTTTTATGATTGCTCGGCGCTCAAAAGCATTGAGCTTCCCGAAAGTCTGATTACAATAGATTCGAGCGCTTTCGCAAACTGCTCGTCGCTCCAAAATGTAAAGCTCGGCGGTAAAGTCGAGTATATGGGCGATTACGTTTTTTCCGAATGTGTGAAATTGGGCGAGATAATACTCCCCGACAGCCTGAGCTTTCTCGGAAATTATGCTTTTCAGTGTTGTACCGATCTAAAGCGTGCAGTTCTGTCGAGCAATCTGGAAATACTCGAGCTGATGATTTTCGCATCCTGCACGAATCTTGAAGACGTTATCATCCCCGAGGGTGTGAAAATCATTAGCACCGATGCTTTTTCAAACACTGCGCTGAAGGAACTAAAACTGCCCGCGAGCATCAAAGAGATACGGCAGGGGGCGTTTGAATATTGCGACAATCTTATGAATGTAAGCTATGCGGGAACTGTTGCCCAATGGATCGCCGTAGAAAAGGACATCGGTTGGCACACAGTCGGCACATTCAAAAAGATTAGTTGCTCGGACGGCGAGATGAAGCTCTACTCAGATTCCAAGGATGAAGGCAGCCTCGGACTTGAATATGAGATCAACACGGACGGCAAGAGCGCACGATTGATTGGCGAAGGTATCTGTACCGATGCCAAAATAGTAGTTGCGGCAAAATTCCACGGCCTGCCGGTGACCGAGATATATTCGGTTGCTCTGTCGAACTGCGACTTTATCGAGGAGATCGTAATTCCCGAGGGCGTAACGGTTATCCGCAACCAAGCCTTCTACCGTTGCGTAAATCTGAAAAAAATAACCTTGCCGAGCACGCTGGAATATATCTACGATTCCGCTTTTGCCGATTGCGAGAGTCTTGTAAGCATAGTCATCCCAAGAGAAGTAAAGCTTATTGAGACTTGGGCGTTTCGGGATTGCAAAAATCTCACGAAGTTTACCTTTGCGGGTACAGTCGCTGAATGGAACGCCGTTCAGAAAGGTTTGGGCAACAATTGGAACGAAGGCTGCCCCTTCACCGTCATCCATTGCTCCGACGGAGATGTTTTAGCGGAGCCGATGTCCTATGACGAGGCTACCGAGCTTGCGCGTCAGTATTGGTCGCCGATAGAAAGCGGATATTTCGTCTGCTATGCAAGCTACGAAATGTATCTCCTCGTTCGTCCCGATGAAGTGATCGTGGACAGGATCTACATTGACCGCTACACGGGCGAGATCTCGCAGCCCAAGCTGACATATCCCGACATACCCGATCCACTTCTCAAGGTTCTTCTCAACGAAACGACCTATATCCGCCAATTTGATTCCGAATCGGAAGGGTATTTCAAGGATACCGTCCTTGATTACCCGACCGCGGAGACAGGCTCTTTCGGCTACGCCGTCTGCGATCTTGACGGAGACGGAAAGGAAGAGCTTATCCTTTCCTCGATGCAATATGAGATCGTTCTGCGCGAATTTGAGGGCAAGGTTTACGGATATTTGTTCGACTTCAGATCTTTGCTTGATCTCAAAACCGACGGAAGCTTCAATTTCACCTCGAACGCGGGAATGACTTACGGCACGGCAAGGCTGAGTTTTGACGGCACAAAATACGTTTTCACCGAATTGACCCGAAGAGAACTTGTCGATAACGGAAGCATATCCTACTTTGTTGACGACAAAAAGGTCACAAAAGAGGAATTTGACGCCCGCGAGGCACTTCTTTCGCAAGAAGAAGCACCTTACGAGCACCTTGCGATCTATCCCCTCAGGGCTTGGTTCCCCGGAGGATAAAGCAAACTTCCCGAACCGTTTTTTACGGTTCGGGAAGTTTTTTCGCATTATTATGTTCACAGAAAAAATTATTGACAACGAAAAAATAATATGATATACTTAAATCGAGAGGAAGGCTGATGCTTCCCCGAAGAATATCGAAGTTCACACCTACCATTCGCAAAAGGAGTTTTTAATGAAAAAAATAAACATTACTTTAGTTATGCTGCTCGCGCTTGTGCTTGTATTTACAGGCTGTCGCGGCGATGGCGGCGAGGACACGACAGCTCCTCTGACCGTCACCGAATCCCCGGCGGTAACAACTTCGCCCGAAACTACTGCCGAAGAAACCACTTCCGCGCCCGAAACAACCGCGGAGGAAACAACAGCAGAGGAAACAACCGCAGAGGAAACGACCGCTCCGGTCGAAGATGTTTACGACGGCTCACGCGGGCTCGAATATTGGGTCATCGGAACCGGATACAGGGTGCGTCTTGTCAGCATTGGCACCTGCACCGACACCGACGTCGTTGTGGCATCGACCTATAACGGTGCGCCGGTTACCGAGATCAGCGCGGGAGCTTTCGCGGGCGGCGAGAAGATCGAATCGATCACGCTGTCCGACAGCATCACCACAATTCCCGCCGGAGCTTTTGCGGGTTGCACCAATCTGAAAAAGCTTGTCATCGGCGCGGGCGTGAATAATTTCAGTCCCTCTGTTCTCAAAGATTGCCCTTCACTTGAGAGCATTGAGGTCTCACCCGAAAACGCGAACTATTCTGCCGTGAACGGCTGTATCATCAACAAACACACCAAAACCTTGGTCTATGCGACCGAATCGGCACAGATCCCGAGCGACGGCAGCGTTGAGACCATAGCCGCGGGGGCTATTGCAAACCACAAAAATCTCACCTCGCTCGTCATCCCCGAGGGGGTCAAGACGATCAAAGCGGGCGCGATCGCGAATTGCCCCGAGCTCCAAACCGTTGCTCTGCCCGCAAGCCTTGAGACCTTCGAGGAAGGCGCGCTGGTCGGATGCCCCAAGCTTTCCTCCCTCTCTACCAAAGATGACGGCAACTACGTCGTCAAGGGCAACTGCCTTGTCAGCATTCCGCTCAAGCGGCTGATCCTCGGATTCTCCACAAGCGTCATCCCCGACGATCTTGGGATCGTGTATATTGGAAAATCCGCCTTTGAGGGCTCGGGAATAACGTCGGTCAGCATCCCCGATTCTGTCACGACCATCGAGGAATCGGCTTTCCGAAACTGTACCGCACTCAAGAGCGTAACCCTCCCCGACAGTCTGACAACGATCTCGGATTACGCCTTCTATGAATGCTCCGCGCTCGAGGCGGTCGAATTCCTGCGTAATGTGAAGACTATCGGAAAATATGCCTTCACGGGATGCACTTCTCTCACGTCTTTAAGGGTCGGAAGCTATATCAAATCTGTCGAAGAGGCGGCGTTTAAGGACTGCACTTCGATCAAGACTCTAATTATCGACAAGTATTCGAGCTGGAGTAATTCCGATATATATTTTGGCAAATCCGTATTTGAGGGCTGCACCGCGCTTGAGAGCGTTGAGATCTCCGATAGCGGACTGATCACCTATGGCGAAGCTGCTTTCAAGAACTGCACAAGCCTCAAGAGCTTCAGGCATGTCAGAACCTATTATTACGTCCCTGCGGAAATGTTTTACGGCTGCACGAGCCTTGAAGAGGTTGAATTCTCCGACAATCTTTCCGAGATACGCAACAATGCCTTTTACGGTTGCACGTCTCTGGGGAGCGTGACCGTCGGCGAGTCGCTCCAAAAGATTCAGGATAACGCCTTTTACGGCTGCCGTTCTCTTGGAGAGTTCGTCTACCTTGGCGTCTCCGGTGATTGGCAGGGCATCACGAAATCTGCAAATTGGCGCGATGGGGCTCTCTTCACCGACGTCAAATGCTCCGACAAAACTATCGGCGTCAATGATCCTCTGAATCACAACGGCGCGCCCGGACTCGTCCACGTTATGAACGCTGACGGCAATTCCGCAACTCTCACCGACCTTGGCAAATGGTGGTTTTCAAACGGTGCAAAATTTGCCGATACCTATAACGGCGTGCCCGTCACACACATTGCGCCCGACGTTTTCAAGGGCAGAGTTAATGTGGTGCAAAAAATAACATTGCCGCAGAGTCTTGTCGAGATCTGCGAGGGGCAGTTCATATACTGCAATCGCCTCTCAAGCGTGACCATCCCCGCAACCGTTAAAGAGATCGGCGCGGATGCTTTCCGCGGCTGTTTAGAGCTTGAAACGGTGACTTTCAAAGGCACACGCGAACAGTGGAAGCAAATCAAGCTGGGCGAAAACTGGAATATCGGCTGTAATTTTACCACAGTTACCTGCTCCGACGGCACCTTGACCGTAGACTTGCCCGCAGAAGCAAACGACGGCACACCCGGTCTGTATTACAGCATATCCAATGACGGCTATGCATACCTGAGGGCTATGGATCAGAATTGCACCGAAACAGAAATCAGAATCGCAACGGAATACAGGGGATACAAGGTGACCCGCATATATGAACGCGCGCTTCAGTACAATACACAGATCAAGAGCGTTATAATCCCCGAAGGAATAACCTCTATCGGAGACTACGCCTTCTACGGTTGTTCGTCGCTTAAGAGCGTCAAGCTGCCAAAGTCTTTGCTCAGCATAGGCGAATATGCATTTGCGGCTTGCCCCGAATTCAAGAGCATTTCACTGCCCGATGGACTTACGACTCTTATCGGCAACGCCTTCTACGGCACCCCCATAAAGGAACTCTATATTCCCAAGAACGTGACCGATATCGGCTGGATCGAATGCGAAACTCTCGCGACCCTCGAGATCCACCCCGACAATCCGAGATACAGATTTGTTGGCAATTGCTACATCGACAAAGAAACAAAAACGCTCCTGCAGGTCTTCGGCAAACCCACCTTCCCGACCGACGGAAGCATCGAGACCTTCGGTGAGGGCGTGCTTTGGGGCAACGAGGAGATCACCGAGCTGATCATCCCCGAGGGCGTTACCCATCTTTGGAATAACGCAATAGGCGACAATCCAAATCTCAAAAAGCTCCATATCCCGAGCACGCTTGTCGAGATCTATTCTCCGATCGAATCCTATTTCGATCTCAGAAATCTTGAAAAGATAACCGTTGCAGCCGGTAACGAGCGTTATTATGCCAAGGATAACTGCCTTATTGAGAAGGACACCGGCTTGCTGATGATGGTCAACAAGTACGGCAAGATACCGACTGACGGAAGCATCAAGAGCATAGGCGAAGGCGCTTTCGCGGCATTCAAGGATCTCAAGTCGATCGTTATTCCCGAGGGAGTTGTCAGCATAGAAGAGGGTGCTTTCAGCGGTTGTTCCTCTCTTGAGAGTGTAAGCTTCCCCGAAAGTCTTGAGAGCATCGGCTCACGTGCGTTTAGCGGATGTACCGCGCTGAAGAAAATTGATATCGGCGATAACGTCAAGCACTTCGGAACCGAAGTCTTTGTGGGATGCACCGCGCTCGAAGAGGTCAGCCTGCCCAAAGAGGTCGAATATTGGACTTGGGGTATTTTCGACTCCTGCACGAGCCTCAAACGCATCGTTGTACCTTACGGAGTTAAAGACTTTGACATCCGCAGATGCACAAGCCTTACCGAGGTCGTGCTCCCCGAGACCGTGACACACGCAGCTTTTAACGGTTGCACAAGCTTGCGCACCGTCATCCTGCCCGAAAGTATGAGGAGTATGTACGATATGTTCTTCGGCTGCACAGGACTCGAAGAGATCGTTCTTCCCGCGGGCTTGACCGTGATCTATTCCGAGGCATTCTACGATTGCACCTCGCTCAAAAAGGTCACCATCGAGGGCGACATCACCGAGATCGGCGCCGAGGCTTTCCGTAATTGCATCTCTCTTGAAACCATCACGCTTCCCGCATCCGTGAAATCGATCAAGTCGGACGCTTTCAAAGGCTGTACCGCGCTTCGCGAGATCGTCTTTGAGGGAAGTAAGGCAGAGTGGGCAAAGATCTCGAAGGGTGCAAACTGGGATACCGACACCGCGCTTGCCGTGATCCGTTGCTCGGACGGCAATATCACCGCGGACGCTCAGCCCGAGGATTATTCCGATATGTCAAAGATCCCCGAGCCGCTCAGAGACGTGCTTCTCGGCAAAGCGACCTTCCGCTACGCGGGCAAGGGCGTGGATATTCTGCTTGAAGATATCGAAACCTCTTGGGAAAAGGGTATACTCAAGGAGAAGGATAACGTTGCTTACGCAGTCCTTGATATGGACGGCGACGGAAAGCTTGAGGTCGTGGTGTCAACTTATTTTACCGATACCTACTATGATTCCAATTACGGCGACAAGATCATCCTCCGCGAGGAGGGCGGCGTTGTTTACGGCTACCATTTCGGCGGCAGCTCGCTCCATAAAGGTGATTATATGGAAGATATCAAGGCTGACGGCTCGTTTATATGGTGTATCGATACTCCGATGAGATATGATTGCTACGCAACCATCCGCTTCTCCGGCGAAAATTACACGATCGTGACGCATTGCAAATATAGTATATCGGGAGCGGACGCCGAATATGATATTGCAGGCAAAAAGGTCACCCGAGAGGAGTTCAACGAGTACACCAAGCGTTTTGACAAAGATCACGTCATCTGGTACCACCTCGACCGCTACCCGCTTGAAAATTCGACGAAAAATTAAATAATTCTCCCGCAGGCTTTTGCCTGCGGGACTTCTTTATTGACAAACTCAAATAAATATGCTATTATATTTGTGAATCTGCACAAAATGGGTTGGGTCAATTTGTGCAAATCTACAAAGTTCCGGAAAATACCGAAATATATGAAACCAAAATGCCCCGAGGTGGTACTTGATAGATGAAGGGACCCTTTGAAAACTGACAGGAGGTGAGCGTATGAATGACGAGAAGATAATTGAGATGCTTTTTGAGCGTGACGAGGGTGCTTTGCGCGGGGTGGAGCAGAAATACGGCGCATTTTGTCACACGGTGGCGGCGAATATTCTTTCCCTGCGCGAGGACCGCGAGGAATGCCTCAACGATCTGCTTTTGGCGCTCTGGAACGCCATTCCGCCCGAAAGACCGCAATGTCTGAAGGCTTATATCGCCAAGATCGTCCGCAATCTCGCCATGAAGAAAACGCGATCCGAGAACGTATGGCGGCGCTCGAAGAGCTTTGCCGAGATCGGCGAGGATTTTCTCGAATCGATCCCCGATTCCTTTGACCTGTGCGACCAATTCGAGTCGGCGCGCGCAGGCGAGATCCTCAATGAGCTCCTTGAAAGCCTGCCCGAGCACGAGCGCGACGTGTTTGTGTTGCACCACTATTTCGGCGAAAAGGTCGCGCACGTTGCCGCCGATATGGGATTCAGCGAGGGAAAGGTGAAAACTATCCTTTTCCGAACACGCCGAAAACTTGCAGAAAAACTGCAAAAGGAGGGTATTTTGGTATGAAAAACAAAAACGATAAGCGGCTGATCTCCGCGTTCGAGCACATCGACGACAAATTTATCGAATCCGCCGCAAAAAGGATCAAGCCGCGCACCGAGGGAGTCGCAGAGCGCGGCGCGAACAAGATGAAAATGATCAAGCAGGTCGCTCTGCTTGCCGCGTGCCTCGTTCTTCTCGGCGCGGCTGTCCCGCTCGCGGGAAGGCTCGTCGGGCTCATCCCCGAGCTCTTCAACCCCGCGGCCACCGAGAACGAATCGAACGTTCTTGAAACAAACGAAAACGATCCGCCCAAGATCGATGATCTCCCCGAGGAATATTTTACGGCAGGAGACGGATTTTTGTCCTATCCCTCCTACTACCTCGGAGTTGAATACGACGGGTGCTGGATTCACAAATCGAGGGCATACAAGGATTTTGAGGGCGGATTATACGATTACTTCCCATATCTATACAAGTACGACCCCGTGGCAAAGACAAGCACAAGCATTTGCATCAAGCCTTCCTGCAAGCACACGGACGAAAGCTGCCCCGTTTTCGTGCCCGCAGGGTGGAATATTGACTCCATCACCGTTTTTGATGATTGGTGCTTGTATCAATGTACGAAAGCTGTTGCTATCGAATTCAACGACGAGACTCAGGTGCGCCTTTACAATATGAAGACCGGCGAGGCGCGTGTGATCGCGGAAAAGAGCCAAGCTGATAGTCCCCACTCGACGCCCAAATCCGCCTTTGCTATGGATGGAAAGGTATATTTGAGTGTATCGGATGTGTCATGGGATACGGGTCTGATTTCGAGGCAGATCCGCAATTACATTGTCTGCTACGATCCCGCGACGGACACGGCAGATAGGTTGTGCGATTTCCCTGCAAAGATGTATCTTGTCGGCATGACCAACAAACGCTTCTTCTTCAGCGAAGATCCGTTCATTGAGATACATTATAATTCTGAGATCTGGGCCTGCGACTATTCGGGCGAGAATTACAGAAAAATGGCGAACTTCAATTTTGTTCCCATGTACGTCTGCGGAACGCTTGCATACGGCGTGGGAGAAAACAACACCGTGCTTGCTTACGATCTCGCGACAGATTCGGCTTCAACGATCGATTTCGGCAATATCCAGTACGTCTATCTGGATTCGGAGGAACTCGGATTCACCACGACTTCGCGCATTGAGGAATACAACAAGTACCTCGCAGATCAGGATGCCTATATTGCATGGAACTATCCGGGCGTGACCGACCCCGACAAGATCTCGAAGTTCAAAGCCGAAACCGAGATCAAGCTGAATTGCAAGGTGGATATGCAATTCTACCTCACCGATTCGCGCGGCGGGAACCAAACCCTTGTTTTCGAAGGCGAAAACATCAACTTTAAGCCTTACCGCCGTGTGGGTGACCATATCATCGGTTCTTTGATAAAGGCTTCGAAATACGAGGTGTATATTCTCGACAGCGGTTTTGCCGCCCTCAACCTCAAAACCGGCGAGTTCGAAATGATCCCCAGATTAAAATTTGACTAACACAGACGCGGGGAATATA
>JAFQGP010000061.1 GCA_017415485.1 Clostridia bacterium
ATATATGAATACGATATATGCGCGGGGCGCATACGATATGTTTGCTACGCAAACGTGAACGCTCGTTTTTAAGCTTTGTGCGAACATAAAGCGTCCGTTATTACGTCGGCGCAGCCGACATATCGTGTGAAACATATCGTATCCGCAGGATATATCGTGCCGAAGGCATATCGTGTCGAAGACCAAAAGGTGTAAACACGATATATTCGCTTCGCTCATATGATATATGAATACGATATATGCGCGGGGCGCATACGATATGTTTGCTACGCAAACGTGAGCGCTCGCTATTTAATTTGTGCGAACAAAGTGCTGATTATTTTGTATCGCCCGACACATCTCCGCGAAGGTGGGATATATCATCTTCGCGCCCATTTCGGCGAACTGATCGGCGGTTACGGCGCCGGTGCAGACGGCGGCGAAATCGACACCCGCGTTGAGTGCGGTCTTCATATCCGTCACGCTGTCGCCGACGTAGAGGATATCCTCGAGCGCGATGCCTGTCTGTTCGGCAAGATAGAAGATGCCGTCGGGCTCGGGCTTGTGCTTTTCGACCTCGTCGGGGCTGATGACGGAGTGGATGTACTTGTCCACGCCCGCTCTTTCAAGCGGACGCCAGATCTGATCCGATGCCTTGAGCGAGAGCACGGAAAGCAGGATGCCCTTTGCGTGAAGAGCGGCAAGTCCCTCGGTGACCCCGGGGTAAAGCTCGGTCTTTTCGCGCATAATGTCTGCCGAGTAGGGGATGTATTCATCGTGCAGCTTTTTTGCGTCGGGTGCGCTGCAGCCCGCGTCGAGATAGATCGACTCGGCGGTCATTCCGATGCCGTCGCGCAGGATCTTACGGTCAAGATCGTAGCCGAAGCGCGCGGCGTTGGTGTAAAGGCATTCCTCAATGAGGAATGCGGTATCGGCTATCGTCAGGTCGAAATCGGTGATTATTGCTTTATAGTTTTTCATTTTTCCTCGTAAACGAAGCAGTCCATATATCTCAGCTTGAAGAGATTGATCTCATGCTTGCGGTCGATGAGCGCCTTTTTGTCGGGCTCGGGCTCGATGCCCTCGCGGATATATCTGTCAAGCTCCGCATAGGTGAAACCAAGGTTGTCCTCGTCGGTCTTGCCGCAAAGGCCGTCGATGGGGGTCTTATCGACGAGCTCGAGCGGCAAGCCAAGATAGCGGCCGATCTGCTTCAGCTCGGTGACCGTGAAGCAGGAGATCGGAGAGAAGTCGCCCGCGCTGTCGCCGTAGCGGGTGGAATAGCCGACCCAGTCCTCGGAGAGGTTGCAGGTGTTGGCAACTCTGCCGTTTACCGACTGCGAAACGGCGTAAAGGGTGGTCATTCTGATCCTCGGCGGGATGTTCTGAAGGGATTGAGGAGTCAGATCCTTGCCGAGCGCGTCGGCAACCGCCTTGTCCATCGCGTCCGCAGTCTCCTTGATATTTACAACGACGTGCTCGATGCCGAGGTGGTTCACGAGCTGATGCGAGCAGGAAATGTCAAACTGCTCACCGCGCGGCATCAGAACGCCGAAAACACGGTCCTTGCCAAGAGCCTTGACACAGAGCGCGGCAACGATCGAGGAATCCTTGCCGCCCGAAATGCCAACGACGGCGCGGCATCCGGGGCCGTTCTTTTCAAACCAATTTTTGATCCATTCGACACATTCCTCCGTCGCGCGGACGGGATCGAATTTATATTCCTTCATTATTAGTCTTCCTTCTTTTTAATAATAAGTACAGCCACGGGAATGAGCGCGAGAGCGGAAAATGCGATCATTCCGCCGCATCCCTTTTCCTCTGCGGGCTCGGTGTCGGGCTCCGTCACGGGCTCGGTCTCGGGAGCGAGAGTGGTTTCGGGAGCCGAGGTGGTCTCCACGGGCTTGACGATTTCGGACGCGAGGATAACGGGAGTTACGACGCTGTATGTAATTCTGCTCGAGATCGTCTTCTTGATCCTGAAGAAGAAGCCCTCTGCGCCCTCGGAAAGGGTGACGATTCCGTCCTCATAAGTACCTGTGCCGCCGATAACGACGAGCTCTGCGGCGGATGTGCCCGATTTGCTTCCGTTATACGCGGTGGCTTCGAGAACGAGTTTGCCGTCCTCGCCGTAATAAGCATTGAAATCCTCAACAAGTGTGCCTGCCCACTGGGTGTAGTTGGTGGTGATACCGCGGATACCGCTGACAAAATAGCTCTGGAACTTGTCCTGATCGTTGACCGTCCAGTTCCAAAGAGTGATTCCGCGGACGGCGAGATCGCTGTAGAGATTGATTCCGAGCGTGCCTGCCGCCTGCGAGGGAGAATATGCGGTGTTGATCGGAATGACGTTCTCGACGACCTGCTTTGCCACGTCAAGGCTGCGGTTTTCATCAGCCGTGATGCCGCTGGTCAGGAAGTTGACCGAAATATCGGGCGCGGCGGCGCGGATCGAGTTTATCATACCCTTGTTGAAGGCGATGATGACGACCTGGCGCTCCATGCCGTATTCCTTGATAAGCTTTGCGAGCGGCGCGCCCATCTTGGTGTCGCTCGACTTGAGCTCGATGACGAGAACCTCGCCCGTGCCCTTGAATTCTTCAAAATAGTCCTTCAGAAGCGGGATCGGCTCTGCAGGAACGCCCGCCTTTGAATCGACCTGATACTTTTTGATCGTTTCCGCGGTCTGATCGACGGTGTTACCCGAGCCGTTTGTGGTTCTGTCAAGCGTGCCGTCGTGCATAACGACGATGTTGCCGTCGCGCATAAGGTAGATGTCGTTTTCAACCATAGTCGCGCCGAGCTCGAAAGCCTCGACCGAGCCTGCAACGGTGTTTTCCTGCGCTGTGGAGGGGTTTCCGCGGTGACCGATGATCTCGGGCGTGCGGATAAGGGTGTTTTCTTTATAATACTTGGTAAAGCAAGCCTCGGTCGCCTTTACGTCGGGGGTGATGAGTCCGAGGACGCCGTTGTTGATCGCGCTGACGGCGGTAATGTCCTTCTCGGTCACCGCCTGCCAGACGACGAGGTATCTGTCCTGAAGATAGGAAACGTAATCGCGGGTCGCAACAGCCGCGTCAAGGATCGCGCCGCGCGCGCCGCACTTGATGACGATGCCGCGAAGCTCTTCGTCGGCATAAGTCTTGCCGGTTGCGTCGAGCATTCCGTAGATCATATTGCATTTCACGCGAGCCGCGTTGATGAGCGCGGGATTGGAAGCGATCACGTAAAGGTCGGCAACGGTGAGGGATGCCGCGTACTTGCCGAGAGCCATAGCCTCCTCCTGCGAGTCAACGCGGTAAGCGGGGATAACGCGCTCGCAGACCGCCAGCTCCTCAAGTTTCGTGAACTTGCCGTCGAGCTTGACGCCGATATCGGAGACATTCATCACGCAATCAAAAATTGCGATCGAGGGGAGGGTGGTTTCGAGAGCTTTAAGCTGCGCCTCGGTCTTAACCTCGGTGATAAGCGCGGGCTCGAGGACGATGTTCGACTCGGGGTCGCGCGTGTCGCGAAGGGTGGTGGGCTTTTCAAATATCTGTGTATTGGGATTGACGGTGATCTTGATCCAATCGACGGTCATACGCGCGCCGCGGACCTGCAAGCCCATCGAGCCCGAGTCGTAGGGGGTGTTATTTTCGGTAAGGTAGGTCTTGCCGTTGACTGTGCTGGTGCTCTTGCGTCCGCAGAAGTTTGCGGTGACCTCAAAATAGTCGCCGCCCTTGACGCCCGAAACGCTTGTCTTCTGCGTTACGCTCCAAGCGTCAGCCGCGGTGCGCTCCGCGATCTCAAGTCCGTTCGATGCTGAGATCTCGTATCTGAACGCGGTCTGCATATAGGGGATCTTCTTGTTCGTGGGATCTTGCAGGCGGAAGATGAGCGCGCCGAAGCGGGAATTTGCCGTCTGCTTGGTGATCTTCACGCGCGCGGAGTAGATCGCGTCGCCGAAGGCATCGAGATAGGAGGGCAGAAGCACGCGCATATGGTTGCCGCCCGCATTCGATGCGTCAAGATAGATCGCGCCTTCGGTCTCGTCGTATCCGAAAGTGGTGCCCGAGGGCTGCTGGATGATGCGGAACTGCGAAAGATCGGGGGAGACGGAATAATCGTCCTCATAAAGAACGTATTCGCTCTCGCTCGCGTTTTTCGCAACGACGTAGACGGTCTTTGTCTTGCCGCCACCGCTGACAGTCAGCGGATAAACGCCCTTTTCTGCGGGGGTGTAGGAAGTGATCGCCTTGTCGCCGTCCTTCCAGGTGAGCTGAGCCGCAGGAACGCAATCGGTGCCCGACTCAAACTGGACCGCGACTTTCGTCAGATCGACCGCCTTGCCCGCATCGGTGCATATCGCGGGGCTCGAATATCCGACCTTGACCTCCTCAGCCGCCGAAACCGGCAAAGCCGAAAGGAGCATCGGACAGAGCATAAGTACTGCTAAAACTGCTGAAAAAATTTTTTTCATTGGTGCCTCCGGGGAAGAAGAGTGAAGAGTGAAGAGTGAAAAGTGAAGAGTGAAGGTGAATTTTCTCGCGTTGCTCGAAAATTTTCCAATTAGTATAAATCGACGAGTGCGAACAAAGCGTCCTGGGTGTCCCCTCATCACCCGCTGCGGCGGGAGCTTCTCCCAGGAGAAGCCTGGGGAGTCTAACGCCTTGAGCTAAATATTTCTTTCATAGAGAAATGCTAAATTTTTGCTATGCAAAAGCTAAATTCGCGCTTCGCGCGAGCTAAATATTCCGCTAAAGCGGAATGCAAAGGTAGAAATTTGCCAATGCAAATTTCAATTTAATAAATAATTCGAAGATTCGAGAATTCCAAACGAAGCTCGCAGTACCCCCCAGGCTTCTCCTGGGAGAAGCTCCCGCCGCAGCGGGTGATGAGGGGACACCCAGAAAGCTTTGTTTGCACTTGCTTAATCATTAATTGTGAATTTTCGAGCCAACGGCGAGAAAATCTTCCTTAACTCTGCACTCTGCATTCTGCACTTTGCACTTATAATATAAACTTGTTTATATTATATAACATTTCTTCCTCTCAGTCAACGAAAATTTCAAAAAAAGCATTGATTTTCCTTCAAATATGTGATAATATATAATCAGATAATTATGTTCTAACATAAAGGAGCAAGACTATGAAAAATTATGACGTTATAATCATCGGTGCCGGACCCGGCGGTATTTTTACGGCTTATGAGCTTCACAAGCTCTGCCCCGAAAAAAAGGTTGCAGTTCTTGAAACGGGCGCGCCCCTTGCGGAGCGCAAGTGCCCCATCGACGGCAAGAAGATCAAATCCTGCATCGGATGCAAGTCCTGCGCTATCATGAACGGCTTTGGCGGCGCGGGCGCGTTTTCGGACGGCAAGTACAACATAACCACAGAATTCGGCGGCACTCTGCACGAATACATCGGCAAGGAAGAAGCTATCGACCTGATGAACTATGTCGATACCATCAACCTCTCGCACGGCGGCGAGGGCACAAAGCTCTATTCCACCGCCAACACCAGCCTCAAAACCAAATGTCTGCAGAACGGCCTGCACCTGCTTGACGCTTCCGTCCGCCACCTCGGCACGGACGTCAACTACATCGTGCTCGAAAATCTCTATAACGAGCTCTCCCCCACGGTCGATTTCTATTTCCGCACCCCCGCAGTCGATGTTGAAAAGCTCGAGGGCGGCTATCGCGTGAACACAAAGAACGAGACCTTCGAAGCACCCATCTGCATCATCTCGGCGGGTCGCTCGGGAAGCAAGTGGATGGAGAAGGTCTGCACCGACCTTGCGATCCCCACAAAGTCGAACCGCGTTGACATCGGCGTTCGCGTTGAGCTCCCCTATGAGATCTTCGCGCACCTGACCGACGAGCTTTACGAATCGAAGATCGTTTACAGAACCGAAAAATTCCGCGACCTTGTCCGCACCTTCTGCATGAACCCGCGCGGCGCGGTCGTAAATGAGAACACCAACGGCATCGTCACCGTAAACGGCCACAGCTATGAGGATCCCGCGAAGCACACGGGCAACACCAACTTCGCCCTTCTCGTTTCAAAGCACTTCTCGCACCCCTTCAAGGACTCGAACGGCTACGGCGAGAGCATCGCGCGCCTTTCGAATATGCTCGGCGGCGGCGTTATGGTTCAGCGCTTCGGCGACCTCATCCGCGGTCAGCGCTCGAACGAAAAGAGAATGTTGGACTCCTTCGTCCGTCCCACCCTCCAGGCAACCCCCGGCGACCTCTCGCTGGTCATCCCCAAGCGAATCCTTGACGGCATCATCGAGATGATCTACGCCCTCGACAAGATCGCCCCCGGCACCGCCAACGACGACACTCTCCTTTACGGCGTCGAGGTCAAGTTCTACAATATGGAAGTCGACACCGACAGCCACCTTCAGACCTGCCACGAAAACCTCTTCGTAATCGGCGACTGCGGCGGCACGACCCACTCGCTCTCGCAGGCATCGGCGAGCGGTGTGTGCGTTGCACGATATATTGCATCTAATAATATTTAAGCTTTCCGGATGTAATAGGGTGGACGGATGCAGTGAAAAGTGGAAAGTGGAAAGTG
>JAFQGP010000062.1 GCA_017415485.1 Clostridia bacterium
CCAACGCAGCTTCCCTGATCTTGGGTTCCGCAATACTCGCACTGATTTAGGAGGTCAAAATGTATCATTTATTCCTACTTGACGCCGCGGTTTCACCAATTGATATGATCTTTGTAACGATAGTATACGGCTGGTGGATCATAGCGATCGCAGCAGTTCTCGTGATAAGCGCGATCATAGGAATTGTATTTTTCACCAAGAAAAAGAAATCGAAAAAGGAGTATAAAAAATGATGTTTCCCAAGTTCGCACTCGACGTTGCTTTTTCACCGTTTGATATCTTGATCATCGCGATCTCTAATTTATGGTGGATCTTCGCCATCGCCGCCCTGCTTGTAATCGCCGCCGTTGTCGGCATTATAATATTCAGTAAAAAGAAAAAAGGAGAAAAGAAATGAGTAGAATTATCACCGCACTCGACGCTATCATAGGTCCTTTACCCGAGGAAGTGACAAAAGCAGTCACGGAATCCCCCGAGACTTTTGATTCTTTCGGCGGTCTTATCATCCCCGCCATCGCGCTCGTCGCAGTTGCCGTAGTCGGCATCGTATTCTTTTCAAGAAAAACCAAAACAGAATAAAATATTCAGGAGGCTAAAAAATGAGCACCACACTTAAAGTTTGCACCTTTAATCTCCGCGTTATTGCCGAGGTTGACGGCAACAACATTTTCCACAACCGCAAGGGCAGAATTCTTGACACTATCAAGGAAAACGCTCCCGACCTCATCGGTTTCCAGGAGGCGGCTTCCGTCATGAAGAAATGGCTCGGCGACGAGCTTTCGCCCCTCGGCTACACCGTAGTCGGATGCGGACGCAGCGCGGATTACCGCGGCGAGTCTACCTGCATCGCATTCAAGCGCGATGATTTTGAGCTGATCGCACTCGAGACCCGCTGGCTCTCGGCTACTCCCCTTGTTCCCGGCTCTCGCTACGCGGCTGACCAGAGCGGCTGCCCACGTGTATATACCGCCGCTACCCTTAAGCACAAGGATTCCGATGAGATATTCATCTTCCTCAATACACACCTCGACCACAAGGGCTCGGAGGCAAGAAAGCTCGGCGCGCTCGACGTTGTCAGATATCTTTCCGAGCGCAAGCTTCCCTGCATTATCACAGGCGATATGAACGCTCATCCCGGCACTCCCGAGATCGAGGCATTCACTGCCTACGCGATCAACGGCAAGCCCGTTATCGATGCGACTGCTTCTCTCGGCGGCACCTTCCACGGCTTCGGCAGATATTCTCCCGAAAAGGCACCGAAGATCGACTATATCTTCACTGATCTTCCCTGCGACATTTCGAAGTCTTACGTCGTAACCGACATACCCGCGGACGGTCTTTACATATCCGACCACAATCCCGTTTGCGCGTTTGTTGAGTTGGCATAAACGACAAAGAACTCCGGCTCATTTCGAGTCGGAGTTCTTTGTCATCAAAATCAATCCGGTAAGACATAGCAATATTCCGATGATCAGGCTCACCGCATACGCCCACACCTCGTCGGGCAAGTGCAATATCTTTGCCCAAAGATAATTATCGGCGTTAAATGCAATATGGAAGGCTATGCAAGGTAAAATCGACTTACATCTGAAATACATCCAAGTCAGAACGATGCCCGAAATGAATGCATACACGCACCACAAAAGATCACCGTGCATTACGGCAAAGATCAGAGAGGCAGCAGGAATGGCTATCCATTTTGGTGCAAAACGCGATATTCTGTCGCCGAGGAGTCCTCGGAATACCGTTTCTTCAAGCACGGGAACGAGGAATACGGTCTTGAACATAAGTGCATTTGAGGGGGCTTCGTATTTAGCCGAAGCATCGACGTAGGATCCCACTATTTCCTCCGGAAGCGGAAGCAAAGGAAGAAGTCCGCTGTATGCGAGATTCAGTCCCGCGCCGGCTATAAAAGTGAATAGCAAAACTGATGCTTTTACCTTCCGTATGCCGCCGTGAGCGAGCATTTCGGGGATGGTCTTTTTATCTTCAAAGCTCCTTGCACAAACAAAAATGAGTCCCCAAAGCGCGAGCACGGTCACCGCGCAGTCAACGCCCTCGGGCAAACGCACGGCAATTATGCTTATAAACAAATACGCGCCGAACCAACCGAAAACGGCGGCAAGTGACATTAATTTTTCGTTTTTCAAGAACTCACCTCTTTATAGAATTTGCCGCAGACAAGATGTCTGCGGCAAATTTTCCGCCAAAATTAATTAGTCAAGATACTGCATAGGGTCGATGCCGATCATGGGCATCATTCTGGTAAGAAGGATACGATATCTCATGAATCCGTGGTAGTAGATACCCTCGGCGAAGAGCTCGGGGGATACGTTGATCTCCTCGGGAGTGGTTGCGCAGCCTGCGGTCTTCATAAGAGCGAGGAGCTCGTCGTTCTCGGGAAGGACCTCTCGGATGATCTCGCGGATCTCGGGCCATTTAGCCTTGAGGTCTGCGGCGTCGATCTTATCCATAATGCTGGGGTTGTTGAGCTTTTCAACCTCGGGGATCTGCTCAGCCGAGAAGTGCTTGTAGACCTCGTTCCAATCGGGCTCGTCCTTGGTGGGATTGATCTCCTCGACGCGGTCTGCGATATTGCGGTAGATCTTGTTGATAATGAGGGTGGCAACGCCGACCTTCTTGCCGTGGAACTCGGGCCAGATGCCGCGAGCGAGCTTGTAGCACTCCCAATAGTGGGAAACAACGTGCTCTGCGCCCGATGCGGGTCTTGAGCAGAGAGCGAGCTTCATTGCAAGTCCCGAAAGAACGAGAGCTTCCATAATTGCGCCGGCAGCCTCTTCGTCGTTACCGGTAACCTTATCTGCAAGGGCGACCATCTTCTTGACTGCGGTCATGGTGAGGTCTGCGATTGCGGGGCAGTAATACTCGCCGGTGAGGATGTGGGAAATTCTCCAGTCAACGATGCCTATGTACTTTGCTACCATATCGCCAAAGCCTGCTGCCTTGAGCTCGGTGGGAGCGTTTGCAAGAATCTTGGTATCAGCAAGGATGACCATGGGCTGACGAACGAACCAGGAAACCTTGAAGTTGTTTTCGATAATGGGAGCGGTATCGGATGCGAAGCCGTCCATCGAGGGGGCGGTTGCGAAGATACAGAACTTCTTGTCCTTTTCGAAGGACGCAACGCGGCAGATGTCGTTGAGCGAGCCTGTGCCGCAGGAGATAACGCCGTCAACGTCATCAAGCAGAGCCTCGACCTCGCGAACCTGCTCGATGCGTGCGTACATCATATTCTTATAGATAAGCTTCTTTACGTTGAAGCCCGAAGCAGTAAGAGAATCGGAGAGTCCCTCAGCATTTGCAACGCCGAGAGTGTTCTCGTCGGCAACAAGAAGGATGTTGGTCGGGAAGCCCGCGTCAAGCAGGATCTTGCCCGTGTCCTTGGTCAGACCGCTGTAGATCTCAACGACCTTGGTGTCAAAGGTGTGCTCTCTGCCGCAGGGGCAGTTTTCAAGTGATTTAAGAAGATTTTTAAGATCCATTGTTCTACCTCTTAATAAAAATAATTATCTATATAATTATATACCGAAAATAGCAAAAAGTCAAGAAAATATCACGAAATTTTCTTGACTATTGCCCGATTATGCGGTATAATTTCAATAGAAGCTCCAGCCGGGTACTCCGAGCAGGATTTCCGGAAGCTCTTTTTCTTCTCTGGAATAGTGCAGAGCTCCTCCCGTTGGGTCAAAGCCGCCAAGCGCATCCCTTGCGGCGCGTATCGATCTAGATGAAGCTTCGACGGCTGATATATCGATCCCCGCATCCGAAATGACAGCGGCAAGGCTTGAGGGGTAATCTTCATCCCGCACACGGTTGAGCATCACGGATGAAAACGCCGCCATAACGGTGTAGCTCTCCCCACCCGCCACAGCTTCTGCGGCAGATGCGAGAAGAAGCACTTCTTCACTTTCAGCCGACACGGGGCATATTAAAAATAAAACTAAAACCCAAGCAAATATAAAACAAATCTTTTTGATCTTCATCACCTCAAAAATATTATTCCCAAACAAAAAACGAAGCAATGAGGTAAAAAATGCATTACGACGTTATTGTTAACGCAGAAATAAAGCAGGACGTTTTCAAGCCCGGGAATGACACGGTGGCAGAAAAGTTGCTTTCCACAATATTCGGTTCAAGCACCAAGGTCATATCCGAGGGCACGCTTTCATCCGGCAAGGACGGACGCATAACACTCCTATTCAGATCGACGAATAACAGAGAAAACGAGATCTCGTTTTCAAGGTCCGAGCCGGATCTCATCTCCTTCCGCCGCGGAGAAACTATGTTTCAGGATCCCGTGACGGTGTTTCTTGAAGAAGGCAAGCGGCACAGATGTATCAGCAAAGACGCAAACGGCGAGAGAGTTGAATTCACAACGCGAACCGATCTTCTTGAAAACCGTCTTTTGAAATCGGGAAAGATGACCATCGAGTATTCGATCGAAGTCTGTGGCGTCCGCGTTGAATACACAAGTATGAAACTTTCGGTAGTTCACGACAAAAGCAAAGAATAAATTTGCAAAAAACTCTTGCCAAGAGCACGTAAAAATAGTATAATTAATTATAATAATAAAATCTACGGAGGTTCCGACATGGATTACTCAAAGAAAACTGAACTCAGAATTATGTCCCATAACATTTGGTGCGGTCCCGTTTACAACCGCGACCTTCACATGCGCGATATTTATATGCGCTATCTGCCCGACGTTCTCGGACTCCAGGAGATGACACCGAATCTCTATGAATCGCGCATCGTTGAGCTTCTTGAGCCCGAATATGAGCTTCTCACACATAAGGAAGCAGAGGGCTTTACCGACAACACTCCCCTTCTCATCCGCAAGGGTATGTTTGACGTTATCGACCACGGCTGGCATCTTTTCACTGGTCTTAACAACCACAAGACCAAGAGCCTTGCATGGGCAGTTCTTCGCCGCAAGAGCGACGGAATGCAGTTTGGCGCTATCTCTACCCATTTCTGGTGGCAGGGCGGCCCCGAATCCGATCTCGCGCGCGTTGGCGACGTTGACCAGATGATGACCTACGTTAATTATATGAAGTACAAGTACAACGTTCCCGTTGTTGCGATGGGCGACTGGAACTGCCGCATCGGCTCGCTTCCCTACCGCCGCGCATATGAATGGGGCGGACTTGATACACGTGTCTGCGCAACCGAATATTCGCATCTCACAGGCACACACCACCCCTATGCCGTTTACAATCCCGAGAGCGGCGAATACGAGGGCGGTCCCGCACCCAAGGGCTCACAGCTTACCTCGATCGACCATATCTTCCTCTTCGGTCACGAGGGCTTCGACGTCAAGGAATACCGCGTAGTTCTCGAGCAGGATGCTCTTGACGTTTCCGACCATTGCCCGATCTACATCGACTGCAACCTCAAGGCACTTCCCGTTCTCCCCTCCAAACCTACCACGCAATACATCCCCAAGGAAGAAACCAAATAAAATATGTCCGAACAAAACAACGTAAATCAAGAAGAAAAAAGGCACCTAACAAGTGCCGAACGCCAAAAACTCTACCAGGAAAAAGCAACCGAGAGGCGTATTGAAGAATACAAAAAGCGCAAGCGCGCAAGAATCGCCAAGATCGCCTTGATCGCTCTTGCCGTGCTTTTGCTTGCAGGCGCAATCGTTGCAGTTGTGCTTCTCGAGCGGAACGTTTGGGAGCCCGCGCGCATATACGAAAGCGCGAACGAGCTTTACTCCGCAGAGGAGTATCTTGACGCATATGAGATATATCTGAGCCTTGGTGACTACAAGGATGCCGCCGCTATCGCATCGACCTGCATTACAAATAACGCGCAAAAGCTTGCGGGACGCGATGACGTTATCATCGGTACGTCCACGTCTATGCCCTGGTTCAAGATCGATGAAAACGGGGCTATAACCTTTGTTGAAAAGAAGTACAAAGGTGCAGGCGAGATCGTTGTTCCCGACGTTTTCGACAATATGCTCGTTATGGCTGTTGCAGACAAGGGCTTCTTCTACGCTCCTTTTGAAAGCATCATTCTGCCGCCCTCGATCAAACGCATCGAAGCGCAGGGCTTCTTTGCCTGCTCTTCTCTCAAATCGATAACCCTCCCCGATTCCGTTGAATTCATCGGCGAAAAGGCTTTCGAGGATTGCGTGGCGCTTGAGAGCATCACTCTTTCGGCAAAGCTCAAGGAGATCGGCTCGGCTTCATTCCGAAACTGCAACGAGCTTCGTGAGATAATTTTCCCCGAAGGGTTTGAGATCATCGGCGCAAGAGCGATCGCTTCCTGCGAAAAGCTTGCCAAGATATCGCTTCCTTCGACACTTTCATCCATTGGCAACAAGGCTTTCGAGGGAAGCGACGCCCTCGCAACCGTTGCCTACAACGGCACCCGGGATGCGCTTGCCGCACTTTGCTCGGGCTATGAAAACGAAATCATTCTCTCAGTAAAGGAACTTATTTGCCAAAAATGAAACACACCGCATCGCACAAACACATCAAACTCATCTGCATCAGCGCAATGTTTGCAGCGCTCGTCTTTGTCGCAACCTTTCTTGTAAAGGTACCGCTCCCCGTCGGATACGTTCATATCGGCGACGGGATCGTATTTCTCGCATCCGCGCTTCTTCCCCTCCCCTATGCAATGGTTGCATCAGCGGTAGGCGTTGGACTCGCTGACCTTTGCGCGGGATATGCGATCTACATACCAATCACCGTCATTATCAGAATTCTGACAGTCCTTTTCTTCTCTCGAAAGAAGCCTATGCTGTCGTGGCACAATATCATTGCTCTCGCAGCATCGATAGTGCTTTGCGCCGTCGGTTATTGGGCTTTTGAGGCGATCTTTGTATACGAAAGCGGAATCGCCGCGCTGGCGGGACTTCCCTTCAACATAGCACAAAGCGCCCTCGGAGCG
>JAFQGP010000063.1 GCA_017415485.1 Clostridia bacterium
CGGGGATGATCTACAAATACGATATGAGCACCTGGGAGCTTGTTGCAAAATCCAAGCCGATGCCCTCGGGTCATACCAATGACATAACCTACGACTCAAAGAATCATCGCCTTGTCATCTCCTTCTGCTCGGCGACCGACAGCTACAAGGGACTTGTTTTCGTCAATCCCGATACGCTCGAATTCATCGAGTACACCGTATGCCCCACGTCAAACAGAGCTGTTTGTTATCTCCCCGAAACCAATCAGTATCTCTTCGCAACCGGCTATACCTTCCACTTGACTGACGAAAATTTCAATACCATCAAGAGCACTACGGACGGATATGCAAAGCTTACCACACAGGGATTCTATTGCGACGGCAAGTACATCTTCGATCCCCGTTGGCAATCGGGCGCGAGATTCCAGACTATCACGATCAACACCCTTGACGGTCAGTTCATCGCTGCCGTACCGTTTTATAATGTTGACGGCGAGCCCGAAAACATCTTCCGCGACGGTAACAGCTTTGTAATGGGCTGCAACAATTCGGATTCTGTTTTCCGTTTGATGCTTCTCTATAAGGATTGGTGGGAATAATGGAAGCAAGGATAATTGCAGGGCAGATACTCGGTATCGTTGCCCCGATAATCACATTTGTATCCTATCAGGTCAATTCAAAGAAAAAGCTGCTGATATTGCAGACCGCGGCGACTCTTTCGACCTGCATCAGCTACCTTCTGCTAGGCGCATCTTCGGGATTTGCGCTTAACATCGTTTGCATCATTCGAAATGTCGCATTCTTCTTCCAGGATTCAAAATCGAAGATGAATATGATCTCCGCGTGCATCCTCGCCGCAGTAATGGGCGGTCTCGGATTCCTCTCCTGGGAAGGCCCGATCTCGCTGCTTGTTATAATCGCACTCGCGGCAAACACGATCTTTATGTCCTTCGGTGATGCCCAGCTCCTTCGCAAGAGCGTCATCTGCACCTCGTCGATGATATTGATCTATAACATCTTTATCGAAAATCCCACTATCGGCGGGATCATAAACGAAAGCGTTGCGATTGTTGCCTCGATAATCGGTATTATTACATTTATTAAGATGAAAAAGGAGATAACAAAATGATGACTAAACGCGAATTACCGCCCAAGAGTGAACGTATCATCGAACCGTTCAGAATGTTCGGAAACGTATATTTCGTAGGAACCTATGCCGAATCTTCGCATGTTATCGACACCGGTGAGGGATTGATTATGATAGATACCGGCTCGCCGTCAAATCTTGAAGTTATTCTTGCGGGACTTGAAAAGCTCGGATTCGCTCCCACCGACGTAAAATACATAATCAACTCGCATTGGCATTGGGATCATACCGAAGCCACGCGCGCAATGGTCGAGCTTTCGGGCGCAAAAACGCTGATCGGACGCGAGGATTACGAGAAGGCAAAGAGATATTTTGATGCCGACATCCTCATCTCCGAGGGCGACACGCTGACTCTTGGAAATACGACCATAAACTTCATCGAAACTCCCGGTCATACCAAGGGCACTATCTCCTTCTTCTTCAACGTTGAGGAGAATGGCAGAGTCGTCCGCGCGGGAATGTTCGGTGGTGCGGGTGTCAACACCCTTCATCAAGGCAAGTTCGATTACGAAGGCTGCCGCGAGGACTACCGCAATTCCGTAAACCGCCTTCTTGGTGAAAAGGTAGAACTCTTCCTCGGTAACCACAGCTGGAATAACCATACTTATGAAAAGTGGCTCGACCTCTGCGAATTCGGCGAAAACCACTTCGTCGGAGAAAAGGCGTGGACAAAATTCCTCGAATCCTGCCTGCGCAAGCTTGACGAGACTATAGCTAAAGATGTATTATAAAAAATAGCCGTCGCAGTGACGGCTATTTTTAATATTTTTCAATACTGCAAATTCCGCTTTTCATAATCATCTTACGAAGCAGAGGGGAGCAGAGTATCTTCATTTTCGGTATCTTGAAAAAGAGTTTGAGGCGCAGTTTTGCGGTTTTTCTCTTGTAGTATTTAAGTACTTTATCGGGATCATTTTCAGAAGCAAAGGCATCTGAAAGGTATTTTCCGCTCAAAAACGCGCTGCTGATTCCCTCGAAGGAGCTTGCGCTGATAAGGCCTGCGGCTTCTCCTATAAGAAAAACGTGTCCCTTTCCCGAAATAAAGTCGCGCGTCTTTCGCGGGCTTGTAAGCAGGCAGGCTTCAATCTTTACAGCCTCTCCGAAGGAGTGACCGAGGAATTTTTCAACTCTCGCCTTCTGCTTGAAATACGCCTCGCGACCGCTCTTAATATCAAATGCACCGCCGAAAATGACGTATCCGTCCTTGCGGATAGTCCATGAACAGCTATCCGAGGTTTCGGGATCATAGATGCAGGAATAACTCGGCATATCTCCGCCGTCATCCTTGAAATGCTCCTGAATGGATATGTAAAGCTTGCTGGGAGAATCAAAATACGTGCGTCTGACTATCGAGGAGCCTCCGTCCGCACCGACGATAATATCTGCATGGAACTCGGCTTTTTCGCCATTCTCGTCGACCTCAACGCGCACCTTCCCGGTGGCTTGATCGGTCAGCGAATGGCATCTGCCTCTTATCACGTCCACATTTTCGGGAATGAGCGAGAGCAGCCACTCGTCGAATGCCGCGCGGTCCATATTCAGATAATGCCGCTGATAATTCCGCGTGATGCCCGTAGCAAGATCGATCGTTTTGACGTCAAATATCTGCGGGTCGGCAAGAATGCATTTCGGCAGATCAAGATCAAATTGCGCGAGCACCTTCTGTGCATCGGGCGCAAGAAGACCGCCGCAGACTTTCGATCCCGTCCTCGGCTTTTCATCAATGAGAACTATTCTTTTTTCGGGGCATGATCTTGCGATCTCGCGCGCAAAAGTCGCTCCCGCAGGTCCGCCTCCGATGACGACAATGTCATAGTGGGTGTTCATAGAAATTTCTCCCTTGTGTGTTGAGTCTATTATACAATATAATCGGAGGAATGTCAATATAAATTTTAGACTACTATTTTGGAAAAAATTCTCTTGAATTATCGCATAACTATTGATTTTTTTGCAATTTTATTGTATTATATTATCAATTAAAAATACGGAGGCACAAAATGAGCAAGAACGTAAAAGATATTATTCGAATGATCGAAGAAAACGGTATCAAGATGATCGACTTCAAGATGGTCGATATCAACGGTCAGTACCGTCACGTATCCATCCCCGCCGCAAACTTCTCCGAGGACACGATGAAGAGCGGAATCGGATTTGATGCATCCAACTATGGATATGCCGTGGTAGAGAAGAGCGACATGGTCTTCATCCCCGATCCCGACACCGCGGTCATCGACCCCTTCTGTTCCATCCCCACCCTTTCGATGACGGGTAACGCAATGATCATCGACACACCCGAAAACCGCCCGCTTCCTCAGTACCCCAGAAACATCATCAAGGCGGCTGTTGCCGAGATGAAGAAGAGCGGCATCGCAGACGAGATGTTCATCCTTCCCGAATTTGAATTCTACCTCTTTGATAAAGCGGGCTGGCAGGTAAGCGGAAACGAGATCAGTGCCTCCATCGATGCAAAGCAGTCCTATTGGAACAGCGCAACCGAGGGCCTCGGCGTCGTCGTTCCCAAGCAGAAGAATTATCATATAGCAAAGCCCTTCGATATTTCCTATGAAGCACGCAGCGAAATGTGCCTTCTTATGAAGGAAATGGGCATCGAGATCAACTATCACCACCCCGAGGTCGCCGCATCCGGTCAGTTCGAGATCGAACCTCAGCTCGGCGAGGTCGTTCATATGGCGGATGCTACTATGATGATCAAGTACATCATCCACAACACCGCACTCAAGTATGGCAAGACCGCAACCTTTATGCCCAAGCCCATCTACGGCGAGGCGGGAAGCGGAATGCACGTTCATATGCTCCTGATGAAGGACGGCAAGCCCGTGTTCTCGGATGACAATGGCTACGCGCACCTTTCCGAGACCGCGCATTACTTCATGGGCGGACTTCTCAAGCATATCGCATCCCTCTGCGCACTCACCAACCCCAGCACCAACTCCTTCAAGCGACTCGTTCCCGGCTTCGAGGCACCCGTTACGATCGGCTACGCGACCTCGAACAGAAGTGCAGTCATCCGTATCCCCGCATACGCAAAGTCGCCCGAGAAGCGCCGCTTCGAGCTTCGTAACCCCGATGCGACCTGCAACCCCTATTTCTGCTATGCCGCTATCCTTATGGCGGGACTTGACGGCGTCAAGAACAAGATAGACCCCCATGCAAACGGCTGGGGCCCCTATGACTTCAACCTCTTCCACCTTCCCGAGGAGGAAAAAGCAAAGCTCAAGGGACTTCCCACCTCGCTCGAGCAGGCTCTCACCGCGCTCGAGGAAGACCACGACTACCTCACTGCAGGCGGCGTATTCCCCGAGGAGCAAATCACTAACTTCATCAAGACCAAGCGCGCCGAGTGCAGCGAGATGTCCAAGATCCCGCACCCCGCTGAGTTTGATAAGTACTTCAATCTTTGATCGTAATCATGGAAAATATGAAATGCCTCCGTTGCGGGGAGGATATGCAGTATCTGTCGCGTGAGAAGCTTCAGCTCGGCAAGACAGGATGGGTCCTCGGCGACCTCCCGAATCTTTTGTCGGGCGCACTTGAAGTGCAGATATTGGTTTGCCCAAAGTGCCGAAAGCTTGAGTTCTTCCTCGCGGAAAACGAAACGCTCGACGATGATATCCCGAAAAAGACCTGTCCCAAGTGCGGCACTGTCCACGATTTCGATTATCCGAAATGCCCGAAGTGTAAGCACGAATATTTCTGAAATGAAACAGAGCACCGCCCGCGCGGTGCTCTCAGACTGCTGACAAACTTGTATATGGAAAAACAATATGTCAAATTGCACAATAATGGCCAAGCAACTGTGTTCGCAATTTCAAATAGGGGTGCAGGGGGCGAAGCCCCCTGCAAGAAAACCGTTGTCATCCCGAGGAGCGCCCGCAGGCGTATGCGACGAAGGATCTCGTGCTGACCGAGTTGTTCCTCGGTCAGCGCGGTGC
>JAFQGP010000064.1 GCA_017415485.1 Clostridia bacterium
CATTTAGTTTTAACAGTAAATATCGTACTAATTAATAATTCAATTCACTATATTAAAAGGAATATTATATTGAAACAATTTGCTAAACTCAATTTTGAGCGCAAATAGTTGCAAATATATATTCCTTTTTTGTATTTAACACAATGCTATATTCATTTGTAATAAGCAAAGCTGACAGTAACCCCAGGCTTCTCCTGGGAGAAGCTCCCGCCGCAGCGGGTGATGAGGGGACACCCAGAAAACTTTGTTCGCACTTGTCTTATAAAAACACTTCTATCAAATAATGTCATAATGAGCATAACCTTTTGTTTATGTTCCATAAATAAAACGACCCGACATGGTACGCATCAAAGAGAGGCGTGTCGGGTTCTGTTGTTAATATTATATACCAAACGGGCAAAAAAATGCAATAGTATTTACAAAAATAATTGTAAATTTTATTATATAGAACAAATCAACTGCTCGATCGGTACATATCCTTTGCCGTAGCCTTTTGTTTGTGCGTCGGCGGCGACGCAGAGGTCGAGGGTTTTGGCGAGCGCGTCGGCGCCGATGTTCTTCATCGCGGCGATGTATTTCGCCAGCGGGTAGGGCTTGATGCCCGTCGCGGCGGCGATGTCGTTCTGATTCATACCTGCGGTCTGGCAGGCGAGGATCGTGTTCATATCGCAAATAACGCGGATCAGCTCCGCCATAATGCGGACGGGCTCGGTTTTTTCCGCCTTCATTTTGTCAAGAACGGCAAGCGCTGTCGGAATGTTTCGCGCAAGAATGGCGTTTGCGAGCGCAAAGGAATCGAATTCCTCGGTCGCGCACGCAGCCTCGCGGATGTCTTCGAGCATAACCGCCTTTCGTCCCCGCGCGAGGACGAGATAGGAGATCTTGTCGATCTCGGAGGCGAGGGTGAACATATCGGTTCCGCAAAAGTCTACCGTCGCGGAGCAGATACGCGCATCGGCATCGACTCCGTTTTCTTTGAAATGGCGTGCGCACCACCCCGCGAGCTTTCCGGCGGGCACTCGGTCGAATCGAACGCCTTGCGCGAGCTCGCAAAGCTTTTTAAGCTCGGGTGAGATCCTTTTCGGCGTTCCCGCGTTGATGCCGCCCGAGGGGATCGAGATGATGAGAACATTGCCCGATCCACCGTCAAGCGAGCCGAGAATTTCGCAGATTGCATTGATCTCGGAGGCTCGCAGATCGGTGAAGGCAAGCGAAGCCGTCACGAGCTTGTATTCCCCGAACATAGGGGGCGCGGCGAGCGCGGCGGATATACTCTCGGGAGTAAAATCCGCCTGCTCGATGCGGATGTAGTCAAACATTTCCGCCTCCGGCGCGACAAGCTCGCTCTTTGCCACCGAGAGCGCGTTCTGCTTGAGGTAATCCTCGTCGCCGAAGAATATATAAGCCGCGTCGGGCGTTTTGATATTTCGGCGGAACTGCGCCTCGGTGATGATTTCCTTCATTTAAGTATTAGTCGTTAAGGCCGTAAACCTCACGCATGAGGTCGGGCTTGTTGGTGATAACTGCGTCGCAGCCAACGTCAGCGAGCCACTTTGCGATCTCGGGATCGTCAACGGTCCAGGGATGAACGCGGATGCCCTTTTCGTGGCACTTCTCAACGTAGTTCGGGTAGAGCTTGAGCTGGTCGTGCTTGGGGTGGGATGCAAGCGCGCCGATATTCTCGGCGTAGTCCCAGGGCTTGACCATATTGAAGCTGTAAAGGGGAGCTACGAAAGCCTTCGGGTTGACTTCAAGCATACGCTCGAGCTGTGCGTGGTTGAAAGAGGAGTAGATTACGAGGTCGAGCATACCGGTCTTTTCTGCGAGAGCGTGGAGAGCCGCGGGCATCTTGGGGTCAGCGGACTTGATCTCAACGTTACAAACCATGTTGTTCTCACGGCAGAGGTTGAAGAGGTCTTCCATAAGGGGAAGCTTGGTGCCCTTGAAATCAGGGGAGAACTTGCGGCCGAAGTCGAAGTGGAGGAGCTCCTCATAGGTGTACTCGGTAACAAGACCCTGACCGTTGGAGGTACGGTCGATCTTTTCATCATGCAGAGTAACGATCTTGCCATCAGCGGTGAAGTGAACGTCGGTTTCGATACCGTCAGCCTTCATTTTAGCAGCGAGCTCGTAAGCGGGCATGGTGTTCTCGGGCGCGTAAGCGGAAGCACCGCGGTGCGCGATGATGAGTGTGCGTTCTGTAAGTGTCTTTGCCATTTTTCTTTTTTCCTTTCGGATTATTTTATTATAATTGCTATTATAACCTTGCTTGAAAGTTTTTGAAGATTCTTAAGGAACTTTTTTCAAAAAGTTCCTTAAGTCGCCGTCCGCAGACGGCGAAATTTTTCCTTTGCGCTTAAAACCGGCGGCGTCCCTGCCGACGGTTTTGAAGGAGTAAAATCTTCCCTTTAGGGGAGATTTTCGCTCCTTCGCGCTGTTTTTGCGTAATTTTATGCTACATAGGGGGACAGAGATCAACACTTCCCTACATTCGGGAAGTATTGACTCTGTCCAAAAATCCGAAGCAGAGCTTCGTATTTTTGAAGTACGGTGGCAAAAGCTGAAGCTTTTGCATTAAATCGAGACGCTGTCTCGAGCTCTGCCACCTTTTGAAAAAGGTGGACCAAAACTTACCGCTGCTGTTGTACTTTATTTATTCGAAAATTTTTGAGCGAAGCGAAAAAATACACATTAACTCTGCATTCTGCACTCTTCACTCTGCACTTTCCTCGCTCTTTTTCAGGCTTTCAAGCTCCTTCGAAAGCTCTGCAATCTTCGCCTCAAGCTCGGAAAGCTGCTGCGAAACGGGGTCGGGGATGTGGATCTGGTCGAGCTGTTCGGCTACTTTCTCGCCATCGCGGCGGACTACCTTCGCGGGGATGCCGACTGCGGTTGCTCCCGCGGGGATCTCCTTGAGCACCACCGCGCCTGCCGCGATCTTCGCGCCGTCGCCGATCTTGAAGGGACCGAGCACCTTTGCGCCCGCGCCAACCATGACATTGTTGCCAAGGGTGGGGTGTCGCTTGCCCGTGTCCTTGCCCGTGCCGCCGAGGGTGACGCCCTGATAAAGCGTGCAATCGTCGCCGATAATGCAGGTCTCGCCGATAACAACGCCCGAGCCGTGGTCGATCATCAGTCGCTTGCCGATCTGTGCGCCGGGGTGGATCTCGATGCCCGTAAGGAATCTCGCAAGCTGCGAGACCGCTCTTGCGGGGAGGAATTTTTCATTCACGTAAAGCTTGTGCGCCACGCGGTATGCAAGCATCGCGTGCACGCCCGAATAGAGAAGCATGACCTCAATGTCGCTTTTTGCGGCAGGGTCGCGCTCGCGGACAGCGGCAACATCGTCCATAATTTCCTCTTTCAGCTCGGAAAGAAAGCATCTGCCGTCAAAGATCTTGTCTTCGATGGTCGAATAAAGCCTGCCCGAAGCCACGCGGAGCTTGCCGTAGCTCCATTTGATCGCCTTTTTGATCTTTTCCTTCTGCTCGGGTGTGAGTTTTTTCTTCTTCTTTTCGGTATCAATTTCCTTTTCGTTTGTACCGATATTGATATAAATATGCATATTTACTCCTTATTTGCCGCTCTCAAGCGCGGCGATGTCCTTCTTGTCGAGCGGATAATCCTGCATTTCAAGCAGCTTGTCGTAGATTTCGATAACCGCATAAGGCTCTGCCTCCTCAACGATTTCACCCTTATAGTATATTTCCACGTTCATCTTGATGATACCGTCAAATTCGGGCATCGAGTCAAAATAATACTGGCGGAAGGTGTAAAGCGAGGTCGTGTCCATCTCGGTCTCGTGCGCGGAAAGAGTCATAGCCTTCGTCGCGTCGCCGTCCTTGTAGTAAACGACGAGCGAAACGTCGAAAAGATCGTCCTTCTTGCCCGGTATGCTCTCAAGCTCGAAGTCGGTGGAAATATGCTCAAGTATGCTTCGGTTGTATCGCAAAACGACCTGCGTCTGACCCGCCTTCGGGAAAAATACAACGTCGGTCAGGAAGAACTGCGCGAATTGGTTGGTCGTGTATCGGGGGTCGTCCTCGGGGAAGTGGTCGTGCCAATCCTCGTCGGTGGCGATGTTGTCCTGTTCCGCCTGATAAAGCGCAAATCCCTCGGGACCGTATTCTGCCCAAGCCGCGGAGAGCTCGGGATTCGAGGCTATCGTTTTGATCGCGTTCGGCTCGTTCGTCGAGAAAAAGAGACGCCAAAGCAAAACTCCGTTTATCAGCGCGATGATGGCGTATCCCGTGAATTTCAGAACTTTTCCGAGAATTCTCCAAAACAGCGGCGCGGGTGGGCCCTCGTCTTCGTAATCGTCGTAGATATAATCTTCTGCCATAGTATTTTTCCTTTCTTATTTATCAAGCTTCATATCGCCGTCCTTGATAAGCCCGAGAGTGCGCAGGGGCAGATAAACGGTGTAGGATATGAGAGCGGGGAGAATGAAGCATATAAGTGCAATTCCGAGCCAATCCATTACTCCGACTGTCTCGGGATAACCGTTTGCGGGGTCAAGCCAGCCAAGGATGATGCCAATGGGGCCGAGAAGACCGCAAGTGCCCATGCCCGAGTTGATCGCCGCGCCGTACATTCTCATCTCAAACAGGCAAGTCGCAAGCGGACCCGTCACAGCCGATGCAATGATCGGCGGCAACCAGATGATCGGCTTCCTTACAATATTCGGCATCTGAAGCATACTCGTGCCGATGCCCTGCGAGAGCAGACCGCCGATGCCGTTGTCGCGGAAAGAGATGACGGCAAAGCCCACCATCTGCGCGCAACAGCCCGCAACAGCCGCGCCGCCCGCGATGGCAAGTCCCTCGCTCGAGCCCGTCGCCGCAAGACTGCCCGTGAGAACAAGTCCCGCGCAGATCGCCGCCGAGGAGATCGGGAGCGTCAGCGCGATTCCCATAACGACGGACACGGCAAGTCCCGTGATGAAGGGAGCCTGAGTCGCCGCCCAGCCGATGAAGGTGCTGACGTATCCGACGAGCGTGCCGATAAAGGGCGCAACGAACACGGAAAGCAGCCCGCCGACGAGGAGAGTCACAAAGGGCGTGACGATAATATCGACTTTAGTCTTTTTTGAAACGAGCTGACCGAGCTCGACCGCGACGATTGCAATAAAGAATACCGCAAGCGGTCCGCCCGCGCCGCCCTGAGCATTAGCCGCATAGCCGACAGCAGCCGCACTAAATACAACGAGAGGGTCGCATTTCAGCGCATAAGCGATAGCCGCCGCCATCGCGGGACCCGCAACCGCCTGCGCAAAGCCGCCGATCTCGGCAAGCACGCCGAGGTACGGTATCATTCCGAGCGCCTTGAAGATCGTTCCGATCAGAAGCGACGCAAAAAGACCCTGCGCCATAGCGGACATGGCGGTGATGAAGTAGCGTTTTAAATATTTTTTGATGGCGCCCATAGTTTTTTCCTACGTCTAAAAAGTGTAAAGTGTAAAGTGGAAAGTGAAAAGTTATGGTAACTTTTCGCCTTCGGCGAAAAGTATTTTTAACAAAATGAAAATTTCCGAACGCAGTGAGAAAATTCACCTTCAACTAGCAACTAGCGTCTAGCAACTAGCAACTTATATCTCGCCCTGCGAAATTTTCAGCAGTCTCTTCATAACGTCGTTTCCGCCTCTTCCGAAATAGTCGTGGAGGGTGAGATATTCGCGGTAGAGTGCGGAGTAGACGGCTTCGTTGTCCTTGTTGGGGGTGTAGCTGCGGTAGATCGGGCTCTTCATGGCGTCGGAGGCGGCGAAAATGTCCGCGTATTCGCCTGCGGCGACGGCGGCGTAGATCGCGCTTCCGAGTGCGGGAGCCTGTTTGGAGGAGATAACGTTTATCGGAATTCCGAGAATGTCGGAGTAGACCTGCATTGTGAAAGCGTCCTTGCGCGCGATTCCGCCCGCTGCGATGAGGCTCGTGATCTTCATTCCGCATTCTTCCATGCGGTCGATGATGACCTTGGTCGCAAACGCGGTCGCCTCGATGAGTGCGCGGAGGATGTCCTCGGTCTTGGTGCGCAGGGTCATACCGATCAGAAGTCCCGTCAGATTGCCGTCAACAAGAATGTTGCGGTTTCCGTTCCACCAGTCGAGGGCGATGAGTCCCGTCTGACCCGGCTTTTTCTCTGCGGCGCGGCGCACGAGGAGCTGAATGAGGGGAAGACCGAGCCTTTCGGCTTCTTCCTTGTCTTCAGCCGTCGCAAGATTGTCCACCACCCAGGCAAAATGGTCGCCAACGGCGCAAAGTCCCGCCTCGACGCCGAAATATCCGGGCATAAGTCCGTCGGGAACGTATCCGCAGATGCCACCGATGTCGCGGTAAACGTCGGAGAGGGTGAAATAGCAGTTCGAAGTGCCGAAAATGCCGTAAATGTCGCCCAGCTTCGTCAGTCCGACGGCGGGAGCGGCAACGTGAGCGTCGGGGATCGACGCGGCAACCGCGGTGCCCTCGGCAAGACCGAATCGCGCGGCGGCTTCCTTTGTGACGTGACCGACACATTCGCCCATCTGCGCGATGGGTGCGTCAAGCAGACGGTGCGCGAGCGCGGGAAGCTCGGGATCGACCGCCGCAAGATATTCGTCGGAGGGATATCCGACCTCGGGCAGATACTCTGCCTTGAAAGAAGCGAAGAGATAACCGCGCTTCTGCTCACCCGTGAGCAGGAAATTGAGCCAGTCGCCCGCCTCGATGTAGTAATCCGCAGCCTCGATGACCTCGGGGGCTTCCTTCGCGGTCTGCAAAAGCTTCGGGAAGAGCCATTCGCTCGAGATCTTTCCGCCGAAATAGTTCGGGAAGGTCTCGCCTCGCTCGGCGGCGACCTCGTTCATACGGTCCGCCCAATTCTGCGCCGCGTGATGCTTCCAAAGCTTGACGTAAGCGTGCTTGTTCTTCTCAAATTCGGGCAGCGAAACAAGGGGCGTGCCGTCCTTTTTGATCGGAAGGATCGTGCAGCATGTAAAGTCGATGCCAACGCCGACGATCTGTTCCTTTTCGATACCCGCCTCGCGGCAAAGCGCGGGAAAGAGGTATTCAAGCACCGCAAGATAGTCGCGCGGATCCTCGAGCGCCCAGTTGATGGGCAAAACCTCGCCGCTCGCGGGAAGAACACTGTCAATGACGGCGTGCGGGTAGTCCATAACCACACTCGCGATCTCCTCGCCGCTCTTAACATCCACCAGCACAGCCCTACCCGAAAGCGTGCCGAAATCTATTCCAACGGTATATTTTTTCATATTCTTGGGTCCTTTTAAGAGTATATATTTATACAGAATAATTATATAACATTTTGAGGCAAAAGTCAAACCTTTTTTAATATAAAATCAGAAAATTTCCGCCCCGGGCGGAAATTTACCTTAACATTCCGCATCTGCGGAATATATCGTATCAGCAAAGCTGATATATCGTGTGAAACATATCGTGCCGAAGGCATATCACGCGACCTCCGCAGAGGTCGCCATTCCCTGCCAATATAGATAAAGTGCTGCGATAGAATATCGTGATTTGGCGCAGTCTGCGGACTGCGCACGATATGTTCCGCAAGCGGAACGTGATTCTTCTTGACATACATTGCCAAATATGATATAATATATTCTGTAATAATATGTAAAGAGGTATATCCCATGAACAACACACGCGGATATTTTATAGTTTTCGAGGGCTGTGACGGCTGTGGCAAGACCACGCAGACCGAGCGCCTTCGCGCCGCCATCGCGGAGGCAACGGGCAGACCCTGCCTTTACGAGCGCGAGCCCAATGAGCGCAATGCCGCCGGCGCGATCATCAGATCGGGCCTTTACGGCGGGGTCAAATTCCTGACCGAAAGCATGGCGTATCTCCACGTCGCCGACCGCCTCGAGCACATCGAGTTCATGCGCCCGCTGGTCGAGAAGGGCACAAACATCGTCTGCGACCGCTATTATCTTTCAAATATGGCGTATAACACCACCGATCGCATCTCGATGGCGGATATCTACACGATGAACAAGCCCTGCATCGAGGCGATGAAGCCCGATCTTTTCGTCTTCCTCGACGTCCCCACCGAGGTCACCAAGGCTCGCCGCGACCAAAACCGCGCCGACCGTGAGATCTACGACGGCGACGACAAGCAGGCGCGCGTCCGCCGCAATTATCTTGAGGCGATCGAATTCCTAAAGGCGCAGGGTGAGCACGTGGTCGTCGTTGACGCATCCCGCGGAATCGACGAGGTTTCCGAGGATATCAGATCGCAGGTCTTTGCGGCACTCGGAATCGGTAAATAATATGATAATCTATTCCTACACGCCCGAACGCGGCGACAAGATCAGCCGCGCGATGATCTGGTCACTCGCGGGCGCGGGGCTGACACTCGCCATCCTCGCGGAGATCATCATCTCTGTGTCGAGCGTCCTCCACGTGATCGCGTTCGGCGCATTGCTCGGCTCGATCCTTATATGGTCGCGCTGTATGCTCAGCTTCACGTACAGCATCGAAACCGAGGGCGAGGGCAGAGCGCCCGATCTCGTCGTAAGGGAAAACAAAGCGAAATCAAGCCGCGTCCTTTCGCGTGTTTCGATCGCGGGCGGCAAGCTGATCCGCGCCTCGAGCTTCAAACCGAACGGCGCGCCCGTTTACGACCACCGCCCAACGCCATTTTCGAAGGATTATTGGGTCTTCGAGGTCCCCGAGCGCGACGGCGAAGCTTTCATCCGCTTCTCGCCCGATGAAGAAATGCTCGAGCTGATGCGATCCCTCGGCTGTGAGGTAGAAGCATGACGCGCCTGCGTTTTGCCGCGTTTGTCCTTGCGTTTTTGCTGATCCTTTCGGCTTGCGGAGAAGATCTGCCCGATGAGCCCGCAGTCAGCGCGTCCGTCGGGGAACATACGTCCCCCGAAACGACCGCGCCCGATAGTGCGGATACCACGGATGAGACAACCGAGCCCGAAGAAACCGAGCCCGAGGTGACTCTTCCCGCGGACATCACGCAGTTGAAGGCAAGCGAGATCCTCGCGCTGACCGTTCAGCTCTGCGGACGCTATAATAACTTCACCCGAAACTCGAAGACCCGCACCGAGATCGAGATCGACGGCGAGCTGACCGAAAAGGTGACAGAATCCGCCGTTACTGTCAAGGATAAAAACGCCGTCTTTCGCAGAAACGGCGAGGAATATCACCTTGTCGATTCCTTCCTCTGCTTCGGTGGCGCGCTCGGCAAATACCGCATAGGCGGCATGAGTGTTATCTCCTTCCTTGAAATGTTCTCGGATCAGCTCCCACTCGGCTCCTTTGAAGAGGGAGTCGCCGAGCACAGTGGGGGGGAGATCGTGCTGAAATTCGACAAACTATCCGATTCGGGTATCACTTATCTCCGCAAAATGCTCGGATTGACCGACGCGGCAGTTCTTGAGGTCGCGCAGTCGAGCCTTGAGGTTCACGCGGATTCAAACGGGAATATGCGCCAAACGTCAACAGAGCTTTCGCTGACAGTTTCTCTGTCGGGCGAGGAACTGATGCGGGTGGAGATCAGCTCGGAAATGCGGCAGAATACCATCGTCGGCATCGTCGAGCTCGAATCGCCGAGCATTGCCGATTACATCCTTTTCCCCGATCTTGAAACGATCGCGTATTGCGAAAACGCCGCCGCACAGATCGAAAAATTCAAATCAAACCGCGAGGCTTTTGAGTTTACCGATACCAGATCGACGAAGATCGAAGCGAAAGACTTCACTCTCAATCAGAATTCGACCGCCGACTATGCCTATGCTTCGCGAATCGGACTGAGTATCGATTCCGTCTTCGACACCGCCGACGGCGTAAAGCACAGCCTTCTGACTCATTACAACAACCGCCGCGCCTTTTCGCAGATCGACGGCGAAAGCATCTTTGTCGATACCACGATCAATAAAAAGAACCTTTTCTTTATGACTTTCCGCCCCATCGATACCGCGTTTTACCGCCTCACCGATTGCAGATCGGCTGAGATCGTCAAGGACGGCAGAATTGAGCTGACCCTCAAGGACAGCGTGGTCAAAGCACTCGCGCAGCAGATATTGCTCACCTCGGGCATTCCCTGTGAAGAACTTACTATCACAAAAATCAACCGCGCCGTGACCTACATCGAGCTCGATTCGGAGGGCAGACTTTCCTCGGTCGGCTACGAGCTTTCCCTGTCCCTCACCGTAAACGGCAAAGCCTACACCCTCGCGCAGACCGCCGATGTCACTGTCACCTCGCATAATTCCGCAAAAGTCAAGGTCATCTTTATCGATGTGCCCGATGACGAAGAATAAAATAAAAAGAAAATCCCGCGCATTCGCGGGGTGTCCGTAAAACAGTTAAACCGACCTATGGTTACGATCATAGGTCGGTTTTCTTGTTGTGCACCGGCGCTGGAGCGCCTAAGGATCCTTTTTGTAAAGGGGAGCTGTCAGCGAAGCAGACTGAAGGATTGACAACCCCTTCGAGCAGAATCGAAGATTTTGTCCACCTCCCTTTACACAAGGGAGGCTTTGGTGCGGTGCAAAACCGCATCATACGCACTACACCGAACGGTGTATAGAAGTGCGCCCTTTATCTGTTCGACAAATTGGAATTTGTCGCTAACTACTACTTCTATGAATCAAAGAATTTTTCTGCAAACCATACATCCTTCAATCTGTCTACAAAATTCAAATCCATACTTTTTGTACATAGATAAAGGGCCGTGATAAGCATGATTTTCATTGTGTGCAAATGGATACGCTTCTACCAAATCAAATCCATCGACTTTTGCATCCTTACATACATATTCAAGCAAGGCGGTGGCAACGCCACATCCCCTATATTTTGGTGCAACAGAAAAGCAAACGATGGATTTGATTTTTTCACCGTTGTCAGGTACTTCTTCTGCAAAATTAAAATTGACGTTA
>JAFQGP010000002.1 GCA_017415485.1 Clostridia bacterium
TACAGACCACTTCGCCAGCACCGCGACGCGCAAAGAACAATTTGCGCGTCACGAGATCCTTCGGCGGCAAGGCAGCCTGCGGGCGCCGCCTCAGGATGACATCGTTTCTTTTGAAGGGGGCTGCGCCCCCTTCACCCCTGCGTTTGTTTTGTTATATCACAATACATTCTCGCCGACGAATGGGAATACTCGTTCACTTATTAAGAAAAAGAATATTCACAATCCGCCTGACCTTTTTCATATCTGCATTCAATTATCTCAGCAGGAGCCATTTTTTCGATATAAGTCAAAGTTCTGAATAACATTCCGTGAGCAACTATTATAACTTTATCGTATTCAGCATATTTATCGGCTACCCGTTTGGCTCTTTCCTTTAATGATGCTAATGTTTCCCATCTCATTTCTTTGCCATCGGGGTAAACACCTTTATATTCATTAAACTCTTTTGAAAGCTCTGCCGCTTCCTTACCCGACCGTAAAGTGTTCTCTTTGTCAGCAATCCACTCATGCAATTCGGGCTCGATAATTATCTTTTTGCCTGTTTTTCTTGAAATAATTGCAGCTGTTTGCAAAGCTCTTGTGTAAGGGGAGCTTACAATAACATCCGCATCTGCTAATCGGCTATCTTCCGCTGTGGCTTCTGCCTGCTTAATTCCCTTTTCCGAGAGTGGTGCAAAGCTTCGCCCAAAGCCATAAAAACCTATGCTTGAAACGGCCTCATAATTGGGTTCACCATGTCTTATTAGATAAAATAAAGCCATCTTGTTATATCCTATTAAAAATTTTAGTGGTCACGATTTTTTAGTGTCAAGCACCAAATTCGCCGCTCTCGGGATATTCGTCACGGTGACCTTACCGGGGCAGACCGCCTTTTCGCCGTCGAGCGTCCAGGGGGTGCCCTTGGGCATCTCGAAAGTGACGTGGCGCGTGCGGAAGAACTTGATCAGCTTACAATCGTGCAGATTCGACTGCATGACCGCCATTGCGATCTGACTCAGCTCCGCGGGGTCCTTCGGCATTGTGACCAGCACGACCTCGAAAAGCCCGTCGCTCATATCGACCTCGTCCTCGCCGAGCTTGACGACTCCGCCGACCGATCGTGTGTTGCTGACCGCTCCGAAGGCGAGGTCGGAGATGATCCTTCTGCCCTCCGAAGTAGTGCAGACCGTGCGGATCGGCTTGATCTTGAAGAAATCATTGACGCCGCTGAGGACGTAGGCAAGATAGCCAAGGTTGTTCTTGACCGACTGCGGCGTTGTATAAGACGGCGACGAAAACGCGCCGAAAGAGGCGATGTAGCTGAAATACCTATCCGCGCCGAAGCGTCCGAGGTCGAAATTCAGCAGCTTGCCGCGATTCAGATTCCTTGCGATCTCAAGCGCCGCCTCGGGCGGGTCAAGCGGAAGTCCGAGTCCGTTTGCAAAATCATTTGTCGTGCCCGCGGGGATGTATCCGACGGGCATTTTTGAGTGCGCCTCGCGCAGACCCGTCAGCACTTCGTTGAGCGTACCGTCGCCGCCGCAGCAAAGGACGGCATCGCATCTGCCCTCGGCATTGAGTCCCGCCGCATCGCGCGCAAGGCGGATGGCATCGCCGCGGCCCTTGGTCAGAAGCACGGTGGGCACAATGTCATTTGCCGACAAAGCCTCGATCACTCCGAAGAGCGCCGCCTTGCCCTTGAGCTTGCCCGAAACGGGATTTACGATAAGAATTACGTTTTTCATTTTCTGTATTTGTTAGCGAGATCCATTCTGTTTGTCAGTAGCGTGTCGATGCCCATTGCGAAATATTTGTCGTAGTCCTCGGGGGTGTCGGCATAGTAAAGATTGCAGTTGATGCCCGCCGCGTGCATTTTTTCGATCAGCGCATCGTCGAACATTCCAAGCCAGAACTGAACGCCCGTGCAATGATATTTCGTTGCCATTTCATAGATCTCAACGGTGTCCTTCGGGAGCTGGATAGCCGTGCGAGGGATCTCGGGTGCGACCTTTTCCATCCATTCAAGCTCGGAGGGCGAGCCCGCGAAATAGACGCTGCCGTGCGCGTTGTATTTGTCGACCAATTTTACGAGCTCGCGGATCAGATATCCATCCTCGCCGTGCTCCTTGAGGTGCATATTGAATACGATCTTGTTCGCGAATTGCTCGAAGACCTCCTCCGCGGTGCAGAAACCGACCTCCCAGCCGTGTTTAACACCTATGTTCAGCGCAAGAAGCTCCTCGAGAGTCTTTTCTTTCAGCTTACCCTCGCCGTCGGAGATACGCTCGAGCGTGCCGTCGTGGGAGACGATGAGTTTTTGATCCTTGGTGAGTCTGATATCGAATTCGATCTCATCCGCGCCGAGCGCAAGCGCCGCCGCGAACGCCGGCAAAGTGTTCTCCGGCATCAACTTGGAAAGACCGCGATGTGCACAAAATTTTTTCATAACTTTATATTCCTTTTCAAAATAAAATTCAGCTTGAAGTTTTCGTCCACCTTTTTCAGAAAGGTATGCTTGCCTTCGGCAAGCTGCGACTCTGTCTTGTCGGCTAACGCCTCAATTTTCCTTCGGAAAACCGTCAGAGCCGCACGGGCGAGAAAAGTTTTTGAAGATTCTTAAGGAACTTTTTTCAAAAAGTTCCTTAAGTCGCCCTCCGCAGAGGGCGAAACTCCCCCTTGCGATTCGGAATGACGGCGCCCCGCCGGCATTCCGGAAGGAGTAAAACCGCCCCACCGGGGTGGTTTTCGCTCCTTCACCCCGCGCGCTCCGCAGAGCGCGCAAACCTATTATCTAACGCTATCACTCATCCCTATCCCGCGGATGAGTCTCGTCAACCTTCAAATACCCGTCCTTATAGCACACTCTCGCGACCGAACGCCAAAACTTTGACGAATGCGAGCGTTTAGCGGAGACGATCGAGATTATCGGCAAAACGTACCCTAACACCGAGAAACCAAGGAGCGCCTTCGCTTCCCACGTATCTGTTCCCACATAAACAATCAAAAGAACATCGAAGGCGGCGAAGAGGAGGTACATCATAATAAACGCAAAAATGAATTCTCCCGGGCGGTATACCGAATCGGAAAATTTTCTTACCTTTTCGTCATTCTTGTTATTGTGTTTTGTTTTTGACGGCATAGGCATACAAAAATCCCCCTTGACAAAATGATATTGCGGTTGTTATTGTTTTTGCGTAGTGTGGTAAATCTATCAAATATTGATGTTTTTGCTGAACAACAAAGTTCAGAACGCTAAACACGACAACGATTTCTCTTCCGCCCCTCCCGCTTGCGGGAGGGGGTGGGGTGGGCAGTCAGCGCCATTGCGAAGGATTTCGCGCCCAAATCACATCAAAAGCGAAATTCAATAAAGATGTGAAAATCCGCAAAGCGGATTTTTTCCTTAACATTTCGCCGGACGGCGAAATATATCACATCCGCGAAGCGGATATATCACGTTGCGAAGCAACATATCACTCGCGCAAAGCGCGAATATCACTCGAGCGAAGCGAGCCGCGCCCTTCGGGCGCGGGGTGACAGAGCACAATACTTCCCTCCAACCGGGAAGTATTGACTCTGTCCAAAAAGCCGAAGCAAGCTTCGTCTTTTTGAAGCACGGTAGCGAGACCTGAAGGTCTCGCATTAGTTCGAGACTCCGTCTCGAGCTCTGCTTAAGAAACTTTTCGAGAAAAGTTTCTTAAGAATCTTCAAAAGCTTTTGAGCTTTTTAGTGCGGTGATGTATTCGTCATAACTCGCAACGCATTTGATCGCCGCCAAAAACGCCTTGGCATTCATCCCGCTCGGCAATCCGAACACCGCGCCGACGGCGTCGCGTTTCGCTTGGCTATCGGGTGCGCCGGTGAGTCCGTCGCGGCAAAGGATCGCGGGCGAGAGCGGATTTTCCTCGATATTTCGCGTCATATCGGGGTTTGTGTAGGGCAAAAAGAGGTTATAAATCAATTCTCTTTCAACGCCCTCGACGCCGAGAAAGCCCTCGGCGGACGCCTCTTTTTTGCGCTTTTCCTTGCCCTCGATCTTCGGGATGTGGAGGCAGATTATCTTGTCCTTGGGCAAGATCCCCGAAATGTGCGAGCGGATGAGTCTGCCCGCGCCGTCGGGGTCGGTCAGAACGATCAGCGGCGTTTTTCGCGCCAAAGCTCGCAAAAGCGCGGCGCGCTCGTGATTTTTGAAGATCCCGAAGCCGTCCGTCGCTATTATCTGCGCCTCGATGACCGACGAAAGGCGCAGTTTGTCATATTTTCCCTCCACGATCACGGGGTAGGGGATCTTTAATTTATCATTCATTTAACCAAAAACCACACGATCAGCGCCGCGCCGAGGATGATTCGGTAGACGCCGAAGGGGATGAAGCTGTGCTTCTTGACGAAATCGGTGAGGAACTTGATCGCCACCATCGAAACTCCGAAAGCGACTATCGCTCCGACCGCGAGGATCACCCACGCGAGGGCGGGGACTGCGACGTCAAATTCCGCGACGTAGGAAACAAACCCGAGCGCCTTGATCAGGCTCGCGCCCGCCATCGCGGGGATCGCCATGAAGAAGGAAAACTCAGCCGCCGCGGTGCGCGAAAGTCCGATCAGCATCGAGCCGAGGATGGTCGAGCCCGAGCGCGACGTGCCGGGGATGATGGCAAGCATCTGAAAAACGCCGATCGCAAAGGACTGCCCAACCGTGATGTCGTCCACCGACTCGACGACAGCCTTTTTCTTGTTGAATTTTTCGATAAGGATGAAGAAAACGCCGTAAATTATCAGCGCGGCAACGACAACGGGCGCGTTATAGAGCCAGCCGTCGATGTCCTTGCCCGAGATCTTCTCGAGGATCTTATCAAAAACGATCCCCGCAAGCGCGGCGGGCACGGAAGCGATAAGTACCTTGCCCCAAAGCTTCCAGATCCTTATGTTCTCGCTCTTTCCCTTTTTCGGAGAAAGAGGCCAAAGGCGCGAAAAATAAGTCACAACGACAGCAAGGATCGCGCCGAGCTGGATAACAACGTCGAACATCTCGCAAAACTCCGCCGTAAACACCTCATTTGGCGTGAGCGAGAAGGAAAGAAATTCATCAAGCAGGATCAGGTGTCCCGTCGAGCTGACGGGCAGCCATTCTGTGATACCCTCGACAATGCCGTAGATCACGGCGGTGATGATTTGGATGAATTCGTACATGGAAACTCCTTTTTAGTGCAGAATTAAGAGTGCAGAGTTGCGGATATATCACGTTGCAAAGCAACATATCACTCGCGCAAAGCGCGAATATCACTCGAGCGAAGCGAGTTGCGCCCTTCGGGCGCGGGGTGACGGAGCGCAACACTTTCGCCCTTGCGAAAGTATTGACTCCGTCCAAAATCCCGAAGCAGAGCTTCGTGATTTTGAAGCACGGCAGCGAGACCTGAAGGTCTCGCATTAGTTCGAGACTCCGTCTCGAGCTCTGCCACCTTTTGAAAAAGGTGGACGAAAACTTTCGCGCTACTGTTATTCATTAAAATATCGAAAATTTCCGAGCAAAGCGAGGAAATTCACCTTCAACTTTCCGCGAAGCGGAAATCTTAACTCGAGCACAGCGAGATCTTATCTCGGCGAAGCCGATCTTAACTTGCGCGAAGCGCAATTTTAACTCACGCGAAGCGTGATCACTCCGCTCTGAGTATGTCGCCTTCCTTAACCTCAAACGGCACTCTCGTATAAAAGATCCTCGACGGATGCGGCGCGGATTCAACCGCCACTCCCTCTCCGTCATAAAGCTCTGCAACCGTAAACGCCTTGCCGACCTTCCCGGGGGTGAGGAGCTCTGCCGTCATACCCTCTACGAGCTTATTGCGCTGACGGAAGCGGTAGAGCTTGCCATCCTCGTTGACCTCGATCGCCTTGAGATTTTCGGGCATCGGCTCGTCGAAGTCCTCGGCGACGGCGAGGTATGCTTTTTCACGCATATAACCGGGCTGGGTGACGAGTTTTGAGTCCTCGCGGGGGGAATCGAAATAGAATCCCGTCGCGTACTCGCGGTGCGAAACGCTGTCGACCTCGGCGTAAAGCGCGGGATCGGGGACGTAATCGAGCATATTTCCGCCCGCTTCGACGAAATCACGGAGCCCGTCAAGCGCGATTCGATATGCGTTGGTCACGACGGCGGCATAGTACGCGGAACGCACTCTGCCCTCGAGCTTGAAGGACGAAATGCCCGCGTCGACAAGCTCGCCGACGTGGTTTATCATACACATATCCTTGGAAGACATAATAAACGTGCCTTCCTCGGTCTCAACGATGGGCATAGCCTCGTCGGGGCGTTTTTCTTCGACGATCTTGTAATTCCAACGGCAGGGCTGCGCGCACGCGCCGTGGTTTGCGCTGCGGTTGACCATAAAATCCGAAAGCATACATCTTCCGCTGTAGGAAACGCACATTGAGCCGTGAACGAACGCCTCAAGTTCGATCTCGTCGGGGATGCGGTCGCGGATGGCGCGGACTTCCTTCAGCGACAGCTCGCGCGCGAGCACAAGTCGGGTCGCGCCGAGCTTGATATACTCGAGTGCCGCCTCGGGGCTTACAATGCTTGCCTGGGTTGAGATATGGATCGCGGCGCTTGGGTTGATCTCCTTGATCATCGCGATGACGCCGAGGTCGGCGACGATGTAGCCGTCGATGTCGATCTTCGCGCACTCGCGGATGAACTCGCGCAGAGCGGGATATTCGGGTCCATGCGGGAGGATATTGACCGTCAGATACATCTTTTTGCCGCTCGAGTGCAGATATTCCGCTGCCTCGGCGAGCTCTTCGAGCGAGAAATTCTCGGAAGCCTGACGCATTCCGAAGCGGCGTCCCGCAAGATACACCGCGTCCGCGCCGAAACGAACCGCCGCGCGGAGCTTTTCGGGGTTGCCCGCAGGTGCAAGCACCTCGGGGAGAATAAGTTTCTTTTCCATTTTATTTGATCTTTCCGCTTGTCATTACGTAATATTCGCCGGGATTTGTGCCCTCGAGACCGCCCGTGACCTCAAGCGCGCCGTCCCCCGTGACCTCGATGATAACGTCACTTTCCGCGCAGTTGAAGAATCTGACCTTGTGGCCCGGGAAAGCTTCGGCATAGCGCACGGAGGCGCCCTCGAATTTAGCCGTTGTGAGTATGTAATCGGGGTCCATTTCGTGCATAACGAGGTCGGCGTTGTCGCGCGCCTGACCGTGGTGCGGCCATTTTGCGACGTCGGGGCGTCCGATGACGTCCTTGTAGATCGCCCACATTCTGTCAACGCTCTCCTCGGTGATCGAGCGAGTGCGCTTCATGCTGTCGCCCGTGAAGAGGATCTTTCTGCCTCCGTGACGGATGACGAACCAGATCGAAGCCGCGTTGCCGACCGAGGTGGGAACCTTGGGTTCGTATATATCATCGGTATCAAAATACGCGTTCGCAATGAGCTCGTGAAGCTCGCGGTCGCGCGCCCAGTCGGTATCGGGGGGCAGGATCTCGATCTCCGCGCCGCCGAAGTTATAAAGAATGGTCGAGGGGTTCTCCGAGTGATAATGCACGTCTATCCTCTTGACGTTCGGATGGCATTCGCGAAGTGCCGCCTCGATGCGGGGGCTGTACTTCGAGTCGCCGTGGGGCATATCCTCGGGGAGCGCGTTATGGGGCGGGAGCATTACGGTGTCGATCGCAAAGCGGGGATCGCGGATGACGTTCTCGATCGGACCGCAGACGTGGTCGATGTGGTAATGCGAGATAAACCAGTCAAAATGCAAAACTTGGGCGCCTTCCGCCTCGCGCAGCTTAAGCAGAGCATCAAGTGCGAAGGTGGTCTTGGTCATTCCGCCGTCGTGGAGGATATAGTGACCGTTGAGCGCGAAGATGAATCCATCCGACTTCGCAACGCCAACGTGCGAGAGGCAGTTGATGCGAAGAACGTTATCGCGCAGGGTGAAGTCTTGGGGGAAGATAGAGCTCATTTTATTTTATTCCTTTCGGGGAGATTGAATTCAAAGTGGAAAGTGAAAAGTGGAAAGTGAAAAGTTATGGTAGCTTTTCGCTGAGCGAAAAGCAGTTTTATTAAATATATTCCTGTGGAAGATTGATTATTGGGATGTTGTGATTTTCGAAAACGGAGAGAGTTACTCTGTCGCCGGGGCAATAGAACAGAATATATCCGTCTGCATCTTTTACGGCATATATACCGCCGCCTTTGCTCCCTGCTCCGAGTGATGGATCTCGATTATTTGCGCTTTCCAAACGGGAAATCGATGAAAATTTGATCACTTGATCCTTTCGGCGAAAGCGTTTGAGCAGGATCTCGCCTTTTTCATCGTCAACATAGATGCGGTTTGTAAATGCGTATACAGAGTAAGGAATAACACGATAAGCAATCATACAAATCACAAAACCGAACGGAATGGCAACAATCCAATGAAAAGACAAAACAAGCCAAAGGAAGAACACAATATAGATGGACAAAATCTCAAGCGGCAGCAAATCAACTATCATTTTCTTTTTACTGTTTCGGATGTTGATGTAGTATTTTTTCATTTTGGGCTCCTTTCTATTGATATAACAAAAATAATCCAAAATGCATATATGAGCCTTGCCCAATATGCAGTACAGACGGCGCCACCCCTCATCCGGCGCTGCGCGCCACCTTCTCCCAAGGTCCGGGAGAAGGCTAACTTATAATCTCGCTTTATATTTCTAAACATCGTCAAACAATTTAGTAAAAATACAGACGATAATTTATATCAAACCATTTGGGACAATACCGCACAAATTAGTGACGGCACAATTACATCATCAGAATTGTGCGGTATTAATTTAGATATTTGTGATTCGTTCTTCCGCATCAGCACAATATCTCTATAGTTAATGTTCGCACTCGCTATATAAGCCTTCTCCCGGATCTTGGGTAGCGAAGCGGCGGCGCGGTATTGAATGACAGTCCGGTGGACTGTCAGACCCGCGGCGTGACCGAGCCGCAGCGAGACAGGTGGCGCGTAGCGCCGGATGAGGGGTGGCGCCGTCTGCACTGCAGAAATATCAGAAGCAATTATTATTAAATAAAACTCAAAAATTTTCGCATTGGCGAAAAGCAATTTATAATAAAGATATAGCGTTAATATTATTTGAGCGTAATATAACTATTATTTAGCTTGCTCTTCTTTTGTGGTGTGATTCTAATAAGTGCTATTAATAAAGAAATGAAAATAATCGGGATGATTCTTGAATCCGTATTGCTGAGAAAAGTATAACCTTTTATTGGGATTATTATATGATCTTCGTCGCCTAAAACGTCCCATACGCCTCCCCGGCGTGCTTCATATGTTTTTGATTCCTGTGAAAAATCCAATGAATCAAATATTTCCATGGAATCGTCTCTATCAATATACTCAACAAACTCGCAGTTTTGAATAGAGTATAAATCCCCATTGGGGGCACGGACATATAATAAATCTTCAAATGCTGCCATTTGAAAAGTACCATTTGGTGAATCGGCAAAAGCTAGAGTATTAATATAGTTTCCGTTTATATCGAATACTCTTAAATAACCCCTATATTTATCCAAAAGAAATATATATTGTTCGTTATTGCTGATTTGATCAATGCTTAAAAAGCAGTTAATACTTTCGTTGAAGTATACTGGGGAATCTTTTTGAGGAACCGAAACATTGACTGGCTGAAAAAAATACGGAATAATGGCTATGACTATCGCCATAACGCACAGCACTGTGCAAACAATCTTCCAGGAACGGAACATCTCATATTACCTCCTCCATAATTATTGACAACAGAATTAGCCGCATTATTATTTTGACCGACTGTTATTCGAAAAGCGGTCGATATGTAGTATAAGATATTCCCCAGGATACTTTTGCTGGTTGTCCTACAAAATTGTAACCTAGTGCATAAGCTATGCACGAATCGGAATATGCATATGCTCCACTTACTTTACCTAATTTCACGTTAACTGATGTAAAAGGTCCAAGATATGACTCAGTTGTAGTAAAGCCTTCACTTTCTGTTATCAGCAGTCTAGACACGCTAATGGAAAATTCTTTACTTATTTGAGTTAATTGAAACTATAATAATTATTGCCAAGGCGAACGATATGATCTCGGCGGTGGAAAGTACAATGATATGCTTTTTCAGTTTCGCGGCGGGAAGGTTGCCGAGTTTGAAGGATGCATAGCTTTTCAGTGCCGCCATCGGAAAAAGCGGAAGGAGCAAAAACGGCACGAGTGGCAAAAACTCGATGAAGTTATCGATAAAGAATTCCACCGACGAAGAGCGGTCATTCGTCGTGAAGGTTATCATCAGCGGCACGGCGAGGTTTATCAACACCAAAGCCACCAACAACGCGATCGTTGCGATTTTTGACAGCGTGGATAAGGTTTTCATTTTGCGCTCCTTTCCTTGTTATGGTGAAGCTAAACTATGTTTATTTTCATATATTATGTAGGGGACGTCGGCGGATTTATCACACATCAATACCGCATTCCCTTTAGGGTGACAAGAATAATACGAACTAGTTTTTTGGCGACAAATATTCGCCATCAGTTCGCTCCACGCCTTGATAGTATTAATATACAATCTGCGGCGTTTGCCTGCTGCTGACAAATATTTGTCAGCCAAAAAATCTCCGACCTCAAAGCCTTAATTTTTAGGTGATTTTTGGTGCGGAGGACGACGCAAGGTATTAACCTTGCTAGGACGACAAGCCGAAAAGCACCCAAAATTAAGGCTTTGAGGCTAGTTCGGATTATTCTTGTCACCCTATCCGAAAAATCAAAACGCCATATACCGCAATCGCTTCATATCGCCCCTCCCGCTTGCGGGAGGGGTTGGGGTGGGCAGTCAGCGATATGCGAAATCCCGCGCACCCGAACAAAACCAAGAGCGAAATTTAATAAAGATGTGAAAATCCGCAAGGCGGATTTTTTCCTTAACATTCCGCCAAAGGCGGAATATATCGCGTCGGCGTAGCCGACATATCGTATGAAATATATCGTGCCGAAGGCA
>JAFQGP010000065.1 GCA_017415485.1 Clostridia bacterium
ACATTCTCCCTTGCCGACTTTCTCGCGGCGAGGCAGAGTTTTGCCGAAAGAATGCCGTATGAGAGCGGTGCGGGTGATTTTGCGCCGCCGAGCATTTTGACATAGGAATCGATCATCTTGCGGTCTCCGCCGCCGTGCGAGTGCTGACAAAGATCGGTCATATCGATATGCTCGGTCTTGTCTTCGTTATGATAAAAAATATCAATGCATTTAGAATTGAATTCAAATTCAAGTGTTGCGTTGTATCCGATGATACGCAGACCTCGTCTGCCCGCCGCCTTGCGAGCAACGAAATTCTGACTGTAAACAGCGTGCATACCGTCCGCGTACTGAACTATGATCGATGCGCTGTCGTGGTTGCCCGTGTCAACGGCAAAGCAACACTCGTCCTTGACAGCGTATCTGTCGCCGTAAGTTGCAACGTTAATATCACTTTCGGGGCAGCTTTCACGCTTTTCGCAATCCTTGCATCTGAGCCCCGCGGGCATATCGCCGAGGAAGATATTCTTCGTTTCTGTCGCGCTGATCATAACGGGCTTCGGCTCGGAGAGGATAAATTGGATCAGGTCGAGATCGTGCGTTGACTTCTGCAAGAACAGACCACCGGTTTCCCGGTCGTCGCGATACCAGCCGTGGTAATAGCCTCTTGCGTAGGGAACGTTATTGATTCCCTGCACCTGGCTGATCTTGCCGAGGATACCCGTGTCGATGAGCTCCTTTGCTTTGACGGCAAGGGGCGCGACACGAAGCGGGAAGGAGATAAGCGTCTTTTCATCCATCGTATCAAGAATACCTTCAAGCGCGGCAAGATCCTCGTCGGTGGTTGAAACAGGCTTCTCGAGCAGCACGGGAATGCCGTAGCGCGCGTTGATGAGCGCCATTTTTGTGTGGAGCGAGCAACGTGTGCCGATGATGGTTCCGTCGAGCTTTTCGTTCTCGTACATCTCCACGGGATCGCGGTAGATTCTCGCATCGGGCGCGCCGCAGACAGAAAGCTCTGTGCGGAGCTCATCCTCGGGGCGAGGATCGACTATCGCAACCAGGCGGCATTTGTCATTATCGGGGACTGAATTATACGCCGTTATGCTCTTGCCCCATATGTCCTTCGCTCGTTTGCCGAAACCGATGATGCCGATGTTATATGTTTTTACCATTTAGCTTCTCCGTTTCATTAATCAATCTTTTCGACCATTCAAACAGTTTTTGAGACATTTCATCGAAAACAACTTTTCCACCGTTTTTCAGATCTGATGATAATTTAACGATCTCGCCATCCGGAAGCTCCAACAGCTCGTCGCGCTTTTTGATATATCCGCCCGTCAGCTTGAAGGCGCGGGCTTGTGCGACGAAAGCTGCGGATTTATAAAGCCCACACAAAACTTCATCGCTTTTTTCATAGAGCATATTATGCACACATCCGTGGTAAACATTACACGCACCTGCCTTTATCGCGCGATCAATCACGCTGACATCAAGCAGACCCAGCAATTCATCAAGGCTTCCACGCAACGGTACGGTATCGTAATAAAACTGAAACAGATCGGAAGGTTCCCAATTGAACAGTTCCTTTTTACCCGAAAGGAATCCGCAAGCCAATTCTCTATGCGGCATTCCGTCAAGGATTGAATTATATTTTTGTATATCCGAAAAAGACAGATCGTCAAGGATCAAAACAATATCGATGTCGCTCGTTTCAGTGGCTTCGCCGCGTGCGTAGCTTCCCTGCAATCCAACAAACCACAGTCTTTCTCCGAAAACTTCCTCTGCTTTATGCAATAATTGCTCGGTCCAACTTCCAATGTCGATCATTCCAATCCCCTTTCTTTTTTACCGTTCAAATCAAAATATCGGCGTTGAAAGATCCTCGAATATTTCATCGAGGCAGTATTTGCCCTTCACTGCGGGCTCGCGATCCTTCCACTTGCCGTTTGTGAAATCGGGAATGTCCACAGGAGCGCCGTTCTGCCTGATTGATTCTGCGGAAAGGCAGCCAATGCAGAGCCACGCGGCGGTATCATAAGCATCGATGGGCGTATCCGTTCCGTTTTTCACGCTTTCAACAAATGCGCGGCACACGAGCCAATCCATTCCGCCGTGACCGCCTCGGGTTCCCATAGCTTCATACTCGCGGTGCAAAGGATGATCATATTTTTCAAAGAATTCCGCCTCGTTATCCTGGGTCTTTTCGGGAGTGATTCCGTGCAGATATACCACGCGGCGATCCTCCATTGACATACCCTTCGTGCCGCGCACTGAGATATTTCGAGAATAATGAGAGCGCGGGAGAGTGGTATCGAGAGTCAGAAGGATGGTTTCGCCGTTCGCGCAGGTTATGATCGTGTTGACTATGTCGCCCTGCGCATATTCCATCGTCGCATACTTGCTGTCCGCGCCGAATCTTTGCGCTGAATACTCGTTCAGCGCAACGCTCTTCGTTGCGATCGAATTAAGGCGAACCATACGGTTTCCGCGATTGATCGAAAGGAATTTTGAGATCGGGCCGAGCTCGTGCGTCGGATAATTCTCGCGGTTTTCCTTGATATAATGCGGGAGTCTGTAATGCGGGGGATCTTCGGTATCAATATTCTTGAACAGATCCTCATCGGGAAGATAGTGCTGATAGCCGCCGGTGCAGTGAACGAGCTCGCCGAAGAGACCCTGTTTAATCATATTCAGAAGCATCATCTCGCGGCGGCCGTAGCAGCAGTTTTCAAGCATCATAACCGGCACGCCGGTCTTTTCATAGGTTTCAACAAGCTCAAAGCATTCGTCAAGCGTGTCGGCACAACCAACTTCAATAGCCGTATATTTGCCCGCGAGCATCGACTCCTTTGCAATAGCGATTCGACCGCTCCAGCCCGTCATAATGACTACTGCGTCGATCTCGGGGTCGGCGAGGATCACGTGATAATCCGTCGTCGAAGCGGGTGTATATCCGCCTTTTTCGAGAACGAGCTGCTTGCCCATTTCAATGCGTTCCTCGGAGACGTCGCAAATGGTCTTGACGTTGACGTCCTTCATCTGCGAGAAACAAGCCTTCAGCATTCCGCGTCCGCGGCGACCGAGGCCTATATAACCAATGTTGATCTTTTCTTTCATGAGAGTACTTCCTTTCTCTGTCGGATAAATAGCATATATCCTATAGACATAAACAGTTTAATGCAAGATATTAATCTTGTTTGGATTTTATTGTTTTCAAAGAAGATATCAGCATTCTACGAATTGCTCCGCAATTATTTTGTAGTGGTTTATAAACTTTTTCATCCATACAATCTGTTTCAAAAAGCAATTCAAGCCAGTATTCTGTTTCATAACATTCTTTTTGTGCAATCTCAAGTTTAGATATAAAATCATTTGAACTTTGAGCATACTGAGCCTCGTGGATGTTTGCACCTATAGATGTAGCCGAACGCAATAATTGATTTACAAGCACAGTTTCTTTGTGCTTGGCTTTCATATCACGACAAACAAAAACGATTCTCTTTGCAAATTCCTTTGCACTATCTCTTAAAATACTGTTAGACATAACATCACCTCTGGGAATATTATACATTAATCCTTCATGGTTGTCAAGTGTTATTCCGACTTTGTCGGAGTGTTATTATCGCAAGCGATAGTGTTATTAAAGCCTTCGGCTTTAGTGTTATTTTATTCGCCATACAACTCGCGAAGCGAATACCACTCGGCGTAAGCCGAATAAAACTGCAAGGCAATATAACTCGCCGCAGGCGAATAAAACTGCCCAACTTTCGATCGAAAGTTGGGCAATCAATTAACCAAACATTACGTGGTCCACTTCGTCGAGCGAGGGGAATGCGTAGTCGGGCTTTTCTGCTACGGTTGCAGCCTCAACGTCCTCGGGAGTGGTCTCGCCGGAGTAAACAAGAACTGCGGTTACGCCGTGCTTCTTGCCGAGTGCGATGTCGGTGTAGAGTCTGTCGCCGAAGATGCACATCTTATCGACGGAAACACCGGTAGCCTCGCTGATCATCTCAACGGTCTCCTTGTAGGGCTTGCCGAAGTAGGTGGGGGTCTTGCCGGTGGAAGCGGTTACGAATGCTGCGATTGCGCCGCTGTCGGGGATGAAACCGGTCTCGGTGGGGCAGTTGAAATCGGGGTGAGTGGAAAGATACTCAGCGCCGCCGCGAACAAGGCGGCACGCATCATCCATCTTCTTGTAGGTCATGGATGTATCGAAGCTGGTAACAACGATGTCAGCCTTCTCCTCGTCGCCGGTGAGCATATTGATGCCCGAGTCCTTGAAGCTCTCTACGAGCTCGTCGGTGCCAACAAGGTATACGCTCTTGCCGTCGCGGTGGCGGCGAAGGAACTCGATCGTTACGTCGCCCGAAGTCATGATCTCATCTCTTGTGGGAGAGAAGCCGAGCTTCGAAAGCTTCTGAACGTAGAAATCAGAGGTGTGGGAAGCGTTGTTTGTGAAGAAAAGAACGCGCTTGCCCGCTGCACGAAGGTTGTTGATGAAGCGGATAGCGAAGGGGAAAACGTTGTAACCAAGATAGATGGTTCCGTCCATATCGAAGATATAGAGCTCTTTTTCGTTGAGAATTGCGGTATCGGGATTCTTGAATGCCATTTTTCTTCTCCGTTTTATAAGTATTTTCTTAAATATTATATCACAGACTTGATTTTTTTGCAAGAGTTTGATATAATATCAGTATGAATAAATATGAAATTTTTCCCGTGAGGACAATATAAATGGCAGATTACATCATCAAACCCGATAATAAGAAGACAGTCGTTGGCATCGACGTTGGCGGAAGCACGACAAAGATCGTCGGCTTTGCGCCCGGAAGCAAGCTTCTCTCCCCCATATTCGTTCAGGCGACAGACCCCGTAACCTCGATCTACGGCGCGTTTGGCAGATTCACTCTTGAAAACGGACTCCCTCTCGACGAGATCGACCGCATTATGATGACGGGAGCGGGCAGCAAAGCAATTCAGTCCCCCATCTATAACCGCGAGTGCAAGAGCGTTTCCGAATTTGCAAGCACCGGCATCGGCGGGCTTTACCTTTCGGGGCTCGACGAAGCGATCGTTGTCAGCCTCGGTACAGGTACCGCGATCATCCACGCAAAACGCACGGCGGACGGAACCTTGACGGAATATCTCGGCGGCACCGGCGTTGGCGGGGGAACGATACTCGGACTTTCCCGCAAAATGCTCGGCATCGGATCGATCGAGCATCTCGAGCAGATCTCGGAGGGCGGCGATCTTGGTCAGGTCGACCTTCGCATCAAGGATATTTCGAAATCGGGCACCTTCAAAGGCGTCAATGAAAATCTGACGGCATCGAACTTCGGCAACCTTTCCGATCTTGCGTCAAAGAAGGATATTGCGCTCGGCATCTTCAACATGGTTTCCGAGACCGTTGCAATGATGTCGATCTTCGCGGCGCGTCAATTCGGTATCAAGGATATCGTTATGTGCGGAAACCTGACTTCCATCAAGCCCGTTTGCGACACGTTTGCAAGCCTTGCGCCCACGTTTGGAGTCAACTTCATCGTTCCCGAAATGTCACAGTACGGCACCGTTATCGGCGCGGCGCTTCAGTAAAGGAGTAAGTATATGAAAGCAGTAGTATTATACGGTCCCGGCAACGTTGCTGTCGGCGACCTTCCTCTCAAGGATCTCGCCGCGGGCGAAGTTCGCGTCAAAGTCGCTTATTGCGGCATCTGCGGCAGCGACCACCACAAGGTGAGCGGAAAGAAGAATACAAGACCTGTAACCTATCCTGTTGCACTCGGACACGAGATCTCGGGCGTTGTTGCAGAGGTTGGTGAGGGCGTCACCGAATTCAAGCCCGGCGACAGAGTCACGGTCGATCCCAACTGGGGATGCGGCAAGTGCGAGTTCTGCAAGGATGGCAAAAAGTCCTTCTGCAAGAACAGCCGCGGCGTTGTCAAGGGTATGGCGGAATACATAAACGCCCCCGTTGAAAACGTTTATCACATTCCCGAAAAGCTCTCGCTTCGCGATGCGGCACTTGCTGAACCGCTTGCTTGCTGTCTGCGCGGTGCGGATCTTCTCGGTGTCCGTCACGGTGAGCGCGTTGCTCTCGTCGGACTCGGAGCGATCGGAACTATTATGATACAGCTTATCAAGTCCGCGGGCGCGGGTGAGATCGTCGTCATCGAATACGATGAGACCAAGGAAGCTCTTGCCAAAGAGCTCGGCGCGGACGTCTTCATCTGCTCAAAGGATGAAGAAAAAATTACGGAATATGCCGCGAAATACAATGTTGACAAGGTCATCGAGTGTGTTGGCAACACGGGCGCACAGCTTTCTGCCCTCTCTGTTGCGGGACGCGGCGCGACTGTCGTCATGTTCGGCGTTGCAGACTCTGCAAAGACCACCCCGATCTCGCTTTACGATGCTTTCATCAAGGAACTGACGATCAAGACCTCGTATGTCAACCCCTACACAACCGAGCGTGCCGTCAGAGTTCTCGCTTCGGGTATGCTTGATACCTCAAAGATCATCCACCGCGAGCTGACGATGGAGGAAGCCGCAGAGGAATTTATGAACCCGCAGCTTTCGAGATTCGGCAAGTTACTTGTAAAAATCGACTGATAATATTTAATAATTTTCATTGGGAGGTACATTATGAAAAAAATCGCCAAAATTCTCGCACTTGCAATGGTTCTTGCGATCGCTTGCATCACTCTTGCTTCTTGCGGCAAGATCTCCGGCACCTACGAAAACAACGGCTTTTTCGGCCTCGGTTCGACCGAGCTGACCTTCAAGGGCAGCAAGATCACCGTTGAAATGGGCGATGTAAAAGCAGAAGGCACTTACAAGATAGACAAAGACAAGATCACGATCGAGTTCCCCGACGAGAACGAAGACGATCTCACCTGGAGCGATCTTTTCAAGCTCCTGAACGGAGAACACGATTTTGAAAAGGGCGACGATTACATAAAGATCGGCGGAACAAAATACACCAAAGCCGATTGATGCACAAAAGGCACTTCAAATCCGAAGTGCCTTTTGTTATTATAATGTTACCGCACGACCATCATGACCGCGGTAAGTATTGCGAGGAAGCCGAAGTTAAATGCAGAGAAAGTAATGATATATTTCAAAGTCTTGCCGGGGTTGTGGCTTGTATATTCCTTGAAAGTGATAAGGCTTGCGAGAGATGCGATAAGCGTGCCCGTTCCGCCGATATTTACGCCGACAAGAAGATCAGCATAGTTTTCCGTAAACTGCGAAAGAAGGATCGCAGAGGGTACGTTACTGATAAACTGGCAGGAAAGCGTGCTGACAAGGAGCGTGTTCTTATCAAGAAGCCAGGAAAGGAAGTCGCGGACAATGTCTATACGCGCCATATTTCCCGCGAAGACGAAGAAGAAAACGAAGGTCAGAAGAAGTCCGTAGTCGACCATTCCGAGAGCCTTGCGGTCTGCAACGATAAGCACGGGAGGAATGACGATAAGACCGATATAGTAAGGAATGCCTCTGAAAACTATTGCGATCGAGAGGGCAAAGAGAGCAAGATAAAGAAGCGTTTTCTTGGGGTTAAGCTCTATCTTTTCATCCGCGATCTTCATCGGCTCGTTCTTGACAAAGATGAGGCAGCAGAGCGTGATAAGAGCCACCGCAAGAACGAAGGGCAGGAACATTATCTGCATAAACTCGCCCGTGGGGATATTGAAAAATGAGTAGAGATAAAGATTCTGCGGATTTCCGAAAGGAGTCAGCATTCCGCCGAGGTTTGCGGCGATGTTCTGCATAATGAAGGTGAAAGCCATATACTTTTCCTTGCCCGTGGACGTGAGAACAAAATATCCGAGGGGAAGGAAGGTAAGAAGCGCCATATCGTTGGCGATCAGCATCGAACCGATAAAGGTTATGTAAACGAGCGCAAGAATGCTTATCTTTGCCGTTTTGAAGCACTGCACGATCTTGCGAGCAAGCATATAGAAGAAATTGATATTCTTCAAAGCACAAACAACGGCAAGAACGCAGAAAAGGCAGGTCAGCGTTTTGAAATCAAGATAACCCGCGTATTCGGCATCGGGCGGAACGACGACTGATGTGATCACCGCCGCGCAGAATGCAATCAGAACAACCGCGTTCTTCTTTACAAAAGAAACAATATCAATATGGGGCAGATGATGGCGGTGAGGCGCGCGTTTTACATGAGCAGAGGTCATTTATCTTCTCCGAATCTACACAAATTTTTGCTCACCTCTTTTGAGGTGAGCAAAACACAAGCGATATTATAACACTAATAATACTCGAAATCAAGAACAAATTGTTATTTTTTAATATATTTTTCCGTTCTCGAGGATCCATTCGCGCCACAGCTTGTAGCACTTGGCATAGAGATGCACTCCGTCGCCCGAATAGTCGGGGCTCATAGCTCCGCTTTCGTCATCAAAGATCTCTTCAAATCCGAGATAAAATACCTTTTTGTTGTCGGCAAGTGCGGCAAGTCGGCGGTTGAGTTCGTCGATCCGGGAATTTGCGAACGTGCTCGGATTTGATTCCGATTTCTTCTTTGTGACGTGCATATTCGACTGAATGATGATCTTCGCCTCGGGCTGATATTGCTTGATGTATTCGATCACGGAAGAATAATTCTTGACCACCGAATTGTGGGAATATCCTATCTCATTGATGCCGAGAAGAATATATATCTTGCCGAATTTGCGTTCAGCAAGAAGCTCGGAAAGGTTATAAGCCGAGGTGTCCTTGGTTTCGGAGACCTTGTCATCGAACACGTTATAAACGTTCATCGACGTGCGCGCGAAATATGTAGCACCAGGGATGCGGGCGTAAAGATAGAATCCGACCGTTCTCGAGTCGCCGAGGAAAAGAGTGTCCGAGAAATAATCCTCGTTGCTCTGTGGCTTTTGGGTTGTATCGGGAATCTTTGTGGTAACGGGCGCAGTAGTATCGGGCTTTTGGGTGGTCTCCGGCGTTTTGGTAGTATCGGGCTTTTTCGTAGTTTCGGGAGCCTTTTGAGTTGTAACCGGAGTCTCTGCTGTAGTTTCGGGTTTCTCTGTCACCTCGGGTGACGCTGTTGTTTCGGGAACGGTTACGTCCTCGGCAGTCGTTTCGGGCAGGGTGACGGGTGGATGAATGAATATGGGCTCGGTATCTTCTCCTTCGAGCACCTCCGCCTCGGTCTCGGGCGCAGAGGTTGCTCCGTCGCGGAAGAAGAACATCAGCGTTTCTATCGGATTTTCGCTGTCGGCAGAAACGATCAGCCCGCCAACGACCGCAAGCAGGATCGTCATGAGCAGGCATATAAGCAAAAGTCCGCCATCGGGATGGTTGTTTTTCAAAATGAGATTCCTTTCCGATCAATAGACCATCGGATTTGCACCCTCGCAGAAGATCAGATATACCGAAAGCCAGAAAAGCACAAGCATAACGGCAACGGCAAGGGGCTTGATATTTTTGAATTTGTCATATACTCTTCTCGGCAGGGGAGTCAGGAAGATCACACCGACAGCCATATAAACGCCCACGTCCTTAAAATGTCTGACCCAGTCGGAGGGATCAACATATTCGGGAGTTTGGGAGAAAAAGGGAAACAGTCGAATGAAATATGTACCAAGATCCGCAAGGGTGAGGATGTTGGTATTGAATATCGCCCACGAAAACAAAATTACCACGGGCAGATAAATATGCGAAAGAACTTTGTTCTTTATTATCCAATCGAGTGCGCCGAGCTTTTCAAGAAGGATAAAGAGCAAAAGGAACGCCGCCCAAAGCATAAAGTTGATGCCGTTTCCGTCAAAGCAGAGAGCGTGCCACACGCCCGTGCAAAGCCAGACGGCACAAAGATTCAAAACAGTGCGTCCCTTCGGGCATCTGCTGCCGCCGAGGGGGAAATATACATTCTCCTTGAACCATTCGCCAAGGGTGATATGCCAACGGCGCCAAAACTCGCTGACAGAGCGCGACATATAGGGGTGGAGGAAGTTATCGGGAGTTTCATACCCGAGCATTCTTCCGATACCGCGCGACATAAGCGAATAGCCATAGAATTCAAAGTAAAGATAAAGCGGAAACGCAAAAAATCCAAGCCACGCGAGAGGTGTTGATATCGAATCGATACCGATGCTGCCAATGCCGTAAAGCCCCGCGACCCACACTCTGATTATTCTGTCGGCAAGAAGAATTTTAAGCGCAAGACCGATGATAAATTCATAAATACCGCTGTTTATAGAGGCGATGGATACCTTTCCTTCCTCGCGGCTCTTCTTCCAATCGGCATAGGTCTGGATCGGTCCGCTGAGCACCTGAGCGAAGTTGACAAGATATGCTCCGAGCGCAAAAAAAGACTGCTCGGCTTTAATCTTGCCGTCGTAGACCTGACGCAGGTAGGACATATTTTTGAACATATAAAAGCTGAAGCCAACGGGCGCGGCGATGGCAAGCCCCTCGGGAAGGGACACCGAAAATGACTCGGTGATTATCGAAATGATCTTCGGAGAAAGCAAAGCGCAGGCATTCACAAAAGTGCAGAAGACGAAAAGCAGTTTTCGCATCCTGCCCTCGGCAATACCGATGAAGAGTCCCGCCGCATAATTGAAGATCAGACCGCTTGCAAGTATCGCCATCGACATCAGATCGCGCGAAGCAAGCAAGTAAAACACTACGCTTCCGAGAAAGAGAACGGCATTGCGAAGCTTTTTGCCCGCCAAGGCATAAAGTGCCACTATACACGGAAGAAATATGAATATAAATCCCGGACTGTAAAAAGTCATGCCCCTCTCCTTTGCATAGTTTATCAATTTATAATTATACCACAAATTTCGACACAAATCAACAATTAAGATGAATTCTTTTCAATAAAAAAGCAGAACCCGAAGGCTCTGCTTTTAGTTATATTTTATTTTGATTTTCCATAATAGGCATCGCGGAGATAGGATATATAGGAGCTCTCCGCACTGTAAACGCAGGAAGCATCTTTATCCACGCCGTATCTGATCGCACCGTCTGCGCTTTCAACGCTGACGACAGGCTCGGCAAAAAGACCTTCTATGCGGTAGCTGACCATTTCCCTTGCCGAGTCATTCGGGAAATACTCGGCATTGTCGAGATATATGGGCTCGCCGGTGATCATATTTTCCGAAACTGCCTTGCCGTTCACCTTTACGGTTGCGCCCTTTGGAGCGATCACCGTTACATCAACGCTCGGTTTTATCAAAAAATCGATCTCACCAAGTGAAGGTTCATGCACACCGAGGAGCGGAGTTACTTCACGATGCGGAAGAAGCGTAAACTGCGCGACCATCTCGCCGTCGGCATAAACGTTGTAAAGAGCGTTGTTTTCGGCTTTATAGCTGAGCTTTTTGCCGTCGAGCAAGTCGGACAGCGCCTTTTCGGGTGCGCCGATTTTATCGTATTCGGAATAAAAGCCTTCCTCAAATTCGATCATTTCGGAGGTGTCGGCGTAAAGGAAGCATTCGTTAAACACTCTTTCAGCCACATGTTTCGGCTGAATGCTTTCATATTCGGCAAGTCTTGCGTTTATGTTTCCGAGATAGATCGCCCACGCAAGAAAGGCAACCGCAAATATGCCAAGCCACGACGTCACAAAGATCAATCCGCCGCGTGTGAGTCCCTTTTTCATCAGTCCTGCACCTCCCCACCCTGCATTATCTCATCGATCTCGCTTGCGGGAAGCGCAAGATATGGGATCCATTTTGTGCTCGGCTTGCTCATTGCGCGGCTGACGATCTCATCGCGGTATGTCTCGCTCGGGCCGTTAAGAACGGCAAAAAGCCAAGTCCATCCGAGAGATGCCACAAGAAGCAAAGCGAGAAGGATCGAAACCAAGGAGCGAAAAAGGATCACATCCGTCGAGTTCTTCTTTTCGGTCGGTCTTCTTCTCTGCCGGGACTCGTTGCCCTCAAAGGGCTCGTCTATCCTTGTCTGATAATCTTTAATACTCATGATACACCAAACCGCAATTATTTATTGTTGATAAGCTCGCAAAGCTTATCCGAAAGGGTGCAGAAATCGGCAACCGAAAGGCGTTCGCCGCGGATGTTTGCATCAAATCCGCACTCAATGATCGCATCGGTTATATCAGCCTTCGAAATTTCGCAAAATCCCGCGGAAAGTGCGTTCGGTAGAGTCTTTCTTCTCTGCTCGAAGGCGGCGCGCATGGCGCGGAAGAAGATCTTCTCATCCTTCGGCTTGCAGGGGCGGTCGCGGTAAAGATCGATGCGAACCACAGCCGAATCGACCTTCGGAGGCGGCAGGAACTTGCCCGCCGGAACCTTCAAAAGCTTCTTGCAGGTGCCGAAATAATTGAGATAAGCGGTTACCGATCCGTAATTCGGCGTACCGGGCAGGGCGCAAAGCCTGTCCGCGACCTCGGACTGGATCATAACGGTGATACTGTCAAAGGGCAGACGCGAATCGAGCAGCTCGAGAAGGATCGGGGTCGTGATATAGTAAGGCAAATTGGCGCAGACAGAAACACCGCCCTTCTCAAAAGCATCGCCAAGGAGCTCGGGAATATCGGTCTTCATAACGTCCGCGTTGATGACCTTGATATTTTTGTGCTCGCCAAGGGTGTATTTGAGAAGCGGGATAAGTCCGCGGTCGATCTCAAGAGCCACTACGTTTTCGTAAAGGAGCGCAAGCTCGTGGGTGAGCGATCCGCATCCCGCGCCGATCTCGAGGACCGTCTTGGTATTAGGTCCGCCGCAAGACTCGGCGATCTCGGCAACGACCTCGCGGTCGGTCAGAAAGTTCTGCCCGAACTCCTTGCGGAAGGTCAGACCGAACATTGCCATTGTGTCTTTTATAGTTCTGATGTCACAAAGATTCATTTTAGCCTCTGAAATTCGGTGTGTGTGATGTGTCAAGAATAAGCGCGGCGTTCGGATTGAATTCCTTGCCCGTGCAAACGGCGGGGAGAGTGACGAACTCTCTGCCGATGTCTATGCTGTAAGCACCGGGGTGATAATGGCCGCAGATGACGAACTCGACCTTGTCCCTGCCCTCGGTTCCGATGATCTCAAGTACCTCATCGGCGTTATTGACGATATGACGCTCCTCAACGCCAATGTCAAGGCATTGGTGGCAAAGGATCCAGAATCTGCTTCCCTCGGGCGAGGTTGCAAGAACTTCGCGTAGCGCTTCGATCTGATCTTTTGGGATATAGGTATCTTTCCAGTTATACTTAACACCGCTGCCGTAGCGTGTACCGTCCGAGCTGTAGTTTGCATCAAGGAAAATGAGATTGACCTCATCCGCGCGGCAAACAAAGGGCGGGCGCACGAAATCCGAAATGCGGTAAAAAGTGTCGTCATCGAGATTTTTGAAATCGTGATTCCCCTGCATAACAAGAACGGGCACAGAACTGTCGCGGATGACCTTTGCCACGCGCGAAAGATGCTCGATGTCGTCAGCCTTGCTTGTACTGCCGTTTATGACGTCGCCAAGACAGATAGCAAGATCAACGCCGATATTTTCAAAATCAAGAAGCAGCTTTTGCAGCTTGCCAAGAGACCGCGAAGGATAACGATTGTTGTTCGTGATCTCTTCCCTTCCGCAATGAAGGTCGGAAAAAAATCCAATTTTCATATATTTTTATCTCCGTATGGGAATTGAATTTAGTTATACATAATATATGATACTATATTATTTGAAAATAGTCAAGGGGAAAACAGTAAAAACTCTTAATAAAAATGAAATAAAAATTCAAAAAGGGCTTGAAAATCTCATCGGGATGTGATATAATATTACAGTCGCTGGTGTAGCACAGCCGGTAGTGCAGCTGATTCGTAATCAGCAGGTCGCAGGTTCGAATCCCGTCACCAGCTCCAAAAAAATAAAGGGTAGCCAACGGCTACCCTCAGACCACTGACAAAGGGTTCAGGACGAAAGTTCTGAGCCCTTTGTCGTACTTTACAGAAAAGCGAAAATATGGTATAATAAAGGTACAAGAAAAAGCAAGGAGAAACGCCAATGTTTACGGAAAGAAACGGGAAGCAAAATAAACTTGAATTTGTAATATTGGAAGAACTTGTACCT
>JAFQGP010000066.1 GCA_017415485.1 Clostridia bacterium
CGAAGCTATTCTCGGTTCGGAGACTCTCACCCCAGCGTTTCAGAACTTCTTCAAAGGTATCTGCGACGGGGTTGACGGGGGTGGGGGCGGCGGAGTATCAGAACCAATCTCCGACCTCTCCTTTTCCGCCCTTATAGGACCAGGTCGTCCAGTTGACGCCGTATTTCTCACAGATGGCGATGCCGTCGAGGTTTGAGAACTCGCCGACGTAGACAGCCACGCCGTGCTCCTTCGCATATTCGTTATGCCGTTCATTCTGCCTTTAGACGTTTCTTTTCTTCCGCTATCTCCGCTTTTAATCGCTCGATCATCTCGGCGAGTTTGATTTCGCATTGCTCTTTTGTTTCGGCGTAGACGTTGAATTTCTTTCGCTTGCCGTTTTGGTTAGAAACTGCTTTCCCACAGGCTGTCGTTAATCTGATACAGATAATTCATTCCTAACTTCCTTTTTTACAAATGTTTTTATAAAACCGCTTGACATTGACGCAACGTCAAGTGATATGATACAATACAGAGGGGGTGAGGATATGTATCAAAAGCCACTATACGATATTACAGAAGTTTGTAGGATGCTTGGTACAACGTCAAGATCGCTTCGTTTCTATGAGGAAAAAGGCATTATTCAAAGCACCACGATCGGAACTTCATCTCGCCGTCAATATACCGAGGATCAATTATCCCTTGTGAAAAATGTTCTTGTTCTTCGCACTTTGGGATTATCCGTAAAGGCAATCGCCGAGTTGCAAAACAGCGGAACGGGTTTGAAGGATGCCGTCCTTTCCAAACGCGCAGAAATATATGCTTCTATCGAGTCACGAGTACGCGAAATCAATCTTTTGAATGAAGCCCTTTCGGCATTGGAATCCGGCAAAAACATATTTAGCGAGAACTGGCAACATTCTTTTGATCTGAATGCCGAAGAAAATGAAATTGCTCGGCTTTGTACTGATGCTATTTTGAATGGGGATGACAATATTCTTTATGAACATTTAAGTCCTCGCTTGACGCAATATATGCCCAAAGATGTTTATCGTGTTGTACGAAAAGATACGTTAGAGCCACTTGGTGATTTCGTTTCGATCGATAAGACCGTTGCTGATGATAGATTATCAAACAAACTATATTGTTTTGTCAGATATTCAAAACTTGGTCTAAAAGTTACATATGTTTTTCACGGTGGAAAGATAGACGGACTTTGGCTTGGATATTATGACACAAATTCGAGGTGAAACGAATGAAAAGGCTTATTTCTATTATTTTTCTTATATGTGTCCTTGTGCTTTCGGGATGTAACGCAGATACCTCCAACACAAGCGACACGACAAACGGCGGTGAAACAATTTTCGGGGAATCGACGAACACATCACCCAACAATGGCTCTGAATTGCGCATCGAGGAAAAACGTTTTTTGTTGCCAAGCGACGGCTATCAATTAAATGCTGTTTATACCTATATTGATGACGGAAAGGCTCGCCCTGCAGTTTTGCTGATTGCAGGTTCCGGTCCGAGCGATTGTGACGAAACCGTAGGCGCCTTGAAACCATTTGAAGATATAGCGCACGGACTTGCGCAAGAAGGTATCAATTCTCTGCGCGTAGATAAAAGAACGTTCAGCTATGCTGCCGATTTCGATATAAAGTGCGGTATCAAAGAAGAATACATTGATGACTGTAATGCTGCCATTGAATATTTGAAAACGCAAAACATTTCGAGCTTATACTTGCTCGGACATAGCCTCGGTGGACAGATTGCAACCGAGCTTGCTAAAAACACCGCAGACATTGATGGTATGATCCTCTTCAACAGTTCCGCTCGGCATCTTGCGGATATTGCCTGCGATCAATATTCCGCTATTGATCCCGTGAATAAATCCTCATATATCACATATGCTGAGGCTGCAAAAAATGTAACCGCTTCTTCGGCGAAGGGATACTATTATTACAATGCGAGTGATCATTATTGGGTATCCTATAATCAAATGGATACCGCCAAAAATATTTCAGATGCTAACATAAAAACTCTTATCATTAACAGTAAATTTGATAACCAATCCTTTAACGAGGATCTCAATCTATGGTCAACGCTCTTTTCGGATTCTGCAAATGTTTCTATATGTGTATATGACGACATAAGCCATTTCGGATATAAGATTGATACGTCAGATCCATCGTCAATATATACTCGTGTTGATTTTCCAAGCGAGGTCATTACAGCTTTTGCTGATTTTATTAAGGAAAATTGACAATAAAAAACTATTGAGGGCGCCTTAATCGGCGCCCTCTTTTAGTTTTGCTTTCTCTTCCTTGATCTCCGCTTTCTTTTCGGTAATCATCTCGGCGAGCTTGGCTTCGCATTGCTCTCGCGTTTCGGCGTAGATGTTGAACTTCTTCCGCTTGCCGTTCGGCAGGCGCGGATAGAAGCTGCCTTCCCAGAGGTGATCGTTTATTTGATACACGCAACCGGTGCCCGATTTGCGTATTTTTCTCGGGATGGGCTCGGGATGGGGCTCTGTGGGTGCACACAGCGCATTTACGGGCGGTTTTGCCGTCTCCTCGGGCGTTCGCTCTACCGCAGGCATCTGCGTGTGGGTTGCGAAGGTGCGACGCAGATCGTGAAAGCGGATCAGCGGAAGCTCCGCACGCTTTAAGAGCACCTTCATTCGATTATATGCCGAGTCGGTTCATATCGTTTCTCGTGCACGCACGGTAGGACGTAATGATTCGGTCGGTCAGCACATCCTGATTCTTCTCGCCGTCAATACTCGCCGCATATTCGCGTATTGCCTGACTGACAAAGTCCACCTCGCGTCCTCGGTGAACGTATTTGTGCGTTTCGATCAACTCTGAAACCTCGAGTCTGAATGCGAATGTTTTTTTGATTTTCTCCGGCTTGTCAGCCGATTTCGGTTTTGAATTATACATAAAAATCCTCCTTAAATATCGCTAATACCTGGTGAAAACAGCAGGGGACAAAAAGCCAGCCATTTTCGAAAAAAGCCAGCATCTCGCAATTTTTCGGCAAGGCTCAAAAAACCTTGAAACAAGCCACTTTTCAGCCCGCTATTGCGGGCTGATGTAACTGCGAAGAGTGCAAAAGCCAGCTTCGCTTTAACCCGCTTCAAAATAAGTTCTGCCCCAAACCGCCGTTTTTCGATGCTTTTTGTCGTAACGCTCCAGCTTCTCCTGCGCCTTCGCTCTCGCCGATTCAAGACGTGCTTTTTCAAGCTGCATTTCGTAATACCGCTCTATTACGTATTTCGTTTCGCTTGTAGCGAACGCCTTTAACATTAATCTCGCTTAACTGCCAAAGCTTACGTAATGCGCTTTCCGCAAAGGCACGCTCGCTATCGCTTCGGTATTGTCTGTCCTTACAAAAATAGCACCTGCGAAGCATGTTTTCGAATTTGATTCTTAATCTGTTTTTCATTTCTTACCTCCTTTTGTGTGCTCGTCCACCCAAATCAAAAACTTATCTTTAGGAACAACTAACCGTTTCCCGATACGGATTGTCGGGAAATCCTTTTCGTGCATCAGCTCGTATGCCGATGCTTGTCCGATTCCCAACAGCTTTGCCACCGTTTCCGCATTTAGAAACAACGGCAGTTCATCGTAGTGTGCGTAGTTTGATTCTTTCATAACTTAATGCTCCTTTCTTTGTTTACTGCAAACCAAATTTGTGTGTTGATCATTGAATCATTTTCATCACCTCTTTTCTGAAAAATGACAATTAAAAAAGGGCATAACAATACAACTGAAAATCAGCAGTATGTCATGTCCTATCTCGATGGTCAGTGTTCTCACCCGAATTGACGGGTGGATATAAGCTCTTTTCCGGCTTGCTATACCGATTATAAATCGGCGTGTCCGGCGGATGGATGCTATGTACGAAACGCAAAAATATTTAATTGTTTTTTATGTTCCTCGACAGTATTATATCATATGTGTGCCGAGAATTTTGTAGGATCGTGTAGCCGTTTTTTCCGCTACCGTTCCTGTGAGCACACTATATACGAACAAGTACTTACTTTCAAGAGGGTTTTATAAAGTTGCAAAAAGGTGGGCGTATTTGCGCCCACCTATTTCGAATCCTGGGGGTATTTTCATGTTTTCATTC
>JAFQGP010000003.1 GCA_017415485.1 Clostridia bacterium
GATCGCCTGCGGCGAGTTAAGATTTGGCTTCGCCAAAGTTAATGTTCGCTTCGCGAAGTTTGATAGGTATTAATTTTAATAAAATACCTATCAAATTTTCCGCGAAGCGGAAATATTAACTCGGCACCCGCCGACCTTAACTCGCCGAAGGCGATCTTAACTTGCCGAAGGCAACATTAACTCACGCGAAGCGTGACAGCCCCAATTTCTTAAATTTTCATTAAATCCCATTTTCCCTCTTGACAACATCAAAATACTGTGATATAATAACTGTGCTACCACAAATAGCACAGTTATTTTTCAAAGGCGGTTTTATATTATGCTGATCGTAATTGACCACAATTCGAGAATACCGATCTACGAACAGATCAAAACGCAGATCATTGCGCTTATCAACTCGGGCGTGCTTGCGCCGGGCGATAAGCTCCCTTCTCTGCGCGCGCTTGCAAGCGATCTGTCTTTGAATTTTAACACGATCAAGAAAGTATTCGCTCTGCTTGAAGCCGACGGCGTTATCGAAAGCCGTCAGGGCGCGGGATTTTTTGTTACGGCCGGCGCAGTCGAAAACAAAAATGTCCTCGCAAAGGCAGAGGAGGAGCTGCGGCTGACGCTTGCCCGTGTTCGCGATGCGGGACTTTCCGAGGAAGCGGCTACGCGCATACTTTCCGAAATATACACGAAGGAGGAGGAATAATGATTATTCTGAATAACGTCGATAAGAGCTTTTCGGGCACCGAAGTCCTCAAAGATATTAATCTCGAGATCTGTGACAGCTCGATCTACGGCCTTGTCGGCTATAACGGCGCGGGAAAAACGACGCTTTTGAACCTCATTGGCGGGCTTTACCGCCCCGACAAGGGCGAGGTCCTTGCCGATATCGGAGAAAAGCGCATCAAAACCACCGCAAATGAAGAGTATAAACGCGAAAGCTTCTGCGTTTTTGATGACCCATACCATCTGCCGCAGGCAACACCCGAGTCGATGGCAAGATACTACCGTGGATTCTACCGCAATTTTTCGCCCGAGCTTTTCGCCAAGCTCTGCAAGATACTCGACATCGACCCCGAAAAGAGGCTGAATTCCTTTTCAAAGGGAATGAAGCGCAAATCAGACCTCTGCTTTGCGCTTGCATCAAAGGCGCGTTATCTTCTGCTCGACGAATCCTTTGACGGACTCGACCCCGGCGTGAGGATGACGGTAAAGGATCTTTTGCTCGAATATATGGCGGACACGGGCGCGACGGTAGTTATGGCATCGCACAATCTGCACGAGCTTGAGGGCGTGTGCGACAGCGTCGGGCTTCTCAACCGTCAAAATATCGTTTTTAGTTGCGACATTGACGACGCACGTTCAAAATACCGCCGTTACCGCGTCGGTTTTTCAAGCGAGGTGACGGAAAACAAGTTCAAGAATTTCGATCTCGGCAATCTGAAATGCGAGGGCAAGCTCATCGGATTCATTTCCGGCAAAGAACCCGAAACCGTCCGCGAAAGGCTAGCCCTCGTCGGCGACATCATTCTTTTCGAGGATCACCCAATGACTCTTGAGGAGATCTTCCGCTACGAAACAACGAAAGGAGGCGAAGAAATTGAGATCTCGGGGCTTTTCTCCTGATGCACACTATCTGAAATACGTTGTCAAAAGGTATTCGTGGTTGGCTCTCATTCCCGTCGCGCTGATCGGATTTCACACTTGGATCGGCAATCTGATCTTCGGAGTCGAAACTGCTTCGCCCCACGGCTCCTTTGTCGGTAAATACTATCGCGTTGTCGACACGGGCACAGCCCTCAGCGATACCATTACGTATGCCTCGGTATTAGTTGGATTCCTTATAGCTTTAATTCTTTTTTCATTTCTTTGGAACAAAAAAGAGAATTCGTCCACCCTTTCTCTTGGCGTTTCTCTGAAAAACCAATTCCTTATCCGCTATCTTTTCGGCGCAGGTATGATCACTTTCAGCTATGTTTTATCGTTTGTTTTGTCATACACAATGGCTATGAGTAAAATCGGCAGTGATCAGACAGGACTCGGCATCAAATATACCGTCATTTACGTTCTCTGCCTTACCCTGCTTGCGCTTTGCGTGTATACGGTTTTCGCCATCTGCGCGATACTTTCCGGAAGATTCGTCGATTATTTGATCGGAGCAACAGGTGTGATCGTTATTCCATATGCGATCGGTCAGATTCTTCATTATGTCTTCAAAAACTTTCTGCACGGCTCGCTTCTCGGGATAGGACGCAGCGGGCTTGTCCTTGCCACCAAAGAGGTGCTTTATGAGGGAAATATCGAGCATATAACCGACCGATTCGGCGCATTTACTTCATTTGATTCAGTATTCGACGTATTTGCAGTACCTCTTGATCCCGCTTCGGTTCACCCGGAAGAGCTTGATTTTTTCCGCAATGCCGTAGCAATGCCGTGGGGAACTTTCATAATAACGCTCATTCTGACAGCCGCACTCGCAGTATTCGCCTGTATCGCCTTTATCCGCAGACCGGTCGAAAAGACAGGTATGGCGGGCATCTGCCCTCCGCTTACAGTAACAGCATCAATTTCGATCTCTTTGTTTGTATCTTCCTTTATCTGTGAGCTTAATCTGAACAGATTCTTGCTGATGTTCATCTTCTCGCTTTTATTTGCGCTTGTATTCTTCATTTTGAATACAGTATGCACCGCAGGCATAAAATCAGCATTCACTCATTATCCACAGGTGCTCGCAACGGCATGCACGGTATGGCTATGCGTTCTCGTCTGCTTCTTCGGCGCATTCGGTTACTCCAACTATATTCCCGAGGAGGCCGAGATTGAAAAGGTAGTTATGAATTATATCGGCAATCCCGTTATACTACGTGGTGCCAAAGGCGGATGGGAAACTATGGTTTCGGGCTCTTCGCAGTTTTCAAATGATGCAAGCTTTACCATAGACGGATATGTTCAAGGCCTCAATTTTATTTATTGGTGGACTTATTTCGAAGATATGCCCGTGCTGACAAGTGAAAGCGATATTTCAAAAGCCATTGAGATACACAAATACGTAATCTCCGAAGGCATGAAGTTCAAAAGTGACATCAACTACAGAGAGCCAAGCTACGGGGAGTCGCCTTTCCACGCACAGTGGTATATAGTGTATTATCTAAAAGACGGAAGCCGCGTTGAACGCTATTACAATTACGTAACACTTTCCGCAGCGGAAAGGATCGCGTCGATAGAAGACGGTGACGCATTCCGGGAGCATTACATCGAAAACCGTCTCGGGCTTAAGGGCGCAAATGTTTTTGAATACGGAAAGACTTCATTCGAGATCGGCGACGAATTCTTCTCCAATCTGACCGCCCTCAATATGCTTACAAGCGAGGAAAATTACGAGCTGTTCGAGGCACTGACACGCGATTTTGCAGAGCTTTCCTATGAGGACAGATATTTTTATAACGGCAAAGTCCTCGGCATTCTCAGGTTTGCTGCGGAAAACAACTACTACACCGACGGACAGGTAATCTTTGGATTCGGTGGCAATGCGCCCGAGGATCGTGGATGCGACACGTGGTATATCACCGAAAAATACACAAGAACGCTTGATTTTCTCGAAAAGCACTCTTTGACAGATTATTTCAACGCAAGTATGAAGATCATTTCGGTAGAAACACAACCGTACAACGCATACTCATACGGCGTAAATGAGACAGGCCACGGTGCTCTGCTATTCATACAATCTGCCGACAACGTGGTTCATACTTCAGTGGTCATCGATTCTGACTACGATGAAGAAACCCAAGTGCTGAGTGCGGCTTACACGCAAATACCCGAAAGCGAATGGCAAAGCTATATCGACAGATCGCGTGCCATTGCCGCGACAACAAAAGGCGGCATCATCGTGAGAATAATCTACAAAAACTCCTCGGATGAGACAAAAATAATCGACAGACTGATTCCCAATGAATAAAACAATTTCCCTCGGGCGTTGCCCGAGGGAAGTTTTTGTTGTATGCTATCCCGCTTTGCGGGAGTTAATGTCGCGCGGGGCGCGAGTTAAGATCGCCTGCGGCGAGTTAAGATTTGGCTTCGCCAAAGTTAATGTTCGCTTCGCGAAGTTTGATAGGTATTATTTATTATTACAAAATTAAGAAAGCATAACAAATAGTTTCGCTCTCTCTGTCTCCCCTTCCCGGTTTACGGGAAGGGGGGTGGGGGATAGGACCCGATTTGCCGGGGCAAAATTATTGGATATCGGCAAAGCCGATGTAGATGCACAAAATTTAAGCACTCGCAAGACATCAGCTTTGCTGATGAAAAAGCCCTCCCGCTTGCGGGAGGGTTGGGAGGGGAGTCAGCGGGGCTTGCGATTTAAGCAGTTTTTTTAACCAAGAACGCCTTTGCTGACCTAATAAACGAAGGAATTCCGCCGATCAGAAGCATCAGTCCGAAGCCTATACGAAGCAGATCGGGTGCGAGCACCGAGGCGACAAGCGCGCCGACGATCGCGCCTATCGTGCCGCCGATCGACATAAAGGTCACCGCGCCGTAACAGATATTTCTCGCGCGGAGGTTGACGGCAGTCGATGCGCCCGAGGAAAATATAAAGAAGATCAAATTAACTCCCTGCGCGAAAAGCTGTCCGATCTCGCGATATTTGGTTAAAAACACAACAAGCAGCCCGCCGCTTCCGACACCGAGCCCCGAAAGCAACGCCACGCCGCAGCTTACAATAAAATCTATCATATTTCACCTAAAAAATCATTGTAAATCCCGACCACACTACGAGAGCCGAAAAGATCAGCCTCAAAAGGCGCGTATCTATCACCGCAAGCAAAAGTCCGCCGCCCACACCGCCGATGATCGCGGGAAGTATAAACGGTGCGAATTCAAGCCCGTGAACACTGCCGCGGAGCACATAAGCTATTGCCGACACAGCCGAAAGCGGGAGCATCACCGCGAGTGCATTAGCAAAAACGTCGCGGCTTTCGTGATATTCGCGCGGCAAGACCTTTTCCGCTCCGCGAACCAATATTATCCCGCCGCCCGCACCGAGAAGTCCGTTGAGCAGTCCCGCAAAAAATCCCAGACAAAGCGCGCCCCATCCTTTATTTTTCATAAAAATTCCTCATCGCTCTTGTAATTTGCCCGATTTCGTGATATAATTATATTTGGTATAATTTACGAAAAAGCAGTTATTGCTTTAAGGCAATACCGCACAATTCTGATGGTGCAATTGCGCCGTCAGAAATTTCGTCAGGGTGTACAAAATTCCGCAGGCAATAGTAGACCTATTGGCAAGGGATTTTGTGCAGCTTGACGGAATTTATGCAAGCAAGTGTGCCGTCACGTATTTGTGCGGTATTGCCTTTAGTATTTCCGAATATTCCGATCCCATACACGAAAGGAGATCACCGTGGCAAACACCAAGGGAAAGCCGACGGCAGAGAGAAAGCCTGCTTCGGCAAAGAAAAATTCAACAAAAAAAGCGCCCGAGCGTGACGAATACGCTTACTACGACGACCTTTACGAAAAGAAGCCGCGCAAGAAGAAGGTTCAAGAGCCTATAGAGGAAGAAGAAGACCTTTATTCTTACAACGACGATCTTTATAAAAAGAAGACCAAAAAGAGAAAACTGCCCGAGCCTATAGAAGAAGAAAAGGACATCCCGCCCGCTTCGACGCAGACCGTTCACAGATTGATGCCATACATTTTGGGCGTTGTTACGGTCTTCATCGTTGCTTGTTTCCTATTGGCGGGAATCGACGGCGCGATGGGTGACCTCGGCAATCTGTTGCGCAATCTTTTCTTCGGATTCTTCGGTTGGCCTGCATATTTCATTCCGTTTGTGCTGGTCAATATGATAATTTATTGGCGCAGATACGTCGACCTCGGCGTTATCCGCAGGAAGATAATCTTCGGCACCGCGATCCCCCTGCTTCTCTCCTCTCTCATCCACTCGCTTGCCATCGCACGGCTTTATGACGGCTACAAGTGGGCTGAATGGGGCAAGAGCATTTTCGGCTTCAAGGAAGCAACTTCGAACTGGACACACGGCGTAACTCTTCACGGCGGCGGATTCTTCGGCGGTCTGTTCGGCGGATTTTTCCGTTGCCTTATCGGCTACGTGGGCTCCGTGATCGTAATAATCGCGATACTCGCGCTTGCGATCATCTTCTACGTCGGACTTTCGCCCAGACATTTCATTGATATGATCGCCTCACTCACATCGAAGATCAAGAGCAGATCCCACGAGCGCAAGATCGAGGTCATCGAGCCCGAGGAGGAAGAAGAGGAAGAGATCGAAGAAGTTCTCCCCAGACCTCGCACACGCCGCAAGCTCGCTCCCGCACCCGAGCCCGATGAAGAGATCGCCGCGGCGATCCCCGCTCCCGAGGAGGACGACTCGCCCGCAGTCAGCGGCATCGAGATCAAGCCCGCAGGCGGAGAATTTGATCCCGACGCAATGGAGGTTCTCGGCTCCATCGAAACCAAGCACGCCGAGAAGGAAAAAGAAAAGAAAAAGACACTCGATTCCCTTCGCCCCGTCAGCGAAAGCGAGTCGCCCGAAAGCTTCGGCGAGCTTGTTGACACCATTTTCGGTGAAGCACCGAAAACGGTCGAAGAACCCGCTCCCGCTGTGCTTGAGATCACCGAAGCCCCCGTCGTCAACATTCCCGCAGAAGAACCCGAAGAATCAGCTCCCGTTGAGGACGGCATCCTTCTCCCCGACAAGGCAAAGAAAAAGCAGGCTTACGAACAGCTTGCCGCATATATCTTCCCCCCTTTGACTCTCCTTCGCGAATCGACCTCGCCCGGACGCGACGCCATCAATGCCGAGCTCCGCGCGAATGCCGAAACTCTTATCGAAAAGCTTGAATCATTCCACGTCAAGCTTGCGAAGATCGAATACTCGCGCGGTCCCACACTGACCCGTTACGAACTCTACCCCGCTCCCGGAGTCAAGGCAAACTCGATCAAGAATCTCCAGACCGACATCGCAATGGCGCTCCAGGCAAAGATCAGAATCGAAGCTCCCATCCCAGGCAAGAGCGCAGTCGGCGTCGAGGTGCCGAACAAGTCCTCCTCGACCGTTGCGATCCGCGAGCTTCTTGACTCGGATCAGTTCAAGGATGCCAAGAGCAAGCTCTTTGCCTGCCTAGGCAAGGATATCACGGGTGAGCCGATCTTCATTGATATCGGCAAAATGCCCCACCTTCTGATCGCGGGTACCACCGGATCAGGTAAATCGGTCTGCATCAACAGCATCATCATGTCGCTGCTTTACAAGGCGCGCCCCGATGAGGTTCAGTTCATCATGATCGACCCGAAGAAGGTTGAAATGTCGATGTATAACAATCTGCCCCATCTGCGCGTTCCCGTTGTCACCAACGTCAAGAAGGCGGCGGGCACGCTCAACGCCGCTGTCGGCGAAATGGAGCACCGCTATGAGCTCTTCGAGAACAATCTTGCGCGCGACATCGACGGCTACAACCGTATGATGAAGGCGGAAGATCCCGATTTCATCCCGCTGCCCAGACTCGTTATCATCATCGACGAGCTTGCCGACCTTATGATGAGTGCGCCCTCCGAGATCGAGACCTCGATCGTCCGTCTTGCTCAAAAGGCACGTGCGGCGGGCATCCACCTCATCGTTGGTACTCAGCGTCCCTCGGTTGACGTCATCACGGGTCTGATCAAGGCAAACATCCCCTCGAGGATCGCATTTGCGGTTGCTTCGGGTATCGACTCGAGAACCATTATCGACACCGTCGGCGCCGAAAAGCTCCTTGGACGCGGTGATATGCTCTTCTGCCCCATCGGCGCGCAGAATCCCATCCGTGCGCAGGGTACTTTCGTCACCGATGACGAGGTCGTAGCGGTTACAAATTTCGTAAAGGAAAACTCCGCAGGCGCGCATTACGACGACGAATTCCTTTCGCGCATCGAAAAGGAATCAGAGCAGATCGTCACCGTCACACCCGGCGCAAAGAAGCCCACGGGCGGCGCGGGCGGAGGCGGCGCGGCAAGCGGATCCTCCGAATGCTTCGACGAGCTCTTCTTCGACGCCCTCAAGCTTGCGGTCGAAAGCGGCACGGTTGCAACCTCCTTCCTGCAGAGAAACATCAACGTCGGCTTCGGACGCGGCGCAAGGATCATCGACCGTATGGCAAAGCTCGGATTCGTCACACAGCCCGACGGCACCAAGCCCCGCCAGGTACTCCTCACCGCCTCACAGCTCGCCGAACTCATCGCCCGCGACGATAAGAGGATTTACGGCCTTATCCCGCAGGATGAACCCGAAGAATAAGTGGACAGTGGTTAGTGGACAGTGGACAGAAAGATGCGAATGATAATTTAATTTTTATCGTCGTTCCATTGTTCAGCAACTAATTTAATTAAAAAAACGATCTCGGATATTTGGAAGCGTTACACTTCTTGATATCCGAGATTTTCTATTCACTTATTCAAGCTTTATTATATTGTTGACGAAGCATAGTAGCACCAAACAAAATTACAGCTCAAACTCCGCATCTTTCTGATCACTGTCCACTGACCACTGTCCACTTTTTTCCTGCCGGAGTGAGAAAAGAGTTGACAATCCCCGAAAAATGTATTATAATATACATAATATATTTAATCCAATTGAAAGTGAAGTGAAAAAATGTTAAAACGATTCATTGCTTACTACAAACCTCACCGCGGGATGCTGACGCTCGATATGCTTGCCTCGCTCGTTATCGCGCTCGTCGGCATGGTCTATCCCATCATCACCGAAACGATGCTCGAAGCTTTCCTTGACGGAACACAGACGGCAAAGATGATAATCACCGCAAGTGCGATAGTTCTTGCGCTTTACATAATCCGCCTTTTCCTGCGCTACTTCGTTCAGTATTACGGTCACCTGATCGGTGTCGGAATGCAGGCGCAGATGCGCCGCGACCTCTTCGCACACATCCAGAAGCTTCCCTTCTCCTTCTACGATGAGAACGAAACGGGTAAGATCATGACCCGTATGACCTCCGACCTTTTCGAGATCAGCGAGCTTGCTCACCACGGCCCCGAAAACCTGCTCATCAGCTCGGTCACCTTTATCGCCGCTTTCATTTATCTTTGCACCATCGACTGGGCGCTGACCCTCATCATCTTCGTCTGCGTGCCGATACTCGTTATCGTTGCGGCTTATTTCCGCAAGAAGATGCGATCGGCATTCACCGAGCGACGCGCAAGCAACGCAGTCATCAACGCCTCGCTTGAAAGCTCGATCTCGGGCATCCGCGTCACCAAGGCATACACAAATCAGGACAAGGAGACCGAGAAATTCGAGGTCGGTAACAACGCCTTCATCAATGCTTGCAAGAAGGCTTACGACGCGATGGGCAAGTTCCACTCGGGAACCTCCTTCATCACCGACGTTTTCAACGTAATCATCCTTATCGCAGGCGGTCTCTTCATCAACGCGGGCCGCATCTCGATCCCCGAATATTCGGCATTTATGGTGTCGATCAACCTCTTCATCTCCCCCATCAACACCCTTATCGGCTTTATGGAGCAGTATCAGAACGGTGTCACCGGCTTTGAGCGCTTCCTTGAGATCATCGACACAGAGCCCGAGCGCGACGAGCCCGATGCGATCGAACTTCAGGGCGTCGAGGGCAAGATCGAGTTCGAGAACGTCGAGTTCTCCTACAAGGATTCCGCAGAAGTCCTCCACGGCATTTCTCTTAACGTCGAAAAGGGACAGAAGCTCGCGCTTGTCGGCCCCTCGGGCGGCGGTAAGACCACCATCTGCCACCTCATTCCGAGATTCTATAAGATCACGGGCGGTGACATCAAGATCGACGGCAAGAGCATAAATTCGCTTACCATGAACTCGCTCCGAAAGAACATCGGTATCGTTCAGCAGGACGTATTCCTCTTCAACGGCTCTATCCGCGACAACATCCTCTACGGACGCCTCGATGCAACCGAGGAGGATGTTATCGAAGCGGCAAAGCTTGCAAACATCCACGATTGGGTATCGACCCTCGAGCACGGCTACGACACCGAGATCGGTGAGCGCGGAGTCAAGCTTTCGGGCGGTCAGAAGCAGCGTCTTTCCATCGCTCGCGTATTCCTGAAGGACCCCTCGATCCTCATTCTTGACGAGGCAACAAGCGCGCTCGACAACACCACTGAAATTCTTATCCAGCAGGCACTCGACGAGCTCTGCAAGGGCAGAACCACCATCGTCGTCGCGCACAGACTTTCGACCGTTCGCGGCGCAGACAAGATCGCGGTCATCTCGGACGGTCACATTGCCGAGGAAGGAAGCCACGAGGAGCTTATGCAGATCGAGAACGGTATCTACCAAGGTCTTTACCGCCTTGGCGTCCGCAACCCCGACAAGGACGGCTCAATTGCCGATATCGATGTAAATCAGCTTTCAAAGAAAGCGGGATTTTAAGTTTCAATAAATAAACAAACCGACTACCTCGCGGTAGCCGGTTTGTTATTTTTACTGTGCTCTGCCGTCAAAATACTTGAGAAGATCGCTAATCTTTCTTGCATATATCTTTTGCTTCTGTTTATAAGTAGATGCAAAGCTGTTGACACCGCTCTTGGCAACGTCACGGTTCATATTTGCAATGCCGTCAAGCTCGCTGCTGTAAATCATACCGGTGTTGAATTTTGCGCTGTTACGGATAATATCAAAGATCATACCCGATTCAACGTTAGCAAGGTATCTGGTCTTCATAATGACTTCGCAATAAACGGGAAGGATGTCCATATAGGAGCGATAGTTCCATTCCTCAAGCACGGTTCCTACAGCTTCGATCTGCTTGCTTGTTGACATAACAGACATAATCGAGTATGCATCCTGAACTGCGGTGTGATAATCCTGCTGTTCTGCATTATACTTGGGAAGAGGAATAAGACCGTAGGAATCATTCATAGCTCTGAGAGCCTGGTTGGTTGCAGCATCCGCATAAATCAAGTGGATCCAGAAAAGAGAACCTCCGTTTGTAAACTTGTCGCGAAGCTCGGCGCTGCTGCTGTGCAAGCAAGCGCCATTATTCTGGTTGTAAAGCTGTATCTCGAGATCGATCGCGCTTGATACCTTCTCGGTATCCCAGACAAGCTCGAGACCGCCGTCATCCTTTTTGCCGATAATATCAATGTCGAACGCGGGAAGCATACCGTCGTATGCCTCGGAGCCTTTGATTCCGATAATACCGATCTTGTCTGCCATATCAATGGCACCCGATTGGTTGGTGTCTACCCAAGTATCCTTGGTATATTCAATGAGCTTATCGATCGTCCACTGACCGTCAAGCACAGTGCTGTAAAGATCGTTTATCTGATAATCATTTGCAAGAGTTGCATTATAATAGATCGAGATCGATCTGTCAACGACCGCAAGGTTAAGATCGCCGACAACGAAATAAAGTTGATCCTTAATTGTTGCGGCATCAATATAGGTCTGCTTCCACCAAGGATTTTCAAGATTTACAGTATCAATGGTATGAAGGTTTGCGTAGCAATTACGAAGAGCCGCGCCGGTAGAATAATATGCATAGTGAGTTACTATGTCGATTCCCGACGATCCGCCCGACTCAAACTCAGCAATGGTCAGACTCGTTCCCTCTTCTTTGCTGGCGGTCGTGATAAACTCAAAGGTGAAATTAAGGTCTTCCTCAAGCTTAAGGTTTCTCTTGTATATCTCATCGTTGAGCATATCGCCGTTTTCGGTTTCGGAGCGGAACTCTCTGTTCCAGGTGTCGGAATAACGGATAAGGACCGTGATGACGCTTCCGTCCTCAAGCTTTGTGCCCTCGGCGGTAGGGGATGCAACGTAAGGTCTGCCCCATTCGTCGGTAGTGGGAGTGGTATCGACGGGGACGGTTTGTGCATCGGTACCCGCAGGGGTAGCAGTCGTTTCTGTGGGAGTGGTTTCTTCGCCACCGGTATTCGCGCAGGAGGCGAAGCCAAGCATAAGGGTAACGAGGGATAGTAAGAATGCGATGATTCTGACAGCGGAATTCTTCATTTTGATATCCTTCTTTCAATTATTTGGGTTCTTGCTATAATCATTATATAATAATGGACAAAAAAAGTCAATATGTTTTTCCAAAAACAGTTATTCTTTTGTTTTTTTGGGAGATAATAATACTCAAATACCACTAACGGAGTTAACTATGAGGAAATTATCGAATTCATATTCCGAAAACGTGATGCAGATGGACAGGCTATTGCGCGTTGACGAAAACTTTGATATGCTCAAAAAGATCGTCAAGGTAGGCGAAGACGAACTGACATTTTACTACCTTGACGGCTTCGTCAAGGACGCGGTGATGCAAAAGCTGATGCTCTCGCTTTCGGGTCAGAAGGGTATCTGCCCGGAAAAGGACGCGGGCGAGGCGGCGGCTTACGAATTTATGCGCTCCTACGTCGTTTACGTCGAAACCGATGTGACATCTTCGCTTGACGCGATGATCGCCACAGTTATGTCGGGCGGATCGTTGATGCTCGGAAGCAGATTCGGAAGCTACGCCATCCTCGTCGATTCGCGATCATACCCCGCAAGGGAGACCACCGAACCGCAAAACGACCGCGTTATGCGCGGCCCGCGCGACGGATTTGTTGAAACGCTCATATCAAACACAGCCCTCATCCGCCGCCGCATACGCGACACGAGCCTGACTATGAGCTATATTTCGGTCGGAAGCGAATCAAAAACCGACGTGGTGCTTTGCTACATGGCTGACCGCGCGGACGGCGAATACGTCAAAAAGCTCGAGGAAAAACTGCGCTCGCTGAAGGTCGCCCAGCTTACTATGGGGCATCAGTCGCTTGCCGAATCGCTGATAAAAACAAGCTGGTACAACCCCTTCCCCAAGATCCGCATCACCGAACGCCCCGACGTTGCGGCGGCGCAATTATACGAGGGCAGCATCATACTGCTGATCGACACCTCGCCGCAGGTCATGATACTGCCCACCTCGATCTTTGACTTTCTGCAGGAAACGAACGACTTTTACTTCCCACCGCTGACGGGTTCATACGTCCGCGCGGTGCGGCATATCATCTTTTGGCTGACGCTCTTTCTCGTTCCCGTTTGGTACTTGATGACGCGCTACCCCGAATCCGTCCCGCAGTTTCTCTCCTTCGCTCTGCCAAAGGAGCTCGGACTTGTACCGATCATAGCGCAACTACTCATCGTCGAATTCGTCGTTGACGGACTCAAAATGGCTTCGATGAACACGCCCGATATGTTATCAAACTCTCTCTCAGTCGTCGGCGGACTGATACTCGGCGACTTCGCCGTCAACCTCGGCTGGCTGATCCCCGAAGTCATCATCCTGACCGCATTCGTCGCCATCGCCAATTTCTCGCAACGCTCATACGAGCTCGGCTACGCCTTCAAATTCATGCGGATAATGCTGCTCATCCTCTCCGGCATTTTCGGAATATGGGGCTTCCTTATCGGAGTCGCCCTCATAATCGTCCTCCTCGCCACCAACAAGACCATCAACGGCGAATGCAAGTACCTTTATCCCTTGATTCCGTTCAGCGGGAAAGCTCTCGCTACGGTTCTGTTCAGAGTGAGGAAGAAGGATGAGAAAAGTGGACAGTGATTAGTGGACAGTGGACAGAAAGATGCGAAGATAATTTAATTTTGATTTTTGCATTCCATTGTGACGGCAGATAATTCAATAAAAAGAAATCGGATATTAAGAAGAATGCTTCAAAATATCCGATTTATTGTTTATTTCAGTTTTGCAGTAAACAGCGTTTCAGACGTACTGTACAAAATTTTTTGCCCGCATCTTTCTGTCCACTGTCCACTGTCCACTCATTTCTGTCCATTAACCACTATTCATTCCTCCGCATTCTTCTCAAACCCATGAATAAATCCGCTCGGCTCGGCGGAGCAGATGTCGCCGGCTATGATGCGGTTTTTGCGGACGATAAGATTGGCATATATCTTCTCGCCCTCGTGGCCGGGGTAATCGGTCACCTCATAAGTATACCGCGTGACGGTTTTGCCCTTGTATTTGGTAAGGTCGAGGCCCTGCGCCTTTTGAAGCTCGTTGTAGCCCGAAAAAACGCGGTCGAAATCGTCGGGCAGAGTCAACTCGACGCTCTCGATTGGCTCGCCCGTAACTTTGTAGCCAAACTGTGCAAGAAATGCTATCCTATCCTCGTTCGTTTCGATGCCCTCGTAGCTGATCGCGGCGACGGTGTCGCTGTAGCCCTCCGCCTCATATGCGGGCACGAACAGAATGAGTGCAGTCAGCGCGCCTGCGGCGAGTAAAAGAAGTGCGAAAAAGCGCAGGGTGCTCGCTCTGAATGAATAAATAAACATAAAAATATCCTCCCTCAAAACTAAATACACATTAGTTCTTATTCGGGAGGATGTTTGTTTATGCATGTTCGCGCTCAAAATTATACTTGACGCGATGGGTTTTTACCGAGTGGACCATGCCAAGAAGCAGATACATCGCAAGCGTCGAGGAGCCGCCATAACTTATAAAAGGAAGCGTGATTCCGATGACGGGAAGCATCGCAAGGCACATTCCGACGTTTTCCACCGTCTGCACGACTATCGCCGCCGCAACACCGATGCATATAAACGCGCCGCTGTCCTTACGCGACGTCCGCGCGATCATAAAAACTCGGATAACAACAATAGCAAGGCAGACAAGCACAAGGACTCCGCCGATCACGCCGAACTTTTCGCAGAGAGTTGAAAAAGCAAAGTCGTTCTCGCAGGCGAAAAGATCCTTGTAGTACGTACCGCCGTGGATACCCTGACCGAAAACGCCGCCGTTCGCAAGCGCATCGCGGCCCAAGAGCACCTGATATCCCGCATCATCCGGGTCACCTTCGGGATTAAAGGCGTAAATGATCCTTTTCTTCTGATAATCCTTCAAAAGATCCCAAACGTAGGGTATTGCGGCAAAGATCGCAACACCTGCGCCAAAGAAGTAAAAAAGGCTTAGCCCGGCACAAAACAGCATCAATGCAACGATTCCGCAATAAACGAGCGCAACGCCAAGGTCGCCCGAAAGCATGATCAAGCCAATGATCGTGCCCGCGTGCAGTCCGAGACCCAAAAGGGACATCGGATGGTTGATTCGGTTTTTGACCGCATCAAGATGCTTCGAGAAAGTAACGATAAATGTGCCCTTGACAAACTCCGAGGGCTGAATCGTGATCGGTCCGATCTCGAGCCAGCTTTGGTTTTCTCCCTCTGCAACGCCAAAAAGAAGCGTGATGCCGAGAAGCCCGATCTCGCCTATCAGAAAGATCACCCACATCTTGTTGACGACTTCCTGATAGTCGACCGTCGCAAGGAAGACCATCACAAAAACGCCGACAAGCGTTGACGCCGCCTGCATTCGGAGCAATCCAAGCCCCATGGTATCGGATATCGAATACATAAGCAAAAGGCTCAGGATGGACAAAACGGAGGTGCAGATAAGCAGACAGATATCAAATTGCCTGAGCCTGTCCTTCAGTCCCGTACCCGTGGATAAGGGCTTCATATCTTCACCTCCGATTTAATAAAATGAAATTTTCGCGACAGCGAAAATCACCTTTTCACTGTCCACTGACCGCTGTTCACTCTTCTACACCGTCCTGCAGATACTCTGCAATATCCGCCTTGGTGAGTCCGAGATGTTCCGCAACAAGGTCGCCGACGCGGACGAGCTCGAGGCTCTTGACAGAATGAGAATCTGTTCCGAATGTGAACTGACAACCCGCTTTCTTTGCATTCTTGAATACGCGCATGAGCTGATTTGCCTCAAGATCCATACCGTGCTCGGTTACCGCCGCGCAGTTGATCTCGCAATAAGCGCCGATAGCCTTTGCGCGGGTGAAGCAATCGTAAAGCACCTCGTCGGGGATCTGAATGAGGAAGGAGTTCTTGATCTCGTGCGGGATCCCGCAAAATGCGAAGGGATGCGCGATCGAGGTCGGAACGGTTGCGCACATCTTGATGAAGGTTTCATTAGCGCAAAGATCGTTGAAGCTCTTGACTGCCGCCTCGGTCATATACTTGCCGAGATCGGTCTTCTGCTCAACGTACTTCTTGAGATGCGCCTCCTGCAGAGCATTTGCCATGACCTTTACGGTATCCTCGGCGAGATAGGGCAGAGCCGCCTGCACGTCAGCCGCGATCTTGGCTCTCATCTCCTGAATTTCGGGAAGATCCCAAAGGACCTGATTTCTCATGTGCTGGTGAGAATGAGGAATGAGCATATAATCAAAGCGCTTCGCGCCCTCGACCGACATTCCGAGTCTGTCGTGGCAATGGAAATACTCGCTCTCCGCGCCGAAAAGGCACTTCAGCGTTGCGGGGGCTTTAGCAAGAGAAGCCTTTGCCTCCTCCGCCTTGGTGATAGTCTGTTTGCTGTACCAATAGGACGCGCCCTTTACGCTCTCGTCCCAGATGTGGTTCGAGAGGCCGAAGATCTTGTTTCCAAGCTCGACTTCCTTTGCGACAAACGCATCGGTCGAAGCCGAAGGGTCGTTGCAGCAGTTGGAGAAAATATTGTGATTGTGTACGTCGTGGAGGATTTTCATCTTCGCGTAGTTCCTTTCCTATCTAAAATTCACGCCGCGTAGCGGCATATCGTACCGAAGGTATATCGTGTGAAACATATCGTGCCGAAGGCATATCGTGTCGAAGACGAGGTAAACACGAGATATTCGCTGCGCTCATACGATATGCTGCGCACGATATGTTTCACACGATATGTTCGCAAAAGGCGAACGTGTTTTTCAAAACGGCGGCTTATGCCGCCGTTTTGAAAAATATTAATACTGACGTCCCCAAACGACCATATGCTTCGCGGGCTTACCGCAGCATACGCAGACGTCGGAGATATGTTCCTCTTCAAAGGGAATGCAACGGGACTTGACGCCGCCGGTCTCGTCCTTGATCTTGTCCTCGCACTCGGAGCAGCCGCACCACATTGCGCGGATGAAGCCCGACTTGTTCTCTGCGATATCAAGGAATTCCTCCCAGGTTGCCGCATTCGAGGTGCGGTTCTTGAGGTTTTCGAGAGCGCGGTTGTAGAGCTCGTCGTGAACGCTCTTGAGTCCTGCCTCAACAGACTCCTCGATTCCGTCGAGGGAAACGAAGGTCTTCGCGCGGCTTACTCTCGAAACGAGAACGCAGGAGTTGTTTTCGATGTCGCGCGGACCGATCTCGATACGGAGCGGAACGCCCTTCATCTCGTACTGCGAATACTTCCATCCGGTGGAGTTATCACTGTCGTCAACCTTTACGCGGAATTTTGCCGAAAGCTTGTCGCGCAGAGCGTAAGCAGCGTCAAGAACGCCTTCCTTGTGCTGTGCAACGGGAATGATGACGACCTGTGTGGGAGCGATCGCGGGGGGAAGGATAAGTCCGTTGTCGTCGCCGTGAGTCATAATGATCGCGCCGATCATACGGGTCGAAACGCCCCAGGAGGTCTGGTGCGGATACTTGATCTGATTGTCGCGCGCGGTATACTTGATATCGAACGCCTTTGCAAAGCCGTCGCCGAAGTAGTGAGTTGTACCGCCCTGAAGAGCAACGCCGTTGTGCATCATAGGCTCTACGGTGTAGGTCTCAACAGCACCCGCGAATTTTTCCTTCTCGGTCTTCTGACCCTTGACCACGGGGATAGCAAGCGACTTCTCATAGAAATCGGCATAAACGTCGAGCATACGGATGGTCTCCTCACGTGCCTCTTCTTCGGTCTCGTGCATGGTGTGACCCTCCTGCCAGAGGAACTCGGAGGTACGGAGGAAAGGACGGGTGGTCTTCTCCCAACGGACTACGTTGCACCACTGGTTGTAGAGCTTCGGCAGGTCGCGGTAGGACTGAATGATATTCTTGTAGTGCTCGCAGAAAAGAGTCTCGGAGGTGGGACGAACGATGAGGCGCTCGGATAGCTTGTTCTGTCCGCCGATGGTTACGATCGCGCACTCGGGAGCAAAGCCCGCAACGTGATCCGCTTCCTTCTGCAGAAGCGACTCGGGAATGAACATAGGCATATATACGTTCTCGTGACCGAGCTTCTTGAACTCGGCGTCAAGGATGCGCTGGATATTTTCCCAAATTGCGTATCCGTAGGGGCGGATGATCATACATCCCTTAACGCCCGAATAGTCAACCAGCTCCGCTTTCTTTACAACGTCGGTATACCACTGGGCAAAATCTGTTTCCATTGATGTGATAGCATCAACCATCTTCTTGTTGTCAGCCATTTTTTATTTCCTTTCGCTAACATAGTAATACATAGTATATTATAAAACAAAATCAGCGAGATGTCAAGAAGAAGATTGATTTTTGAGAAATTTTTGATGTTTTTTTGCATCATTTTGTTGAGGTGCCGTAGGGGACGGCGCCCTCGACGTCC
>JAFQGP010000067.1 GCA_017415485.1 Clostridia bacterium
CCCCCCCCCCCCTCCCCTACAAATTCGTTATTTAATTCAGCGTAAACTCGAGCAAACAGCTCGTCTCCATATTCGCATCATTACAAAAAGGGGCCGCCTCTTGTTGCTTAATGAGACGGTCCCAAATAATTCTATTCTTTCCTTTTGAAAACATACAGATGCGGCTCGGCGCCGCCGTAAAAGTAATCGCCCGATTTGTGCCGGACGAACAAATATGCAGTCCCCGCGATCTCCTTGATAGTATACTCTTCCGCGGTCGCTTCCTTATCGTTAAGTACGAAACCTTTTGTATATCGCAGCAAAAGCTTCATATTCCTTTTTCCGTGACGAACGCTTTTTTCACATAATCCGCGCGGTGAGAAGAGCAGTTTTTTGGTATAGCATTCCTCGTCCGCGGTAAAGCGTTTGTTTGGCTCGAAGTGCTCCACGGTCGGAACGTAATCGCAAACCTCCCATTCACCCACAACCGCATCGTCCGCCTCAAAATCCAGATCGGTATCATCCTTATTCTTCCGTATATCAAATTCGGTATACGGTTTATTGTCAACCTGCCGATAAAGCAGCGGCACTACGGATTCGCCTTTTTCGACGCACCTATCATACAAATAATCAAGGAGCATATAGTTTTCTTCCTTATATATAATGATCCTGTAATTATTCGGTATTGCCAAATTATATCTCGGCGCGATCCTGTAAAGCACGCCTTTTGTCCAGAAATAACGCCATGCGGGTGCGCCGCCGGGGAGGAAATACAGCTCTCGGTCGGTTTCTTCCTCGATCATATCGCTCAAGGACCCGAAAATATCAGAAACATCAACGACCCGCCCGCACAACTCCCATTTGCCTATGACATTTTCATCATTTTCAAATGGCATACTGAAAATATCCTTGATTTTCGGATAAAAGCGGTCGGACGCGCTGACGATGGTGTCTATCGCGGCAATGTTATTGTTCAGCTTGTTTACCTTTGCAGAAAGCTCATTCTTTTTTGCAAACAGCTTCTGCTGTGCATCCTCGGCGGACATTGAGAAGATCTCTTTTATCTCATCAAGCGAAAAGCCCATTTCTTTATAAAACGTGATCTTTTTGAATCTTTCAACGGCATCAAGCGAATAATAGCGGTATCCGCTTTCGGCATCGACATGGTCGGCGCAAAGCACGCCCTCGCTGTCATAATATCGAAGAGTGTGCGTGGTCGTTCCGCAAATTTTTGCGAGTTCACTGATCTTTATCAATTTTTCTTCTCCCCCGGAGCACATACCTTTTCAATCAGTTTCGAGGACTCAAGATCGTCAAGCGAGACCGGAACACCTGCCCCGCCAAAAGATTCACAGTAAAGCCTGCAAGATTTCTTGTTTGAAGCTTTCGGCACAGCAGTTTCGATCAGCGAAGCTCTCTCGCCCTTGCCGATCTCATATAAATTTTCGGTCACGGTTCCGTTTATCAGATCAAAGCACAACGACTTTACCGCGATCTTATCTTCAAGAAAATCAAAGGATGTAACGAAATAACGCTCCGAGCGAAGCTTTTGATCCTTGCCTCTGATAACCGTTGCTTCAAGATCGAACCCCGAAACAGTATTTTTCGCTGCCGTGTCAATGCCGTTTTCGCCAAGCAGGCGCTCAAGCTCCTTATCAACTTCCTCGTCCTTGGCGCGCGTTGAACGCGAAATGACAAGGATTACTATCGAAATCCCAAGCAAGCCAAACCCAATGGGACCGCCGCCCCATACTACCGTACCCACGATCGCTCCGATCACCGCCATAGCAATGCATATCAAATCAAGCACGGAAAAGCTCTTTTGCGAAAAATATTTTGCCACATTATTCTTCTTCATAATTGATACCGCCTTTTACGTTTGTAAGATGTTACATATATTATAACATTAAAGTCAACTCTAATGTCAAGGGGTTTTGGAAATATTTTTGCTAAAGGGACAAGATTATTCCTATTTGAGTAAAACAAGAAACTATTTTTAAATATTATATCGCATCAATTGTATTTGTAAATGTTGATTCATTATAGATAAAACGAGCAGCCGTGACTGCTCGTTTTGTCTTTACTCCCATTCAAGCCGCGCGATGGAGACCGCGCCGGGATTGGGATTTGGTCTGGTATTCCATCCGCAAGTCGTTATATAAAAGTTACCGCCCTGCTCGATCACCTCGGGCGCGTGTGCATGAAGAAGCGTGATCGGCTTTGCACCATCGTCGGCGCCATTATATTCGCCAAAGCTTTTGGGATCTTTCGAACAAAATACGAAGGTATCGTTATACGTATCGCGCGAACAGTCGGTATAGGTGACAAATAAATAGTACAAACCGTCTTTTTTGACGACGAAGGGAGATTCAAAAGCTCCCCAAGCCGGCTTCAAAGGTGCACTTTCCCCCGAAGTCAGCGCAAATCTTTCAAACTGCCACGTCAGAAGATCGCGAGAAGAAAAGCAAGAAACCGCACCGCGCTTGCGGTAAACGCCAACAACATACATCAAATACTCATCGTCCGAGATTTTCAGAACAAAATGATCGCGGTGTGCGCCCATCAGCGGCTCGTCCTTCAGGGTGACGTTAGTTCCGAACCATTCATACATATCAAATGACACCGCAAGCTGTGTTGGTGAAGGACCGTAAAACATATAATAGTTTTCGTCCTTTTCTATTACACAAGGCGCCCAGGCAAGCATCCCTCTGTCAATCGAACGACCTACCTCGGAGAATTCCTCATCAAGGCTATTCCCCACTCCGTGAACAAAATAGCGTTCATATTGCGGCTTGCCTTCAAGACTCGTTATACCGTACAGATGCAATTTGCCATCAGAGCCCTTAACTATACAGTGGTCATTGACATAATTACCGTTCTTTTCGGGTTTGAAAAGAATTCTCCATCCGCTTGTAATACGCGGTATTTTCATAATGTACTCCTTAATCAGTTTTTCCGTCTGATCGCTCTGCCGGAGCCCGAGCCGGTATAAACGGCATCGACACAAGCAATTTCGCCGGATATTATCACGTAACTCAACCCCTCGCACCTATTCGTAGGCTCTTCGTAGGTCGCTTTGTCAATTATTTTGTCAGAATCAAAAATGCATATATCGGCATCGTACCCTTCACGAATAATGCCCTTGCCCTCAAGACCGTAAACGTGGGCGGGAAGCGAGGTGATCTTTCTTATCATTTCGGCGAGCGGAACAACGCCGCGGTTTCTGCAATATTCGCCGATCGCTCTCGGAAACGATGCCCGCAATCTCGGATGATACACCGAATTATTGCGCGCAACCGATGAATCGGTGCATATCATCGATCGGGGATACGCCATCACTCTTTCCACGTCGGATTCGTTCATTGTGAAATAACACGCACTCGCGCTGCCCCGTCCAAACTCTATTACGCGCAAAGCCGCCTCAACGCAATCGCAGTCGAGCATTTTTGCGATCTCGGGGAGAGTTTTGCCCTGAAACTCGGGGTGTCCCTTGCAAACGGTGACGAGAACGCCATCATAGCTTGACGTTTCCTGAGTCACAAGCCTTGCCTTGATCTGCGCGCGTATCGCGGGGTCGGCAAGATTTTGGAGCATCTTGTTGTCAGCATGATATTCTTTTGGAACAAATTTCGACGAAAGAGAGGTCGAGGAGGCGATGTAGGGATAAACGTCGCAATAAATATCGGCGCCCTCGGCATTTGCCTCTTCAATCAGCTTCAAAGTGATCTCGGTTTTGCCGTGATTCTTGGCTCCCGCCGCCTTGTGATGAGAAATTACACCCTTTACGCCCGATTCCTTGACAATATGAATAAATTCCTTCACGGAGTCAACGAGCTGCTCGCCCTCGCCTCTTATATGAGCGCTGACCATTCCGCCCGCTTCTTTGCACGCCTTTGCGATCTCCACAAGCTCTGCGGTTTTGGCATAGCAGCTTGGAACGTATATGAGTCCAAACGATACTCCCAAAGCTCCCGCCTTGACCGATTCTCTTACAAGCTCCTTCATCTGCTCAAGCTCGCCCTCGGTCGGCTCTCGGTTTGCCAGACCCATAACCGAAGACCTGACGGTACCGTGACCGACAAAGGTGACGATATTGGCTCCCAAAGGAAGAGTGTCGAGCTTTTTGAAAAAGCCCTCCGCCGAGTGCCTTGCCTCATCGGATGCTTTAATTTTCGGCATATATGATGAGCCGCACTGGCCCGCAACAGAGGTGGTGATCCCCTGCTCGCATTTCTCCCTTTGCTCGGGGAAATCCACTACGGCATTATCTGCGTGGCTGTGTGAATCGATAAATCCCGGAGTGACGACCAAGCCCGCGGCATCTATGACCATTTTCGCCTCTTGCTTGCAATCACCTATGAAGACAATTTTCCCGTTTTCTATACCTATATCGGCAAAGAATGCCTCGGCACCCGTGCCGTCAATGATCTGCCCGTTCTTAATAATGAGATCAAGCATTTGAATATCCTCCCGAATTTTTTAATACAAAGGCAAACCGCCCGTCAACTCATCCGCGACCTCGGCGGGCAGGGGCTCGAGGGCGAGGCAGGTTTTGGTGTGTTCGCCGTGGAATTCTGTGAGTCCCCAATCGGTGATGACGGCGGCAATGATCCCGCGCTTTTCCGCTTCTGCGGCGATTCCGAGCAGTTCTTCCTCCGAATCCACGTATACGCACACCTTCGTGCAGCCGCTGACGAACCAATCCGAGAGCGGAGTGGGTGCTTTGTCGGTATTCTTGAGCGTCATTCCGCCCTGCGTCATTTCAATATCGCCGAGGCGATCTTCCTTTTTCAGCGCCGCAAGGATGGCATCGACACAAGCGTGCCCCGCCTGCGCCGCGATCTTGCCCTTTCTCATTTTGAGATCACGCCGCATGACGATCATCATTTTTGTTCCCATCATCAGTCCTCCAGCTTGACACCGCGATCCATCAGATGACGGCGAATGAGATCGGTGTCGACAGTATCGGTCGCGGTGCGTGTTTGAAGCATAACCGCAGCCGCCGAGCCCGCTGCCTGTCCCATTGCCATGCATATCCTCATCACGCGGTATGACGAATGGGCAACGTGCGTGCCCGAAATGCACCGCCCCGCAGTGATCAGATTATTGCATCCTATCGGGCACATAGCCGCAAACGGAATATCATAAGGCGGCGGCGTTACGGGACGTTTTTCGGCGTGTACCGACTGTCCCGCGCCCGATGGATTGTGAATATCAAGGCAGAAATTCGCCTTGTGAACGACCGAGTCCCTGTATGTTCTGCCTTCCATCAAGTCCTGCTCCGTTATCTGATAACGCCCCAAAACTCTGCGCGATTCTCTGACGCCGAGAGTCGATGCGCTTCCCTTGATGCGGATATCGGAAAATCCGGGAATATTATTCCTGAGAAAATCCACGATCTTACCGATCTGTCGGCGAAGCGAAGCCTCTGCCTTGAAAACATCCGAAGGATCCAGGGGATCGATGCGGTTTTCCTGCGTGGCGTTGACCATGCGCTCGCTGTTTCTGCCGGTACTGTAAAGGCGGACTATATTGACGTTTTCGGGAAGCTCGCCGGTCCTGCACGCCTTGTGACAGAGATCGAGATACTCCCTGCCGTCTCCGAGATCGGTATAGTCCTCCTCATGGCGGCAAAGCAGGGGCTGATCGGGATCGACTCCTTCGATCACGAACATCAAAGTGACAGGCTGAACAAGGCCATCCCCTTCCCTGCCCATTTCAAAACCGCATCCGCACAGCACAGAAAGATCTCCGTCGCCCGTTGCATCTATGAACACTTCCGCGGAAAACGAAATATTACCGAATTTTCCTGCGGTATCTATCTTTTCTATCTTCTCGCCGACCTTTTGGGCACCTATAACACAAGTCTGCAGATACACGTCAACTCCCGCCTCGTCAAGAAGCGCGGTCAACGCAATTTTCGCCTTCTCAAAATCGGGAACAGCTCCCCGCTTCGCGCAGATCGCGTCCTCGATCTCCTCCGCGATAGTACCGGGGCAGACCTTTCCGAGCAGAGGACCAACGTACCCTAAAGTCAGATTGCCTCCGACACATCCGTAGCGTTCGATCAAAGCGGTCTTCAAACCCGAACGAGCCGCCTCCAAAGCCGCGCCGATCCCCGCAGGCCCCGCGCCGGCAATAACAACATCGTATTTTTTCATATGCTCACAGCCTTTCGCTTGACCCATTATTTCTTCGGAGAAATAACCGCTCCCGTCAGATATTCCTTGTAGGTCTTATCGGTGATATACTCCTCGTGATTTATCATCGGATTCTCGATGATGCCCGAGCCGCCCGACTCGGTTACGGTGAGGAGGGAGTTTGTGGTGTCGCCATGGAAATTTATACGCGGAGTTCTGACAACGGAATTGAACTTTCCGTCGACCTTGAACGCCGTCTCGACGCCGCCACGGCTGGTATACCACATAATGTAGGAATTGGTATAGATATTTCGCGAGCTCGACTGCATCGAAAACGCCGTGCAGAACTGGTCGCTGTAACAAATGTCATAGTAATTATCATTCCATCTGTCCATAAACGCAACGCTGGTAAGGAAGTTTGCATCCTCCGCGTTCTCGCCGCCGTAAGTATAAAGCGGGTGGAGATTACGGAAAATATTTCCGCCGCTGTCCGCCTGGATACCCACGTGGACACCCGCGATACGCATATTCGTGAGCGTGTTGTCGTGTCCCTCAAGAAGCACGCCGACAGAGGTCTTTGAGTGATTTCCGACGATGTTTACGTTGAAAATATCAGCATCGGAAGAGCGGTTATTTGCGCCCCACTTGATGTGGATGCCGATCTCGGTATTCTTTATCGACACGTGATGGATCGAGGTCTCGCGCCCCGAGTCGATGGAAATACCGTTCGCCTTGCCGTTACCGTCAATGATACCGCCCTCGAGATAATAGTTCGAGCCGGGCACGTAGATGGTGTTGAACGGCTCCGCCGCACCGATGCGGACTACAGCTTCCTTTTCGGTCCAGGAGTCCATAGCCTTGAGCTTTGCAAAAGTCGCAAGCTTGAGCGAAACCGCGTGCGCAGGATTCGCAGGAGTGCAGATCGGCTTCGAGAGCAGATATTCCCCGTCGGGGAAAAATATCGTTCTTTGAGGATTCGACAAAATAAGCTCCTGCAGAGCATCCGAAACATCCTCGCCCGTGTTCGGCTGAACGTAGTCCGTGACTACGACGTACATGGTTTTCATTATTTCTTCCATATTATATATCCTTTCGTTGGGGAAAGACATTATCTATATTCTATCATAAGTTTGAAGTAAAGTCAAGGATATATGCGGTTTCTTGAGAAAAACCACGGCTCGAGGTGAGCCGTGGCTTCGGGCTTTTTATGTTATATGCTCGACAAATTGGATTTCGGATTACTTCTTCTTTACAGTTGATACCAAAAGAGCCCCCATTAGTGCAGATGATAAAACAAAACAAGCAGAAATGGGATAACTTTGGTGCGCGATTGCAATATATATTGCTCCAATGAGTGTTAATATAATTCCCATTACAAGTATAATATCCGCTATTTTCTTTAAGTTTTCATTTTTCATGTGAATACCTCTACTTAATGTCTTTTAATAATTCTTCAACAGAAATATCAAATAGTTTGGCTAATGCAAATAAGTTTGATGTACTAGGGTCAGATGTTCCATTTTCCCATTTTGAAACTGCTTGTCTACTTACTCCTAAACTTTCTGCAACAAATTCTTGTGTCATTTTACATTTTACGCGACGTTCCTTTAAGGTTTCTCCAAGTGATTTTTTAATACCTTCTTTTCCCTTTCGTACATCAGTAGATTTCAAATACTTACGAAGAGCTTTGATTACTAAAACAATTAAATAAATCAATACTCCATAAAATGCAATTCCTATTATTGCTAAGAAAAATACATTCTTCATTCCTATACCCTCCTTTATTAATTTTGTATCTATATTATACAAATAAAGGTTGGTTGCTACCACCAACTATCTGTCAACTTTTAGTTGCGTACAGTTATATCTATCAAATCCACATATTCAAGTTTATCGATTAGACCCTAACCAATATAATTCTACCACAAATCTGTTGAAAAGTAAATAGGACAGTTCCATTCTTTACAAATTGAACCGCCCTATCTATATAGAACATTTCCGACTATGGACCTTTCCGATTTTCCCCCTCGGGGGAAGGCGAGGGGGTAGGGGGAGTGGGTGGGGCGTTGGGGATGGTATGGTAATATAAAAGTGCTGGGCTCGAACGAAAAGAGTGGGTAAGATATCGAAGACAACCTGGATTAACCCAGTTGCCGCCTATGGCGTCAACAGCGCATATTCTCTTGAGGTCCACTGGACCTCATGCCGCAAGCGGCACCGAGAATAAGCGGTCAGGCTTGCGGCTGTTAGCCGCAAACAGACTGTTAAGTATAGGTTGTAGTTGGTTTGAGACCGGCAGGGCGGAGGTAACAGAAAAGCCCGAGGCAAATGCTGGGCTCTGAACCACCGTTTGCGGATAAAGACTGTGCAGACTCGAATATGCCTGCTACCGCAAACTTTTGCTGTTTGCGGAGCAAACAGCAAGTGGTTCGTCGCCATTTAGAATGAACGAAAAAATGAACCAAGGAATGAATTCCTTGGTTCATTTTTTGGCTCCCCCTGCTGGGCTCGAACCAGCGACAACCTGATTAACAGTCAGGTGCTCTACCGACTGAGCTAAGGAGGAATATTGAGTTTAATGATTACAAGGGAAACATTTTGGTGTTTCCCTCATAATATGTCGGCAATGACCTATTTTCCCGATCCGTCGCCAGATAAGTATTTTCGGCACTGCAGAGCTTAACTTCCGTGTTCGGAATGGGAACGGGTGGACCCTCTGCGTTAATATCACCGACTCCTTGCCCCGACAATTGTCAGAGCAACTGTCTTTCACAGAGATGAACTTGTCTTCTCTGTTATATGTCAGCATTGACCTATTTTCCCGGTCCGTCGCCAGACAAGTATTTTCGGCACTGCAGAGCTTAACTTCCGTGTTCGGAATGGGAACGGGTGGACCCTCTGCGTTAATAACACTGACTTTTGGTGCACCTTCAGGGATTCGAACCCGGGACCCACTGATTAAGAGTCAGTTGCTCTACCAACTGAGCTAAAGGTGCATGACCTTTAATTCTTATCTCTTGAAAAGGAAGAAAACGAACAACCAAAATCATTTGTTGAACCGTAGTAGTTCAAGCCCTCGGTCTATTAGTATCGGTCAGCTAAATACATTACTGCACTTACACCTCCGACCTATCAAACTCGTAGTCTACAAGTGACCTTACCTGCTCGAAGCAGGAGGGATATCTCATCTTGAGGTGGGCTTCACGCTTAGATGCTTTCAGCGTTTATCCCATCCGCACGCGGCTACTCAGCTATGCTCTTGGCAGAACAACTGATGCACCGGAGGTGCGTCCGA
>JAFQGP010000001.1 GCA_017415485.1 Clostridia bacterium
ACTGCACCAAAAACTAAATATATATGAAAACGTAAAATCACTGTGTAGTTTCAAAATTACACAGTGATTTCGTTTATGTTGACTTTAGAATGTGCGAACAAAACACTTTGTCAAAATTATACGGTAATTTGCTGCAGACTTCATCGTTATTGCACCGCGCTGACCGAGGAACAACTCGGTCAGCACGAGATCCTTCGTCGCATACGCCTGCGGGCGCTCCTCAGGATGACAACGTTTTTCTTGCAGGGGGCTTTGCCCCCTGCACCCCTATTAGAGAGCGCGAACACAGATGCTTGACTATTATTGTGCAATTTGACATATTGTTTTTCCATATACAAGTTTGTCAGCAGTCTGAGCCGATTCATCGTTGATGGGTCGGTTTTTTTATTTTACCTATTGACAACGTAACAATGTTATGATATAATATTACCGTAACAATGTTACGAAAGGAGTAAGTATGGAACAGGAACTTATTTCAAAAAAAGAGCTGTTAGAAAAATACGCGATCTCTTACGGTGCGCTTTATCGTTGGAAGCGAAAAGGGCTCATACCCGAGGACTGGTTCATCAAAAAATCGACCGTCACGGGGCAGGAGACATTTTTCCCGCGCGAGCTCGTCTGTGAAAGGATAGAGCTTATCAAAAAGCAGAAGGACGACATCTCTCTTGACGAGCTTTCGGATCATTTTTCTTCCGAATCAAAGAAGAAGGCGACGCTCGTTATCGACACGGCTTTCGGAAAAAAGGTATTTTACCTGAACGACATCAGATCGATCCTTTTAGAGGACAATGAAGGAAACAAAAAAGATATTACGGATGAAGTAATCGGAGGTACAAAATGAATATGCACATTTCTGGCAGCGGAAATATCCCTGCGGGCGAATATGAAAAGGTTTCGGTCAGCGGAAGCGCAAGGCTCCACGGGCTTGTGAGATGCAACAGCTTTGCCACGTCGGGCTCCTCGGCGGGCGAGAGTATTGAATGCTCCGAAAATTTCAAGATTTCGGGTTCTTCGGCTTTTTCGGGTAACGTGAGTGCGGGATACATAGGCATTTCGGGGTCATTCTCCTGCGGCGGAGAGCTTATTTCAAGCGGAAAGATCATATGCTCCGGCAGCGCAAAATGCGAAAAAAGCATAAAATGCGATGAGTTGTCTGTTTCGGGTTCGATCAAGATCGGTGAGGACGTTGAAGCCGAGAAGATCAAGATTGACGGTATCATTAACTGCTCGGGACTGCTGAATGCTGAGGATATTGAGATCAAATTCGACAAGGGCATGGACATCGGCAGCATCGGCGGAAGCAAGATCATAATTATTAAAGAACCAAAAAGAAAGTTTGGCGAAAGACTGCCGCTTCTTTCCTCACTTGTCAAGAAGATAAACGGAAACGTGCACGTTGAAGGCTCGATTGAGGGCGACGAGATCGCGATTGAAGCCGTCACCTGTCCGAGAGTCACCGGCCGTGTCGTTGCCGTCGGAGCGGGGTGTGATATCGATCTTGTGCAGTACAGCGATCAGATAGAGGTTTCGCCCGATGCAAGGGTTGGGAAGACAGAAAAGATCTAAAAGATTAATATTGTAAAATTCACAATATAATAGAATTACGCGGACTCCTTCTGCCACAAAAGCGGTGGAAGGAGTCCGCGTAATTTCGATCAGCTAAAATAATATCTATGTTTATGATCAATTATTATTGTAGAAATCCATAATTTTGGCAAGTCCTGCCTCGATCACTCTCTTAATTTTGGTTATGTTGGTAAGATATCCGGAAGGGTTAGCGGACAGCGCGCTTGTTCTGAATCCGTTTGCCGTTGTATTACCAAGACTTTCTGCATAAATCCGGTCATACTGCCGATCCGCCTTTTCGAAGTGTTTCGCTGACAAGTCTTCCGTCAAGTGATTGAAGCGGCGTGCCTTTCTCACAGCAGAGCGCCGCTGCGACTCCCGCAGCCTCACCAAGCTGATTCAGATTGACCATAACACGCAGAGCGCCGTATGCACCTTCATCGGCATTGATCATACGCCCTGCCGCGATAAAGTTTTCATATTGTTCGCCGACAAGCACGTCAAAGGGAATCTGGTAGTACTTTGCCGGTTCACCGGTAAGTCCCATCTCATCACGCCAGTTTCCTGTTTCTGTACGTGTTCCCTTACCCCATTTGGTACGACGTCTGCCGTCAAGATATTTGAAAGTAATACCTCCATCTGTGTGATGGTGGATATCGATCGGATACGTGCCGTTCATTATGGGCGCGTCATAGTGTTCCCCTGTCAGAAGTGCCATTTCATTTGCCTGCATACGTGTCCGATAGTGCACTGTTTCGCGTACTCCGAGAGAGGAACAAAGATTTGTGATGGCGTAATTTTCCTCGGGGTCGCCGTATTTTTGCAGAAGTTCGATCATGGCACGTGCCTGACGTCGGCCTTCGATCTCCGCACGAGTCAGATCCTCCGCACGGTCGCATCGCACACCGAAAATATGCATATCCGCGCGCATGGTGATTCCGCTGAGACCTGCGACACGCGCACTCCAGCCCCAGTCATCGGTCAGACCGAATTCCGCGCCGTGCTCTTTCCAGATCCGTTTGAGATCCTTACCTTCAATATTTCCCTGAAGATGGAAGCATGCCGTCGGCGGCTGGATGTAATCCGATACATACTGCGGAATACCAAGATCGCGGCAGACATAGCCGTCGCCCGTTGCATCAATGAAGAATTTTGCGCGGACAGCCCCGCGGCCATCACGGTTTTCAACAATAACGGCATCCAAACGTCCGCTTTCCTCAACGACAGCGGAATAATTGGTGTGAAGCATAAGGCGGATGCCGTGCTCTCTGATCAATTCGTCAAGTATGATAGTCAGCTCCATCGGGTTGAAATTATACGTGGAGCTGCGATTGTTCTGAACTGTCAGAGCGCCGCGGCTCTTGAGTGACGTAATGACCTCATAAGTCAGACCTGCGATGATCTGTTCCTGATCGTCCATATCATGAAGCGTGTGCCAGATATTGACCAATCCTGCCGTTGCAACACCGCCCAGACGGTTGAGACGTTCGATCAGAACAACGCGCATACCGAGTCTTGCGGCACGCACAGCGGCAAATACACCGGTACAGCTTCCTCCGAGAACACAAACGTCAGCCTCCTCAATTACAGGTATCTTTCTCTGCGGTTCAATAATAGTTTGCATAGTATGCCCCCTTTTATTTTTTCGATCATAATTATATCATAAAAAACAAATAAAGTCCTGCCGGATCCGTCCCAATATCTCCACTTTTGTGCTTTTTATTGACATCTGGCATTTGATGGTGTATAATAAATTTATCAAAAAAGGGGACAGATCAATGTACGATACCTACAAACATATCATTCTTCGTGACGGTAGCTTTACCGCAGGCTATAAACATTTTCATATGCATCATAACTCGGCGCAAGACCGTCAAGTTCTTTTCACAACGCTCAGATTCATACGTGTTATAAGTGGACACGCCGTCTGGCAGGTTGGTACTCACAGAATATCCGTAGCTCCGGGCGATATTATATCAGTCAACAATATGGAAGTTCGGCAATTTTTGTCTGTCGAAGACGATTTTCACGGGGAGATCTTCGCATTTTTGCCTACTTTATTCGGCAGCGATGCCGATTGCCTGCGCCTGTTCTACGGCCGCTCAACGTCATTTGATCCTCTCATCGATAAAGAACTTGATTGTTATGACACTATAAACCGACTTCTTGACCTCATAGCGCAGACATTTGCCTCGCCCGATAAGGAAGCGCGCAGCGTTCTGATCTCTTCGCTTCTGATCTCCGTAACGGCATTGCTTTTGCGCGAGACTGCTTTGAAGCATCCCGATGCCTTCGCACCGACTAACGCATCAAACTCCAACGCGGGCGCAATAATTGCCGAAACGGTACGGTATATCAATACTCATATCGGCAACGAATTCGGCGTATCGCAACTGTCAGAACACGTAAATCTGAGCCGCAGCTATTACACGCGGCTCTTTCAAAGTATGACAGGAACCACCCCCGGTGTGTTTCTTGCAAGATGCCGCGTTCAGAATGCCGTGAGGCTGATGATAAACGATTCGATAAATATTCTCGATGCCGCTATGCTCAGCGGCTTTTGCAGCTCGTCGGGATTCTATAAGACCTTCCGTGCCGTTTGCGGTATGTCGCCCGGGGAATATTTGAAATATATCCGAAGCACGTCCACATAACGCCGGCGTTGAAAAATCAGAAAATGAAATGTAATATTTCTGTTAATATTATATTATATAGTTGAATAAATAACTTATATATGATATAATATTATATATATTAAAACAGCGACAAAGTTAAATTACGAAAGGATCCCGCAAAAATGGCTTATCTTGACGGGCTTATCGCCGTTTGGGAGGATGTCAGAAACAGCTTTCTTGACAGTATGCCGCGCTCCACTGTCGAGCTTTGGTTCGGCAATATGAAAATGCTGGCGTTTAAGGACGACGTTCTTACCTTCTCGATCGATTCGGCGTTCAAATATGATATTATAAATCAAAAGTTTCTTTCAAAAATAGAAGACGGCTTCGAGGAAAGACTCGGCTTCCGCGTTAAGGTTGAGATCATTTGCGAGGAAGAAAACGCAAAGTCGGATGCCGATAAAAAGCGTCTTGAGGACGCGGCGCGCGATATCGAGGAAGACGAGAAGGATTCCTTCTTTGATTTTTCGGAGGGCGGAACGGGATTTCATTACGAAGGCGAGGATGAGCCGGGTGAGATCGTGATGCCCGACCCGATAATGCCTTCGCCGGATATGGGTGACGGATTTGAGGCGGAGCTTTTCCGCAACCGTCAAAAGGAATTTGCAAACGAAACGCCCGAGGAGCGCGAGGCTCGCATCGAAAAGATGAAGAACGAGCGCCATCAGGCAATGATAAAGAGATTGCGCGAGGAAGCGGACGCGGAAAAGAGAAGTGCGGAGGCTGAAAAGCCCGGCATGGGCGCGTGGGGCTCGACATTGCCGCCCTACAACTTCGAATACACCTTCGACAACTTCATAGTCGGAAGCTCGAACAAATTCGCTCACGCGGCTTGTACGGCGGTTGCGGCAAATCCTGCGATGAATTACAATCCCCTCTTCATCTACGGTCCCAGCGGACTTGGAAAGACCCACCTTCTTTACGCGATCACAAACGAGATCAAAAGAAAGAAGCCCGCGGCGAAGATCATATACATCAAGGGCGAGGATTTCACCACGCAGTTCATCGAAGCTCTTGCGGCGCAGATGACGAATGAATTCAGAAACAAATACCGCTCCTGCGACGTTCTGCTGATCGACGACATTCAGTTCATCGCGGGCAAGACCTCGACGCAGGAGGAGTTCTTCCACACCTTCAACGCGCTTTACGAGGAGCACAAGCAGATCATACTGACGTCGGACCGTCCGCCGAGAGATATGAAGACACTCGAGGACAGACTGAAGACGAGATTCGAGTGGGGCTTGCTTGCGGACATTCAGCCGCCCGATCTTGAGCTGCGAGTTGCGATCATCAAAAAGAAGGCGGAGCAGGTTGGGATCATCATTCCAGAGGAAGTGCTGACCTACCTTGCCGAGAATCTGCGCTCGAACATCAGGCAGATCGAGGGCGCGATGAAGAAGCTTGGCGCGCTTGCATTCCTTTCGGGTCAGAAGATCACGATGGAGGTTGCGAGGGGCTGCATAGCCGATCTACTTGGCGGCGAGGAGCCGGTGAGCGTGACGGTTGACAAGATCTTTGCGACGGTTTATAAGAAATACGGAATCAGCAAGGAAGATCTGACGGGTAAGAGCCGCTCGAGAGAGATCGCGCAGGCGAGACACGTGACGATCTATCTGATCCGTAAGATCACGGAGATGTCGCTGCCGAATATCGGAAAGATATTCAATCGAGATCACACTACTGCGCTTGCGTCTTGGGAGACGATCGAGAAGAAGCTCAAGACCGACGCGATGCTGACGCTTGATATTAATGAGATGACAAAGGAAGTCACCGGCTCCGCCGAGTGATTAGTGGACAGTGGTTAGTGGACAGTGGACAGAAAGATGCGACCGCAAAACATCATTTCCACAACAGCGGGAAGTTTTGGTCAACCTTTTTCAAAAGGTTGCAGAGCTCGAGACAGCGTCTCGAACTAATGCGAGAGCTTCAGCTCTCGCTACCGTGCTTCAAAATCGTGAAGCTCTGCTTCTCGATTTTGGACAGAGTCACTACTTCCCGGCTGTAGGGAAGTAGTGATCTCTGTCACCCTTTGCCCAATTAAATTATCGCGATTTACTTTAACAACACGAACAAATTAAATTATCATTGTAGGGGACGGCGCCTCGACGTCCCGAGCTCAATGATGGTTTATTTGTGCATTAAATCACTATAATTTAACTTTAGTTTCTATATTTTATAAACGCTAAAGTTTTATGCAATAATGGGACGTCGAGGGCGCCGTCCCCTACGCGTTGCGATTCAATTATTGCATATTGATATAACAACTTGATCATTCATTGTAAAAATGAGTGAAGGAGCAAAAATCTCCCCTGAAGGGAAGATTTTACTCCTTCCAAACGGTCGGCAGGGGCGCCGCCCGTTTGAAGCGCAAGGGAGAGAGCAAGCTTCGCTTGCGGGGTTGCCTTCGGCAACCGTTTTCGCCGTCTGCGGACGGCGACTTAAGGCTCTGCCTTAAGAATTCGCCACCTTTTGAAAAAGGTGGACCAAAACTTTCAACATGCCATAGTGGTAAAGTTGTTGGAAATGGTTGAAAAGCGAAAAATGTCGTTTTGAGACTTTTTTTGAGGTCAAAAATAGCTGTGGAAATCGTAGTGAGTTTTACCTCGGTTTTCCACAACGAGCAAAAGTCGAAAAATTGCCAAAAACCTCAAAAAACCTCCCAATAACGCCATTTTCGGGCAGTCCCGGGGTTTTCCACAGTTTCCCCATGGTCTACTACTATAAACATTAAATATTATATATATTAAACTTATTTTCTTATCTTCTTTCGCGCTTGCGCGCATGAGAACGAAAAAAATTCTTTTGTGGAAACTCCGCGAAAGTTTTCCACACATCTGATCATTTTTTAAGGAGTATTCGAGATGAAAATTATCTTTAACCGCCAGGAGCTCATCAACAGCATCGCTCCCCTGCTTTGCGCTGTTCCGAATAAAGGTCCCTTCCCCGAGGTTGAATGCATCCATATGAATGCCGAAAATCCCGGCGAGGTCGTTCTTACTTCCTTTGACCTTGAAAAGGCTGTAAGAGTTAAATGTGAAGCGACAGTCCTTGAGACCGGTTGCTATGCTATCAATGCAAATAAGCTCTTCCAGATGCTTAAGGTTATGGACGGCGAGGAAATTACCATCACCGTCAATGCGAAACTTGAGACTACTCTCGTTTCCGGCAAATCTACTCAGAAAATGTCCGCGCTTTCCGCCGAGGGCTTCCCCGCGATCCCCGCAATCAACAATAAATCCCTCCGCTATGAGATCTCTTGCCCCCTGCTCAAGAAGATGATCGCAAAGGTCAGCTTCGCTATGGGTGTCAATGACCAGAGATATATCCTCAACGGTGCTTATTTCAGAGTCGAAGAGGATAAGCTCATGGTCGTTGCCTGCGACGGTTTCAAGATGGCAAAGTGCTCGACAAAGGCTGATATCGTCAACAAGTCCGAGGATAATACCCAGGTCAGATATTCCTATATCGTTCCCGCAAAGACCGTGCAGGAGCTCTACCGTATGCTCCCCGACGGTGAGGACGACAGAGTTATGATGCATATGAGCCGTAAGTACCTCATCTGCTATTTCGAGAATATGACCTTCTACACCCGTCTTATCGAGGGTGAGTACCTTGATTATGACAGAATCATTCTCAAAACACATAAAATTTCCTTCAATATTGACCGCAATCTCCTTTTCGGTGCGCTCGAGCGAGCCGCTGTCGTTACCGAGGAGAGGATCATCGGCAGCAACCGTACTCCCGTCCGTTTCAACGTTGAGGGCGATCTTCTGAAGGTAATGGCAAACTCCTCCGCGGGCTCGTCCTATGAGGAGATCGAGATCGAGCACGAGGGCGATGACCTGACCATCTCCTTCAACAACAAGTATCTCATTGATGCGATCCGCTCCTGCGAGTGCGACCGTCTCAGAATCGAGATGTCGACAGCAATCTCGAGTATCAACATCATTCCTCTTGACCTCGAGGAAGGTAGCGACGAATTGTTCTTCCTGCTTCCCATCAAGACAATGCACTAAAATTTCATAAATGAAGGTCAAAAAAATTTGTGCCGAGGATTTTCGCAATATCGAGCGCGCCGAGGTGGAGTTCTCGGACGGTATAAATCTTCTCTTCGGCGCAAATGCGCAGGGAAAGACGAATCTGCTTGAGGCGATATGCTATTTTTCGCTCGGCAAGTCTTTCCGCGGCGCGAAGGATGCGGAATTTATCGCGTTTGATAAGCGAACGGCGAAATTGTCGCTCGATTTTGAGGATAAAGTGCGCGAGAGGAATCTCACGATAGATTTTTCAAAGGATCACGCGCGCCATATCGAGCAAAACGGCATGAAGATCTCGCGGATGAGTGAGATCATCGGTCTTTTCCGCGCGGTAATTTTCTGCCCCGAGCACCTCAATATCATAAAAGAAGGACCCTCGATGCGACGTTTTTATCTCGATGTCGCTATCTCGCAGCTTCGCCCGCTTTATCTGCGGTCGTTGCAGAGGTACAATCACATTCTTATGCAGCGAAATAAGCTGATTAAGAATGCGGAACGTGACAGAAAGAGCTTTGACGCGACGATCGAGTTCTGGTCCGCGCAGCTTGCGGCTGAGGCGGCGAATATCACAAAGCAAAGGCTTCGATACATCGAGGCGGCGGAGCGTGAGCTCAAGATCTGTTTCGATGAAATGACCGGCGGGCGTGAGACTCCGAGCCTTGAGTATGATCATTCCTTCAAGATCAAACCCGAGGAAGCCGCGGATGCCAAACGCGCGCAGGAGATCTTCTTTTCACAGCTGATGTCGTCCCACGACCGCGAGATTTACGCGGGAGCGACGCTTTGGGGAATCCACAAGGATGACCTGATAATCCGCCTTGACGGCAAAAACGCCCGAAATTTCGCCTCACAGGGGCAACAGCGCTCGCTCGCGCTTGGTCTCAAGCTCTCCGAGGCGGCAATTTCGGCATCAAATACGGGAGAAAGCCCAGTCCTTCTCCTTGACGACGTCTTTTCCGAGCTCGACGCCGAGCGACGATCTTATCTTTGCGAGCGGATGAAACGCGGACAAGTGATAATGACGGCGTGTTCGGATATGGATCTGCAGAATGAGCACGTTAATGTTATTCGGGTGGAGAACGGGAATTACAGCTGTTGACGCGCCGTCAAGTGTAAAGTGGAAAGTGAAAAGTGTAAAGTTAAGGATAATTTCCTTCGCTGCGCTCGGAAATTTTCGATTTTAATAAAAACTAAAGATAACAGTAGCGGGAAGTTTTGATCAAACTTTTTCAAAAGTTTGCGGTTTCTTAAGGCAGAGCCTTAAGTCGCCGTCCGCAGACGGCGAAATTCTCTCCGTGCTTCAAACGGGCGGCGCCCCTGCCGACCGTTTGGAAGGAGTAAAATCTTCCCTTCAGGGGAGATTTTCGCTCCTTCACCCTGCGCGATCTTGATCGCGCAATGCCTCAGCAAAGTTTTGTATTTAATTATATAAATAAGCAAAAAAGATTATCTCCGACACTTTTCTGTCAGTCACAGGAATAAAAAATAACTATAATTATTAATGGTTTTTCGACCTTATAGAGATATTGCTGATTAGTATGTCAGAATAAATAAACGAGAGATTTTTTAATTATTTATCAAATAATAATACGAGCTTGTAGGGGACGGGG
>JAFQGP010000068.1 GCA_017415485.1 Clostridia bacterium
GAAAGGAGAAAGTTATGTACGGAAGTGAACTCAGTAACAGAAAAAAACAGATACTGAAAGCTATCGTTGAATCGCACATCGAGCTCGGTGAGCCGATCGGTTCAAAGTCACTCATGCAGCTCCCGGGCATCAGCTGCTCCTCGGCGACTATCAGAAACGAAATGGCAGAGCTTGAAGAGCTTGGCTATCTCGAACAGCCGCACACCTCGGCGGGCAGAGTACCCTCGCAGCTCGGATACAGATTCTACGTCGATCAGCTCATCGAGCACTACGCGATGACAAAAAATGAGATCGCGCAGATCGACCGTATCCTCAAGAGCAAGACTGCAGAGCTCGATCAGATACTCCTCACGGCCTCAAAGCTTGCCTCTGCTATGACTAACTACACCGGACTCGCAGTTAAGCCCGGAGGATCCTCGGCGGTCATAACGCGCTTTGAAACGGCTTATATCGACGAATACAACTTCGTTCTGATAATGATAAACGCCTCGGGCAACGTAATATCGAAGCACATCAGAATGACCGCGCCGAAATCGCAGGACGTTGTTTCCCACCTCGCGACTGTCCTCAATACGACAGTTGTTGGTCTTCCCGCCGAAGCACTGAATATGTCGGTTATGCTGAAGCTCGAGGAAGAGATGGGAGCGGACAGCGAGCTCATCGCGCCGATAATCAAAACGATCTATACCGCGTTGACGGAAAACGACGGCGGCGAGCTTCAGCTCACCGGAATCGGAAATCTGCTTCATTACCGCGATTACGAAAGCCCCGAACAGCTCGGCGATCTACTCGGAACGCTCGAGCAGAAGGATGAGATCCTCAAACTCGTTTCGGGTTCGCAGAATGAGGATATTTCGGTCCTCATCGGATCCGAATCGTCGGTCAAGGTTATGAACAACTCGGCGATAGTATTCAAGCCCATCGTGAGGGACGGAAAAACGCTCGGAGTCATCGGAGTCCTCGGACCCCTTCGAATGGACTACGCCAAGGTCCTCGAAACGATAGAGCGCCTGTGCGGCTCTGTGGGCGAGATCATGGATGAATATTCTGCTCTCGCACCTCCCGGAAAGAAAGTAAATAAAGAAATAGATATAAAGGATGAAGACAATGACTGAAGAAAAGAACATCCCCACAGCCGAAAGTGAAGAGGTAAAGGAAGCTCCCGCGACAGAGGAAGCCCCCGAAACACCCGCACCCGAAGCTGAAAATAAAAAAGAAAAGAAAAACAAAAAGACCCGCGAGCTTGAAGCGAAGATCGGTGATCTTGAGGCTGCTCTTGCGGATAAGGAAGATAAATATCTCCGCGTTTGCGCGGAATACGATAACTTCCGCCGCCGCTCGCAAAAGGAACGCGAAAGCGTTTATTCGGATGCTTATTCCGACGCGATAAACGCGCTCCTGCCGGTGCTCGATAACCTCGGCAGAGCAGTAGGATGCGAGGATCCCAAAGCACTTGCAGACGGACTTGCGCTTATCCTCAAGAGCTTCGACGAGGGACTTACAAAGCTCGGAATCGAGGAAATTAAGGCTGTCGGTGAAACTTTTGATCCCGAACGCCACTATGCCGTTCTTCACGTCGAGGACGAGAATTACGGCGAAAACGAAGTCGTTGAGGTGCTCCAGAAGGGCTACATCCGAGGCGACAAGGTTATCAGATACGCGGTCGTAAAGGTCGCAAACTAATTCAGAAATCAAAAAGATTATATATTTGGAGGAAATTCTATTATGGCAAAGATCATAGGCATTGACCTTGGTACTACAAACTCTTGTGTAGCAGTTTTTGAGGGCGGCGAGCCCGTTGTAATTCCCAATCCCGAAGGAGCAAGAACAACTCCTTCCGTTGTAGCCTTCAAGAAGGACGGCGAGCGTCTTGTCGGTCAGGTCGCAAAGCGTCAGGCTATCACCAACCCCGACCTCACCATCAGCTCCATCAAGAGAGATATGGGTACCGACCGCCGTGTAAACATCAACGGCAAGGGCTATACACCCCAGGAGATCTCCGCGATGATCCTTCAGAAGATGAAGGCTGACGCAGAGGCATATCTCGGACAGAGCGTAAATCAGGCAGTTATCACAGTTCCCGCATATTTCACCGACGCACAGCGTCAGGCAACCAAGGACGCAGGTAAGATCGCAGGTCTTGAGGTTCTTCGTATCATCAACGAGCCCACCGCAGCTGCACTTGCTTACGGTATGGATAAGGAAAACGATCAGAAGATCATGGTCTTCGACCTTGGCGGCGGTACATTCGACGTATCCCTTCTCGAGATCTCCGACGGCGTTTTCGAGGTTCTTGCTACCGCAGGTAACAACAGGCTCGGCGGCGACGACTTCGACCAGAGGATCATCGATTGGATGATCGACGAATTCAAGAAGGAAAACGGCGTTGACCTTCGCGGCGACAAGATGGTCGGTCAGAGACTCAAGGAAGCAGCAGAGAAGGCAAAGATCGAGCTCTCCGGCATGACCACCACCGAGATCAATCTCCCCTTCCTTACCGCAACCGCAGCAGGACCTCTCCACTTCACAGCAACTCTCACCCGCGCAAAGTTCAACGAGCTCACCGCAGACCTCGTTGACGCAACCATGAACCCCACAAAGCAGGTTCTCTCGGATGCAGGTCTTCGTCCCGCACAGATCGACAAGGTCCTTCTCGTCGGCGGTTCCACCAGAATCCCCGCAGTTCAGGATGCAGTCAAGAACTTCATCGGCAAGGATCCCTTCAAGGGCATCAACCCCGATGAGTGCGTAGCGATCGGCGCGGCTATCCAGGGCGGCGTTCTCGGCGGCGAAGTTAAGGATCTCCTTCTTCTCGACGTAACTCCTCTGTCCCTCGGCATCGAGACCCTCGGCGGCGTATTCAACAAGATCATCGACAGAAACACCACCATACCCGTAAAGAAGAGCCAGGTATATTCTACCGCAGATAACAACCAGACTCAGGTTGAGATCCATATTCTCCAGGGTGAGCGCCAGATGGCATCGGGCAACACCACCCTCGGACGCTTCATCCTTGACGGCATTCCTCCCGCACCCCGCGGAGTACCCCAGATCGAGGTAACCTTCGATATCGACGCACACGGTATCGTTAACGTAACCGCAAAGGATAAGGGCACCGGCAGAGAACAGCACATCACCATCACCAGCTCCACCAATATGAGCCAGGATGACATCGACCGCGCAGTTGCAGAGGCTGAAAAGTTCGCTGAAGAGGACAAGAAGCAGAAGGAAGCTGTAGAGACCAAGAACTACGCTGAAAACCTCATCTTCCAGTCCGAAAAGACTCTCGGCGAGATCGGTGACAAGGTTTCCGAGGCTGACACTGCACCCGTTAAGGACGCAATCGAGAAGCTCAAGGCAACCGTTAACACCGGCGACGTTGATGCTATCAAGGCTGACACAGAAGCACTCCAGCAGGCATTCGGCAAGCTCTCCGAGAAACTCTATGCAGCTCAGGGCGGTGCACAGGGCGGCGATCCCAATATGGGCGGAAACCCCGGTAATATGGGCGGCGACGGCTACTACAACGCAGATTTCGAGGATAACTCGGATAAATAATAATTAATATTTGGTGGGAAGGGCGCAAAATGACGCTCTTCCCACAAAGCAGTATTTAATTACATCAAAAAGGCAGACCAATGGCTAAAAGAGATTACTATGAGGTGCTCGGCGTAGATCGCAGCGCCGATGAAGATACAATAAAAAAAGCGTACAGAAAGCTTGCAAAAAAATATCACCCCGATATGAACCCCGGCAACAGCGATGCAGAAACGAAGTTTAAGGAAGTAAACGAGGCGTATGCGATCCTGTCGGATTCCGAGAAACGATCGGCTTACGATAATTACGGTCACGCGGCGTTTGAAAACGGCGGCGCAGGCGCGGGCGGATTCGATATGGGCGATATTGACCTTGGCGACATCTTCGGCAGTATGTTCGGCTTTGGCGGCTTCGGGGGATCTTCGCAGAGAAGAAAGAATGCCCCCCGCAGAGGCGAGGACATCGGATATGCTATAAGCGTCACCTTCGAGGAAGCCGCATTCGGTGTCAAGAAGGAAATGGAATTTTCGCGTATTGCAAGATGCTCCGACTGTAACGGAAGCGGATCAAAGGACGGCAAGACCGAGACCTGCTCTTCTTGCGGAGGAACCGGTCAGCGCAGAGTTATGCAAAGACTCGGCGGTATGTCCTTCCAGAGCACAGTTACGTGTGAAGCCTGCCGAGGAACGGGTAAGATCATCAAGGAGCCCTGCCCCAAGTGCCGCGGAAACGGTATGACCAAGCAGCAGAAGAAGATCACCGTCACAGTCCCCGCGGGCATTGACAATGGCGGCAGGATCGCCATCCGCGGAATGGGCAACGACGGCGCAAACGGCGGCCCAGCTGGCGACCTTATCGTCGAGGTCAGAGTAAAGAACCACAATCTCTTCGACCGTAGAGGATATGATATTTACTGTGATGTGCCGATCACTGTCGCAGAGGCAACTCTCGGCGCCGAGATCGACGTTCCCACACTCGAAGGCTCGAAGAAATTCACCATCCCCGAGGGAACACAGACAGGTACATCCTTCAGCCTTCGCGGCTGCGGAGCTTGCCGTCTTGAGAACCCCGACCGACGCGGCGATCTCATCTTTACCGTAGTCGTTGAAACACCCAAGGGACTCACCTCCAAACAGCGCGAGCTTATGCGTCAGTTTGCCGAGGCTTGCGGCGAATCGAATTACGGCAAAAAGCAGAGATTCTTCAGAAAGAACAAAAAGAACGAGGACTAAATCATGGCATACGAATATTCGGATTGGACACAGATCAGAGTTACCGTCAAGGTCAACGTGCTCGATAAAGTCGTTGCGATCATGTCAATGATCGACCCCAATCTTATGATCGAGGATATGAGTGATTTTCAGATCAACAACCGCTACGGCGAGCTTGTTGACGAGGCTCTTCTCAATGCCGACAAGACTGTTTCGAGCGTTTCCCTCTTCCTTGCAGCAGATGCAGACAGCGACGCAACTCTCGCCTTCATCCGCGAAAAGCTCGCCGCAGAAGCCATCGAGGCAACCGTTGACGTCCGTGACGTAAACGAGGAAAGCTGGGTCAACACCTGGAAGCAGTATTATAAGCCCCTCCACATCGGCAACCGCACCGTGATCGTCCCCAAGTGGGAGGAATACGAGTCCGAAGAAGGCGAGATCGTTGTCCGAATGGATCCCGGAATGGCTTTCGGCACGGGCTCTCACGAAACGACAAGAGGAATTATTCAGATGCTCGAAAACTGCATCACCGACGGATGCACCGTGCTTGACGTCGGATGCGGAAGCGGCATCCTTGCGATCTGCGCCGCAAAATACGGCGCGGGACTATGCCGTGCTTACGATATCGACCCCATCGCAGTCGAGGTAGCCGCTGAAAACGCTATCGAAAACGGTTGCGAGATCGAGTGCGCCGAATCCGATCTCCTCGCAGGAGTCAAGGCAGAACAGTATGACGTCATCTGCGCGAATATCGTTGCCGACATCATCATACGTATGGCTCCCGACGTCGGAAAGTTTATGAAGGACACCTCCACCCTCCTCGCCTCGGGAATCATCACCGAGAGAGCAGAAGAGGTTACCGACGCCCTCGAAGCCGCAGGACTCTATATCGTCGAATCGATCGAAGATAACGGCTGGTGCGCGCTTGCTGTTAAGAAATTGATTAAATAAGTGGACAGTGGTTAGTGGACAGTGGACAGAAAGATGCGAGTTACATATATAATTTTGTGCAATGCGTTAATAGTTTCGTAAAGCAAAAAAGCAAAACAAGTTAATAGAAAATCTCGGATATTTTGAAGCCATAAACTTCTTAATATCCGAGATTTTTTGCATTAAATTATCTGCTTAACAATGGACGACAGCAAAAATTGAATTATCATTCGCATCTTTCTGTCCACTGTCCACTAACCACTGTCCACTTGAAAAGCCGCCTCTTGCGAGACGGCTTTGATATCAGTCATTAACAAACTCGTCGTAAATAGCCTTCACGGTGACCTCGAAATCTCGTTCCTCAACACCGAGAATGATGTTGAGCTCAGAGGAGCCCTGGTCGATCATTCTGATGTTGACACCTGCGTTCGAAACGGCGGAGAAGACTCTTGCCGCAGTGCCCTTAGCCTTGATCATACCGCGTCCGACGACTGCGATCAGCGCAAGTCCGTCATCAACGGTGATGCTGTCGGGCTTGAGGGTGCGGTTAAGGGAAGCAATAAGCTTTTCGCGGATGGGATCGATATCGGCGGTTGCAACGATAACGCTCATCGTGTCAATGCCGGTGGGCATATGCTCGAATGCAATGCCGTTTTCCTCGAATACCTCAAGCATACGGCGTCCGTAGCCGATCTGAGAATTCATAAGGTCGTCCTCAACCGTGAATACCGAGAAGCCGCGTCTGCCGGCAATACCCGTGATAATGTGCTTGTTATCATAATCGGATGCCGAAGCAACTATCATAGTTCCGTCGTCGCCGGGGCGCATGGTGTTTCTGATGTTGATCGGGATACCCGCGATTCGCACGGGGAAGATCGCATCCTCGTGAAGAACGGTAGCTCCCATATAGGAAAGCTCACGGAGCTCGCGGTATGTAACCGTTTCGATAGCTCTGGGGTTATCAATGATTCTCGGGTCAGCCATCATGAAGCCCGAAACGTCGGTCCAGTTTTCGTAAAGGTCGGCGCCCGCCGCACGGGCAACGATAGAGCCGGTTATATCCGAGCCGCCGCGGGAGAATGTTTTGACAGTGCCGTTGGGCATAAGTCCGTAGAAGCCGGGAATGATCGCGCGCTCGTGGCGTGCAAGCTCTGCTGTGAGAACCTCGTGGGTATTTTCCGCATCAAAGGTTCCGTTATCCTTGAAGAGAATAACGTTTTCGGCATCGATAAAGTCGAAGCCGATGAACTTTGCGAGAATAAGTCCCGAAAGGTATTCGCCTCGGCTTGCGGCAAAGTCACGGCCTGCTCTGCCGAGAATGGCGTTTTTGATATAACCGAGCTCACCGCTTATATCAAAATCAAGACCGAGGTCTGTGATAATGCCTTGAAAGCGGGCGCAGATGTTGCTGTAGCATGTTTCAAATTCTTCTTTTGTTGAAGCCTCGCGGGCGAGGTTGTAGCACTGATAAAGCATATCGGTGATCTTGATATCATCAGAAAAGCGCTTTCCGGGTGCGGAAGGAACGACGTATCTTCTGTCGGGATCTGCCGCGATGATTTCCGCAACTCTTCTGAATTTGTCGGCGTCCGCAAGCGAGGAACCGCCGAATTTTACAACCTTAATACTCATTTTATTGCTCCGATCTCGTTGATTTTACATTATACTATAATATTATACAGATTTTTTTGATTCTGTCAACAGAGAAATGAAAATATTTTGAGATTTTTTCATAATTTCTGCGTTTTTAACATATAGAAAATGCCCCGCGAAGGTCAAATAATGCATTTTTACAACGGTATCAATACTTGTAGTACAAGAATTTGTAGAAATACGGATAATCGGAGTAAAGATCGGCAAGCGTTTTACGCGATGATACTGCGGGATCATTGATGGTGAACCCCGAGGCGGTCAGAGTCGATCCGCCCTTATATCCTGTGATAACCACCCAATGCTGACCTCCCGATGCAGTTTTGGCACCGAAGAGCACAGGCTTTCCTGCTTTAAGCTGATCGTAGATCTTCTGAAGGTAGCCCGAACTGCTTGTTATCATCGCATAATCACTCGGCCAATATACGTTGCCCGATGAAGTGTAGCTCAGCTTTCTTGACATAGCATCGGGGTAGATCGTCTTTCCCGTGCGATACGACTCGATCATTGCAAATGAAGTCGTAGTGCAGCCGACACGGTAGATCGACTTTCCCGATCTGCCGAGCGTGACGCTTGCCCATCTCTTGTCTGTCTGCATATAATGCGGAACAGAAAGCGAGACGGCGGGATAAGCGTTTGCCGATGCAAGATATTGCGAGCTTACGTAACCGAGCTTTGTGCCGTTATAAAGAATACGGCTCCAATCGCCCGTAGTCCAGAGAACCAGAACTACCTCGCCACTCGGCAGGCTTCCGATCCTCGAATAAGATGTTCCCGCACCGCTTCTGACGTTGAGGCTTCCGCTTGCGGTCTTGACGACCTTTGCGGTCGCGCTGACGGTATCTATGTAGTCGGAATGGCAATAGCCGTATTTTCCGTCGTCAAACTCCACGTACCACCAGTCGCCCGATCTCCACATAAGGGTTACGTAATTGCCCTTGTAAAGTGAAGAGATAACCTCGGACGATGACGAAGCCGAGCGCCTCACGTTGAGTGCGGTGCTGGCGGTAGCAACGCGCCCCGCCTTTGAGGTCTCCGACGCTGCGCTTGCGCCGAAGGGTGCCGCAAAGAGCGAAAGGAGCGCCACCGCCGATAAAATAAATGCAGTAATTCTTTTTGTCATAATGTCTTTCCTCATTTCCTTCGGCAAACCTTATTTGCCGAAATATTTCACATTCCCCCTTTTTGCGCTGTGTTGCATATATGCGTATATATTATAACATAGCTGCGGGGAGTTGTGAAGAGGCAAAATTATGGAAAAAAGTCAGGGCATCCCGCTTGGGGACGCCCTGAAATGGAATAATTATTCTTCAAATGAAGGTCTTCTGCGAGGTCTTTCTTCGCCGTCCTCGCCGTGGTGTCTGGGAGGTCTTCTGTGCGGACGGTCATTTTCGTCAACGTCGCGACCGCCTTCAAGATAACGCTTGGCCTGAGTGGTAAAGAGATCGTAGTACTTGCCTCTCTTTGCCATCAGATCGTGGTGGTTACCCTCCTCGATAAGCTCGCCGTATTCAAGAACGAGGATCTTTGTGGCGATAACCGCAGAGGAAAGTCTGTGCGAAACGAATATCGTGGTCTTGCCCTCGCGAAGAGTATCAAACTGATTGAATATCTCCTGCTCAGCCATCGGGTCAAGTGAAGCAGTCGGTTCGTCGAGAATCATAATTTCGGAGTCGCGGTAGAAAGCTCTTGCGATAGCAAGCTTCTGCCATTGACCGCCCGAAAGCTCGATTCCTTCCTTTTCAAAGACACGCGTGAGAGGAGTGTCGTAACCGTCGGGAAGCTTTGCAATATAGTCCTCCGCATTTGCCTGACGCGCACATCCTTCAACCTTTTCGCGATCTTCGTTTTTGCGAATGTCACCGAATGCAATATTTTCCGCAGCCGTAACAGCATACTTTCCAAAGTCCTGGAAGATAATGCCGAACAAGTCGTAAAGTTCGCGGACGTCATATTCTCTCAGATCCTTACCGTCAAGAAGGATCCGTCCCTCGGTGGGATCGTAAAGACGTGTGAGAAGCTTGATAAGGGTTGTCTTTCCCGCGCCGTTCAGACCGACGAGCACGACAGTCTCACCGGGGCGGAAGGTCGTCGAAAGATTCTTGATGACCTTTCTGTCAGTACCCGGGTAAGAGAAGGATACGTTATCGAAAACGATAGTATGCGGCGCATTTTTATCAACCTTCTTGGGGGGATCGGCGATGGGAATAATAGTCGGCTTTTCCTTCATAAAGGAAATAAGGTTGTCAATAAAGAGAGTGCCCTCATATACCGATGCCGAAGTGTTGATAAAGGAAGTAACGCAGTTCGCGATAGAGTTCAGCGCGCCCGTGTAAAGGCTGTAGTTACCGATCGTAAACCTTCCAACAAATACTCCAAAAGCAATAACGGCATAGAATATGCAGTTTACGACTGCGGATATGATCGCAATTCCGATCAGCCACGCGCTTTCCGCAATGATCAGCTTGCGAAGACCCGCATAGTATTTTTTGAATACCCTGTTGTACCTGTCGATAAAGGTATCGGCAAGGTCGAAAATACGGATCTCTTTGACAAGGTCCTTGTTGACAAGCAAGCCCGAGAAGTAGGAAAGCTGTCTGCGATCCTTCGAACGCCAACGCACGTATTGGAAATGCTTTCTTCTGTAAACGAAGGAAACGATCGCTGAGGGTACAGAAATTATCACAACACCAAGCGGCATCCACCACATATTCGGAATACGCGCGAGAATGAGTATGTAGCTTATGAGCTGAATGATCGTGGAAATGATCGAGAAGGTCGACTGGAGCGTCTGTATCGGTCTGTGTCCCGCCTCACGGTTAGCGTTTTCAAGCTTTTCGTAAAAGGCAGGCATATCGAATGAAGCAAGATCGATCGTTCTTGCCTTTTCCATTATCTGGACTTTTACCTGATTGGTAACCTTTTCGCCCGCAATTCTGATTATCGAACTGCTGATCCGTGTAACGACTCTGTTGCAGATGCGGTAAACGAAAAGGACAATGAGCATCGAGAGAACAGCCGATCCCCAAAAGGATGCGGTGAAGGGAATTCCTGCCTCTTCGGAAAGTATCCTCTCTTGTATGACAAGATGTAATTCGTCAAGTACTGAAGCCGATATCATCGAGCCGATAACGGGCATAATACCGTCAAAGATCGAGATAAATACCATCGTAAAGAGGATCAGAGGACTTGCCCTCCATACAATTACGAAGATGTAGCCAAGCCTGTAAAAGAATCCTCCGAAAAGCTCCGAGAGATAGCGCGGAACGTCTTTGATGTTTTTGGGCTTTTGGACTTTTTCATATTCATATCTTGGTCCGCCCCATCCGCCGTTTCCGGGTCCCATAAAATCACCCTTTCTTTGTTGTCATTGCATATATTATACCACAAAATAGTTGCGCGCGCAACTGTTTTTTGAAAAAATCTTGCATTTATTAAAAAAATATTGCAAAAATGCGAAAAATGTAGTATAATGAAGATACGATAACACTTAGGAGAATGATTATGATGAAAATTTTCCCTGCCGATATATTGCTCCCCGACTTTTCAGAGGTTGACGGAAAGAAATGGGCGTGCGTTGCCTGCGATCAATATACATCCGAGCCCGAGTATTGGGAGCGCGTTGCCATAGCCGTAAAGGAGTCGCCCTCTACGCTCAACCTGATGCTCCCCGAGGTATGGCTCGAGGATTCCGAAAAACGGATCCCGCCAATCCACGCGGCAATGAAGAAGTATATTGACGAAGGAATACTCAAGGAGCATAATAACTGCGCGGTCTACCTTGAACGCATCCAGTCGGACGGCAAACTACGCCGCGGTCTTGTTTGCGCTATCGACCTTGAAGATTATGATTTTTCCGTCGGGTCAACTTCCTCGATTCGTCCCACCGAAAAGACCGTCGTTGAGCGTATACCTCCAAGACTTGCCGTAAGACGCGGCGCACCTCTCGAGATGCCTCACGTAATGCTTCTTGTGGACGACGCAGATGACATTCTCCTTTCTCGCTTTGCGGGAAGAGAAGCGGATGCATATTCCTTCGACCTTGGCGAGGGCGGCGGAAGCGTCAAAGCTTCGTTTGTTTACGCAGACGAATTTGAATCGCTTAATTCCGCTCTTGCAGTTTTGGCACAGAATGCGGAAAAGAGAGCGAAGAATAACGGCGGTGCGCCCATAACTCTTGCAGTCGGCGACGGAAACCATTCTCTCGCGACCGCAAAAGCTTCCTGGCAGGAGATCCGCGCGAATCTGACCGAAGATGAAGCAAAAACTCATCCCTCCCGCTATGCGCTTGTCGAGGTCTGCAACCTGCACGAGGAGAGCCTTGTTTTTGAACCGATATACAGACTGATCGAAAACATTGACGTTATGGAGCTTGCCAACGATTTTGAAGCTTTTGCCGCAAGCCAAAACGGAAGATTCCCCGCGCAGACTTTTGATATGATCCTCGAAGGCAACAACGTCGAAGTCGTCATCGAGCACCCCGAATACACTCTCCCCGTTGCCAGCCTCCAGCATTTCCTCGACGAATGGCTCAAGTCTCATCCGCGCGCCCTCATAGATTACATCCACGGTGAAGACACTCTTTGCCGCCTCGCCGCCCGCGATGCCTGTGCGGGATTTGTGTTTGAAGGAATGTCAAAAGCCGAGCTTTTCCCCGCAGTAGAAGCCGACGGCACTCTTCCGCGAAAGACCTTCTCAATGGGACACGCAGCAGATAAAAGGTTTTACATCGAGTGCAGAAAGATATTGTAAAATACTTAAAGAACCGATTTTTCAGTCGGTTCTTTTTTTATGCCGACTTGTGACATATTTTTCTCAACACATCGAATATAATAGAGGTGAGGTGATGGAGGTGGGACAAACGGTATATGCCGACGTTCTTTTTTTGATAAATTTCAGCATGGACTTCCTTGTTTTTTATATTTGCGCAAGACTTGCCGGGCGCAGGCTTTATCACTTCAGAAGTGCTCTTGCCTCTGCCCTTGGCGGTGCTTATGGAGTCGCCTCACTGTTTATTGATGCAAATGGGTTTGTTACCTCGGTCTGTGACGTCGCGGCATTGATCGTTATATGTTGCGTTGCTTTTGCATCAAAGAATATGCGGTTGCGCGATCTCTTTGGCAGATGCATCCTTTTTGCCCTGATATCCTCGATCCTCGGCGGCATCATGACCGCGCTTTCTTCGATACTTGAGCGATCGGGATTTGCCTCACTTGAGTACGAAAGCGGCGACGATATCAGCGTCTGGCTCTTTACTCTGATAGCAGCGGCGGGCGGTGCGGCAGCATTTGTCGGCGGAAAACGTATGAAGCGGATAGCAGCCGCAAAGAGCGCCGACGTTGAGATCAGAATGAACGGAAAAAGCATCGTGATCCGTGCAATGACGGATACGGGCAATATGCTGACAGATCCTTTGAGCGGAAGGGCGGTCGCGCTTTGCGAGCTTAAGGCTGTTGAAGATCTCTTCCCGGCGGAAATGATCAATTACTTGAGGAGCGGTGAGTTTTCATCGGGCATCTGTTCAGAAATTGCCTCAAAGATCAGATTTATTCCCGCAAGGGGTGCCATCGGCGGCAAAACATCATTACTTGCCGCAGTAGAGCCAGATGCGGTGACAGTTATAAACGATAAGGGAAAAAGAGAAGCGGACATACTGCTCGCTCCCGTTCCCTATAATTTAAGCGCAGGCGAAAGCAGAGCCTTGCTTCCGCCGGGACTTGTTGATTAAGGAGATTAATATGCTTACGAATATCATTTTGCGGGTGCGCCTGCTGCTTGCCCGCTTTCTTGCAAAGTTTAACAAAGGAGATGGAATATACTATGTCAACGGCCCCGATACCTTGCCGCCGCCTCTTACGGCAGAGGAAGAGAACGAAGCCATTGCAGAGTTTGAATCAAGCGGAAACCGTATGATCCGCAGCTTGCTGATCGAACGCAATCTCCGCCTTGTTGTTTACATAGCTCGCAAATTCGAAAGCACCGGAATCGGAATCGAGGATCTTGTTTCGATCGGCACAATGGGGCTGATCAAAGCGATCGGCAGTTTCCGTTCCGACAAAGGCATCAAGCTTGCAACCTATGCCTCGCGCTGTATCGAAAACGAGATCCTGATGTATATCCGCAAGCACAGCCAGACAAGGTGCGAGGTATCTCTCGACGAGCCGCTAAACGTCGATTGGGACGGCAACGAGCTCCTTCTTTCCGATGTCCTCGATTCCGGAGAGGAAAGCGTCTGCGAGCAGTTTGCGGCAAGCGAGGAAAGAATACAGGTCCGCCGCGCAGTCGCAGCACTTGCACCTCGGGAGCGGCAGATAATCGAGCTCCGCTATGGGCTCACCGGAAAGCGTGAGCTGACACAAAAAGAAGTCGCAGACCTTCTCGGGATCTCGCAATCTTACATATCAAGGCTTGAAAAAAGGATAATTGAAGGTCTTCGCCGCGAAATGACGGGAAAAATATAAAATAAATTTGAGAAATTTTCAAAAAGGTATTGCAAATTTGATTGAAATGTGATATAATTTTACGGTAATTGCAATACCGACGGCAAAATCCGTCAGAATAATGCTAAAAGTGAGGTGTTTATTGTGAAGCAGGGTATCCATCCCAAGTATGAAGAGGTAACAATCAAGTGCGCTTGCGGCGAGACCGTAACCACTCGTTCCACCAACCCTAAGGGCGGCAACGAGATCAGAGTTGAAATTTGCTCGAAGTGCCATCCCTTCTTTACCGGCAAGCAGAAGTTTGTTGATGCCGGCGGACGTGTTGACAAGTTCAACAAGAGACTCCAGGGCAAATAATTGTCAAGAACAGTGGGCGAGATTTGCGCGTATGCGTATGCTTGCCCATTTTTCTTTTTATACTAATCCTCACGGAGGTGATTTTTTATGGAACTGAAAATTACAGATAAAATAATCGCGGGCAGGGCAGTGCTTGTCGGTGTCGATTCCTTCGGAATGGCAGAGGGCGAATGTGAGATCTCGCTTGCCGAGCTTCGCAGACTTCTCGATACCGCGGGCGGCGAAACTGTGGCGACACTCATCCAGACACGCTCGAATCCCGATGTCCGCACCTATATCGGTTCGGGTAAGCTTCTTGAGCTTGCCGAACTTTGCAAAAATAACGAGGTCGATATCGCCGTATTTGATTGCGAGCTCACTCCCTCGCAGATCAGAAACATAGAGGACGAGCTCGATGGTGTTCGCGTCATCGACCGCTCAATGCTGATCCTCGACATCTTCGCCCTCCACGCAGCGACTGCAGAGGGTAAGCTTCAGGTCGAGCTTGCACAGCTCAAATACACCGCGCCCCGTCTCATCGGTAAGGGCACACAGCTTTCGCGTCTCGGAGGCGGTATTGGTACCAGAGGTCCCGGTGAGACCAAACTTGAATCCGACCGCCGTCACATCAAGCGCCGCGCCGCTGCTCTCGAAGCCGAGCTCCGCGAGCTCGAAACACAGAGAAAAACTCTCCGTTCCGCTCGAGACAGAAGCGGTGTTCCGAAGGTTGCCATCGTCGGTTATACCAACGCGGGCAAATCGACGCTCCTCAATGCGCTGACGGGCGCGGGGATCCTTGCCGAGGACAAGCTCTTCGCAACTCTCGACCCGACAACGCGCAAATTTTCGCTCCCCTCGGGAGAATCGGTCCTTCTTACTGACACAGTAGGATTTATCCGCCGTCTGCCCCACCATCTCATCAAGGCGTTCCGTTCAACGCTCGATGAAGCGGCGTGTGCAGATATTCTTATGATAATCGTCGATGCCTCCGACCCCGAGCATCCCGCTCAGCTTGAAGTGACTGAAAACCTCCTTGCCGAACTTGGCGCAGGCGGCAAGCCCTGCCTTATCGTTTATAACAAATGCGATCTCCCCGCACGCGATGAGATCCCGCTTCCCGCAATGGAAAGCGCAGACGGGCAGAGAAGAACCGTATTCATCTCCGCACTCACGGGCAGAGGTCTCGACAAGCTCGGCGAACAGCTCGAATCGCTTGTCAACGCGGGCAAAAAGCGCGTAAAGTTCATCATCCCCAATTCCGAGGCAGGCGCGCTCAATACACTCTATAAAAACGCCACGGTCGAGGACGTTGACTACGGTGCTGAAAACATCACCGTTATAGCAACCGTTGACTCAAAGATCCGCGGGATGCTTTCGGCTTATGACGGAGGTGAGGTTCATTGAATACCTACACCACTCTTGCCAAAGAAGGCACCGCAACCCTCGTCGAACGCCGTTCGGAATTCATCGGTTACGCTAAACCCGTCAACACAGAGGAAGAAGCCGCCGCGTTTGTTATGAGCATCAAAAAGAAGCACGCGGATGCAAGGCATAATGTGTTTGCCTATGTCCTCCGCGGCGGTGCGCTTAAAAGATATTCGGATGACGGTGAGCCTCAGGGAAGTGCCGGAATGCCCGTCCTTGACGTTATTTGCAAAAACGGACTTGACGGCGCCGCTGTCGTGGTCACACGTTATTTCGGCGGCATCCTTCTCGGAACCGGCGGACTTGTCCGCGCGTATTCATCCGCCGCAAGCGCCGCGGTCGCCGATGCGGGGATCATTACCTATGAGGAAGTCGTTGTGTTGAAAATGAAATGCAGCTACAACGACCACGCCCGCGTGCAAAATGAATTTGCGCGATACGGCATTGAGATCGAGGATACCGAGTTTACTTCGGATGTCACTTTGACTATGACCTCGCCCACTGTAACCGTCGAGTATTTTAAGGTAAGAATGAGAGATCTTACCGCCGGACGCTCGATCCCGACAGAGATCGGGCGCAAACTTGCCCCGCCAAGGAAAGTTTTATAAGCTTTTCCTTAAAAAAATACGAAAAATCGCAAAAAAGTCTTTGCAAAAAAGAGTTTTTTGCGATTTTTCTGCGTATATTGTATTATAGAGATGAATTTCGCAGGAAGGAGTGGGGACTTGAAAATACCGAGAGAAGTCGTCGAGGAAATAATCCGACGCAACGATATAGAGCAGGTCATCGGCTCCTATGTCACGCTGAAACACGCGGGCTCCAATATGGTCGGGCTGTGTCCCTTTCATAGCGAAAATTCGCCGTCATTCACCGTATTCGGTTCGGACGATCATTTCTATTGCTTCGGCTGCGGCACGGGCGGAGACGTTATAACATTTATTATGAAGATGGAGAACGTCGATTATCCCACCGCGCTTGAAATGCTTGCGAAACGCGCGGGCATTGAAATACCTCAAACTGCAGATAACAGCTACGGCGAGCGCGGAGTCAAGCGCGAGCGCGTTCTGAAAATGAATGAAGCCGCGGCAAGATTCTTCCGCCATTGCCTCACAAAAGAGCCCTGCGGCGAAGAAGCAAGACA
>JAFQGP010000069.1 GCA_017415485.1 Clostridia bacterium
TCTGATTCATGCAGCGTTGGTTATTGTGGAAATAATAATTGATCTCTTAAGCTGAATGCCGCACAGCGCGCGTATCAGGAATCCCTCGCCGATAAATACCGCGATCTCGCCTATGACGACTGTTATATAGTAGACCGTATGGCTTTGCGTCAGCCAAAAAATAACAGTAAGCAGCGCGTTGAGGGCGGGATTGGTAAGTACGTTTATAAGCGTCAGCGGGATGACGGAATCCTTGCGTTTTATCAAAACCGCACCGAGTGGTACTTCGATCGCAAGCGTCAGCGCAAGAGCAGAAAAAAGTGTGATTATTGCTTTCATTTTCGATCACGAATATTATCGGTCGTAAGGAATACGCAAACCGCGGCTGTGAGCGAGAGGATCGGAATAAGTATCACGGACAGAGCCCTGCCGATGGGAAAGAGCGTGTTTATGAAATAGCCGATAAAGAGCGCGACCGTGGTCAGTCCGAATACGAATCCTTCATAAGAGCGCAGCTTACGCGCCGCACCGACAAGGGTGATCGGCATTGCTATGTTGAAGAAAAACGTTGCGATGAGAAAGAAGATCATTGATCTCGCGCCGAAATAATAAAGCGGAACACAGAGGAGAAGCGACAGCGTGCCGACGCGTCTTGCGCCGAAAATATCGGCAAAGATTCCGCCGAAAAATTTTCCCGAAAACGCCGCCGCGGCGACTGCTATCGAGAAGAGAGGGAAGACTTCTGTCGGTTTGGTTGCCGCAAATCCCGCATAGGAGCGGATGACAACGGCGAAAAGAAGTATACAAATTGCGGGCGTTGCCGCAGAAATCACGGCTTTAAATTTCGGTTCTTCTTCTGCAAGAGTCTTTCTTTCGCCTCTGCAAAGGAAGCTGACGGCAAGTGCCGCGAGCGCAAGGGCGAGTACGTAAACAGCAGGGGAGAGCACAAGCTTTTCGCCCGCCTTACATCCGAGCGCGATTCCGAGCGAGCCCGACGAAACGAGTACTCCCGCGCGGGTGAAGCCTCGGTCTTCGGTCAGCGCGTCGATGCCGCCTCCGACGTGGAAACAGGCGTTTCCGAGACCGACGAAGCATACGCTCACCGCAGGTGCCGCACTGCCGATCAGAACACCGACAGCAGTCGAAATGATTCCGACAAAGGCGAACAGACTTCCGTTTGACTTTACCTTATCGGCAAGCGCGCCGAAAAGATGCTGTGTCGCAAAGGCAAGCATATTGTAAAGGATGAAGAGTACGGCAACCTTTGTTGCTTCGATCTCACCCTTGGCGTACATCGAATACAGCGTATATCCGCAAGCGAAATCAACGAGAAAATGCGACACGGTGTAGACGGTCAGCGAACATTTTTTCATTGATCTTCCTCTTTATCTTTCTTTGGGGAGGGATTTCTTACGGACGAAAGTGAGATGAGAAAAGCAACGAAGGAGGCGACCGCGAGCAGTCCCGATACGATCAGGAGTGCGAGGGTGATCTCCTCTCCGCCGGGAACGGAAGACGCTTCGGGTGCCGCATCCTGATATGTGATTTGGGTTTCGGCTCCGTCTTTGGTCGCGCTTTCGGTCGCTTCTTCCGCCGGAGCTTGCATTTCTGCCTCGGTTTCGGGTGTCATCGTTTCGGGAATCATCGTTTCGGGCTGTGCGGTTTCGGCAACCGACATTGATTCTTCAAAAGTGTTTTCGGGTATTGTATCGCTCGGAGCAACCTCCGGAGCAGGATCTTGAGCGGAAGCAGACGTCTGTTCCGCCTCAATATTTTCATCGGTAGGCTGAGATAATGCGGATTCTGATTTCATTTCGGTGTTGCATTCCTCAACAACGGAGTTTTCGAGCGAATATTGAGGATCATTCGGCAGTCCCTCGCCGCCCGTGCCCGAACGCCACATTGGGATCAATGCGATCGCGAGCGTTGCGGAAAGGCAAAGCATAACGCAAGCAACGGAAATTGCCGCACCGCGGAAAAAAGCAGCCTTGCGCCTCGGCTTTTTCTTCGGCTCTGCTTCGATCGATGCCATTATGCGCGAATGAAGTCCTTTGGGCATTTCTTCCTCTGCCGATCGGATCGCTCCCTTGAGCGCGCGAAGTTCCTCAAACTCTTTGCGGCAATCTTCGCACTCTGCAATATGCGCCTCAAACTCGCGCATCTCTGCCGCGGTCAGCTCGCCTTCTATATATTCATCCGCCATCAAGCGGAATTTTTTGCATGAAGGAGTCTTTTCCATAGCTTTTCCTTTCGTAAATTTTGTTTTCATATATAAAGACGTGGGTCCGTTAAAAAAGTTCCGTATTTTTCGAAAATTAAAAAATATTTTTTGATAAGATAATTTTCCGCAATCGCTCCCGCGCGCGGAACAGCTTGGATTTCAGCGTTCCTTCCGCGAGTCCAAGCATCTCGGCGATCTCGGTGTATGAAAGACCTTCAATATCGCGCAGAACGATTATCTCTCTTGCCGCCGACGGCAGTTCTTCGATAGATTGACGAACCACTTCTTTTTCGATCTTGCGAAGATACGATTCATCGGGACGCGAATCGGGCGAATCATCTGCAATATCGATCTCAAATTCACCCTCCGCATCGAGGATGACGGTATCGATCTCATCCCGCTTCGAATTCTTGCGGATGAGATCGAGCGCAAGATTCCGCGCCGTTCGCAGTATGTATAATTTGAGTGAGCTTTCAAGCTTCAACTCACTTGCCGCCCGCCAAAGCCGCAGGTAGGTCTCCTGCGTGACGTCTTCGGCGTCTTCCTTCTTTTTGACGATCGAGAGCGCAAGGTTATAGACAGCGCGCTCGGTCTGCAGAACTATCTGCTCAAAGGCTCTGCCGTCGCCCTTTTTGGCAAGCAGAAGCAGATCTTCAAGCTTCATATTTTCATATTTCAAGCGACGGCACCTCCTTTATAAGTTATTCTGTTTCGTTCGCCTCCGCAAACGCACGGACGAGCGCATCGTGCGCCTCCGCATATGTCATTGAGTTCATAAAATCAAATCTCGCGCGTGTCGCACCGCGTATCCCATGGAAATAATGTGATACCACGACTTTCGCTTCTGCAAGCCCGCGACGTTCACCCTTGTGCGCGATAGCCATATCGAGATGACGTTCGGCGATCGCCTGCACTTCCTCGTGCGAGGGATAGGTGAAATCTCTGCCCTCAAGCATATCCGCGATCTGACCGAAAAGCCAAGGATTGCCCATCGCGCCGCGCGCAAGAGCAAAGCCGTCGCATCCGGTTTCCACCTTCATCTTTATCGCCTGCTTTGCGGAAAATAGGTCACCGTTGCCAATGACGGGCACTCGGACGGCACTTTTGACCTCTCCGATTATTGAAAGATCGACTCCGGGTGAATAAAACTGATCGCGCGTTCTTCCGTGAACGCAGATCGCGACCGCTCCCGCACTTTCTGCGGCAAGAGCGCACTCAACGGCATTTTTGCTTTCCTTGCTCCATCCCGCGCGGATCTTGACCGTGACGGGCAGGGAAGAGGCTTTGACAACAGCCTCTGTGATTCGGTGAATAAGCTCGGGATTCTTCATCAGCGCGCTTCCGTCACCGCTCTGAACGACCTTCTTTACGGGACACCCCATATTGATGTCGATCGCATCGGGACGCGCACCCTCAAATCCTCGGTATGCGCTGTTTGAGATGAGCCGCGCCGCCTCAGCCATAAATTCGGGCTCCGAACCGAAGATCTGAACTGCGGTCGGTATCGTTCCTTCCTCAATGTTGCAGAGAGTTGCGGTCTTGACGGGCACGCTTGCGCGCGATGCCTGTTCATAAACGATCGCCTTCGCCGACACCATTTCGCTGACGGCATATTCGCATCCGAATTCGCCGCAGATGTGCCGCATGGTGCGGTCGGTCACTCCCGCCATCGGGGCAAGAAGAAGCCCATAAGGCAGGTTCGTGTTTCCTATTTTCATTCCTTTTCGTTGTAAGCAAGCGCGAGTCTGCAGGCGATGGTATGGATGGCAGATGCGGTCTTTTCGTCGATTCCGAGCTTGGTGTGAGGCTCATCGCCCTCGTTTACTCGAAGCGCACGGCGGCGCTCGGTGATCGCATAGAAGATCGAAGCCGCGGCAAGATAAGAGCCCGTGGGAGTTGCGTGGTTGCCGTCCTCACGGTAAAGCTCGGGAGCGGGACGGCGGCGGAGCACAGTCTGCCAAATCTCGCCCGCGGGAGCAACGCGACCGTTCATATATTTCGCAAGCTCAACGTTTGCCTCGGTCAGCGCGGGCTGCTCCTTCTTTTTGCCCTTGTTCGACCAGACCATATAAAGGATGGGAGTCGAATCGGTCTTACTGATCCATTCGTCATATATTTTCTTTCCGTTTTCAAGATAAGATTCGGGATCGAAATTCGACGCCCTGCTCTGCAGAACGATATAGTCGTAGCCTCCGTAGAGAATGTTGAAGCGGGTCTGCTTCTGCTCATAATGCCAGTCAAGGCACTTACCGCCCTGGGTGAGCATAGTGACCTCCGCATCAAGCCCTGCCACCGCAAAGATATCCTTTACGATCGCGGGCATATCGTTGTAATAGGTGTGGCTGTTGCCGATAAAGAGTATCTTGATCTTAGACATGATTTTATTTCCTTTGTGTGATTTATTTGCAAGTTTGGTGCACTTAAAGCCTATAAGTGATATTAATATAATACCACATTATAGGCTTTAAGTCAAGGGAAAGAAGAAAAAATCCGCCCCTTAAAGGAGCGGAAATGTTATTTTATCAATGGATCGTAAGGCAGATCATTCTCACAAAATGTGCAGGTCTTGGTGCCGAGGGTGTGAAGTGCGCCGCAGAGAGGGCAGATGACGCTTACTGATTCGTATTTCTGTTCGGTATCGTTACGCGGAAATCGGCAGGTGTATTTCGCGCCCTTGATGTGATAAACTCGGTCACCTTCGCGGTAGGGTATCTTTTTTGACAGAGCTCCCGAAAGCATTTCTTCGTGCACTGTGGTCGTGCCGTCATCGCATTCAACGGTCATTTCAACGAACAGCCTTGTTTCCATTCGTCGCTCGAATGCGCTGATCTTGTGAATCCTGCAATCTGCTTTATAATGAATGATCTTGCCCGAAAAGCTCTTGTCTGTAAAATAATTCCAAAGACCGAACAGATAAAACGCAAAAGCAGCGATGAATATAACGCAAGCGGCAGAGGCTGCAGGGGCAAAATGTGTGTCGGTAAAGGCGTGGTAGCAGATAGCTATGGCGCTGATAATGAGAACAAGAACAGCCCATACGGCAAGGCGTATCATGTGCGGTTCTTTAACTTTTTCTTCGACAGTCATAATCTTGTTTACCTTTCATTCGATTGGCTAATCATATTATATCACGTTTTATCTCGCGTGTCAATAGAAAATCGTCAAATTTTATGAACTTTTTGGCGGAAATTTAAGATTTTTTGAATAAATCGCAAAAAAAGTTGAATTTATCTATTGACATTTTCAAAAAAAATGGTATAATGTGTATAAGCGGATTTATGCATATTGATGAAGTGACATTTTTCCGCGGAGGTTTACGTGACGCATTATTCCACTCCCGAAAAAGAGAAGAGCCTCATGTCCGCATCTCATACAGGCTTGTTGCTTCTTGCCAAGGAAGGGGATGGGGATGCTTTTGCGCGCCTTGCCGAGGAATACAAGCCTATGCTTGATGCAGCCGTAGCTTCCTACAAGTCAGATCTTTGCGAGCAGGACTTGGAGGAGCTTCACCAAGAAGCGCTCCTCGCTTTTCACCGCGCCGTTCAGAGCTATGAGCTCCTTTACGGCAACGTAAGCTTTGGTCTTTATGCCAAGATCTGCGTCGGTAAGGCTCTTGTTTCCGCGTTGCGCCAGTTCAAAAAGAACGCGGGTGTTGTGGTTATTCCGCTTGAGGAGCTTGAACCCTCGGAATTTGTCACCGGTGACCCCGCAACCTCCGTTATCGAGAAGGAAAATGCGGCAGAACTCCGCGCGTTCATCAGAGAGAATCTTTCAAAATATGAAAATTCCGTCTGGTGGATGCATTATTCCGGAATGAGCATTGACGAGATCGCGGAAAGCCTCAATACGACAAAGAAATCGGTCAGCAATGCAATAGCAAGGATCAAGCGCAAATTGCGTACCTTATTATCTTAAAACCTATATGCTCGAATAGCTTAAAAAGAGCGTTGTAACTACAAAGGTGGCGGTGCGAGTCCGCCGACGGGCAATTATTACATATTTTCACGAGGTAGAACATGTACGACGAAGAAGTCAAGGTCGAAGGTACCGAAACCGAAGAAACAGCAGCAGTAGAATACGTTGACGAAACTCTCGTTTGCGTAGAGTGCGGAAATGAGTTTGTATTTTCCGCAGGCGAGCAGGCTTTCTATGCTGAGAAGGGCTACACCAACAAGCCCAAGAGATGCAAGACTTGCCGCGACGCTAAGAAGAACGCAAACCGTCCCGCAAGACAGTATTTCTACGCAACCTGCAGCGAGTGCGGTGCTGAGGCAAAGCTCACCTTTGAGCCCTCGAGCGACAAGCCCGTTTATTGCAGCGCTTGCTTCGAAAAGAGAAGAAGACCCCAGTAATCAGGTCATCTCTGTTTTTGACGCCATACAGCCCCGTTAAAGCACGGGGCTTGTGGTGTTTTTAGTGGTTAGTGGACAGAAAGATGCGAGTTTGATCTGTAATTCTGTTTAGCAAATTTATTGTTTTATTAGGCGAAAAAGTAAGAATTTTCTTGGATTGATAAAATAAAATCCGCGTCTTTCTGTCCACTGTCCACTAACCACTGTTCACTTAAAACGGCGCAAGCCGTTTTTCTTTTTCGACTTTTTGTGACATTTTTCCTTTTATTGCATAGAATACTATTGAGAACGCAAAGAAAGGAAGGTCGATAATGAATAAATATGATATTGGAAGCGCGGGCTTTGAGGTCTGCCGCGACATCGGCAGGCATCATCACAGAGAGCACAATTCCCGTGGTCGTTCCGAAAGAGTAAATATCGAGGGAAGCTACGGCGAAACTCTCAATCGCCGTGCATCCGAGTCCTGCTCCGACGGCTGCGGCACGGGTATGAAGAGCCGCTACGGCTTGAGCGGTTTACCGCACGGAAGCGTATATGCACCGCTTCAGGATTTTGACTGTCTTTATGACCACGAAAGGGCGCTGAAAAGAGGGACGCTGTTCTCAACCCTCGATCTGCCCCTCGAGGTCGGCGGCGGAGGTAGATGCAATGGATAAATATACTTGCCCGATCAAGCTGAGTTGTTCCTGCGAAAAAAATAACGACCTGCTCACCGAACTGCGGCAGATCGATTTTGCGATCGTTGAGGTAACTCTTTATCTCGACGTTTACCCCGACTGCTGCGAGGCAAAGGAATACCTTGCGGCATTAAGAGAAAAACGCGCGAAGATTGCGGCGGAGTACGAGTCGAAGCACGGTGTGCTGACTATGTACGGCGTCTGCGGCGCTTCAAGCGACAAATGCGCACCCTGGCCATGGCAATACGCGGCAAACTGAGGAGGCGAAGATATGTGGATCTATGAGAAGAAATTGCAGTACCCCGTAAAGATCAAAAATCCCAATCCCAAACTTGCCTCGGCTATCATATCGCAACTTGGCGGACCCGACGGCGAGCTGGCGGCATCGATGCGGTATCTCCATCAGCGTTACGGTATGCCGTATAACGAAGTGGTTGGAATATTAACCGACGTCGGCACGGAAGAACTCGCGCACCTGGAAATGATCGCGGCGATCATTTATCAGCTTACGCGGAACATTTCGGTCGATAATATCAAGGGAACAATGTTTGAACCCTACTATGTTGACCACACAACGGGGCTTTATCCGATCGCGGCATCGGGCGTGCCCTTCGATATGAAATACGTAGGGATCAAGGGCGATGTCCTCGCCGACCTTGCCGAATCACAGGCGGCGGAGCAGAAGGCTCGCGTGACCTACGATAACCTCATCCGTCTTTCGGATGATCCCGATGTAACCGATCCGCTCCGTTTCCTCCGTGAGCGCGAGATAGTCCATTTCCAGAGATTCGGCGATGCTATGAGAGTCGTTCAGGATAAACTCGACGGCAAGAATTTCTACGCATTCAACCCCGCGTTTGACAAGCAGAACAAAAAATAATATCGTAAAAAAGCGGGAGCCCCGAACGGAGCTCCCGTGATTCTTTACTTAATCAAAAAGGAAGTTGACATTGCCCGCCATCAGAGCGGTGAACCCGCGGTAGATGACTTCGGGGCGGTCATCGAAATTCGCCTTCATTCTGCGTGCGCGGTCAAGGCTGTCAACAACAAGTGTCGCCTCGAAGATGACCTTTTTCTTTTCCGTCAGAGAGCAATAAACCGAGCATTTGCCCGTTTTGGGATCAACACCTTCAATGCGGCATTCTGTTGTGATCCCGCGCTTGGTGAAGTCGAGATAGCGCAGAGCTGCCGTCATTGCAGAGTCAAGAACGGAGGAAAGAACGTCGGACTTGAACGCCTGCGCGACGATCCGTCCCTTGTCGCTGACCTGATAGTAGGTCAGTCCGTCCTGCTCGAAGGATTCGATCAGCTCACCGTCAACCATTTCGTTGAAGCTTTCGGCAAAGTCGAGGAACATGACGTAATCGGTCTGCATCACGATGTCGTTTATGGTGCAGTATTCGAGGGGGTAATTGATATTTTCAAGAAGGTAGAGCACAAAAATTTTTACCGTGCGCTTGCTTCCGATGGGTGATGACATATGGAAATCTCCTTAATAATTGTTGCTTATATAAATATTATCATAAAAAAAGAACTTTTTCAATAGTTTTTATTGATTTTTTTTCGAAAATGTGCTATTATTATTGTTATAAATAAAAAGGAGCACAAAACCATGCTTAATATTGCACTTATGGGCTACGGCGTTATCGGAAGCGGCGTTGCCAAGGTTATTGAAGAAAACAAAAAGCTGATAGCTTCCCGCCTCGGCGAGGAGGTATATCTCAAATATATTCTCGAGATCCGCGATATGTCGGGTACTCCCTATGCGGACCGCGTTGTTACCGATCTTAACGTTATTCTGAACGACCCCGAGGTTAAAGTCGTTGTCGAAGTTATGGGTGGAATCCATCCCGCATCCGACTTCACCCGCGCCGCTCTTGAAGCAGGCAAGAGCGTTGTTACCGCAAATAAGGCAGTTGTTGCCGATTGCGGCGACGAGCTTCTTGCACTTGCAAGAGAGAAGGGCGTTCGCTACTTGTTCGAAGCAAGCGTTGGCGGCGGAATCCCGATCATCCGTCCGCTTATCAATGACCTCGCATCCAACGAGATCGAGGGCATCTGCGGTATTCTCAACGGCACCACCAACTATATCCTCACCCGCATGACCAACGAGGGATGTACCTATGCGGAAGTCCTCAAGGACGCGCAGAAGCTCGGATATGCCGAGGCTAACCCCGCGGCAGACGTTGAGGGAACCGACGCACTCCGCAAGACCGCTATCCTTGCCGCTCTTTCTTACGGCAAGCTGATTCCTATGGATATGCTCAAGGCGAAGGGAATCACAGATGTTTCTCTCACCGATATCGAGGTTGCCGAGACCTTCGGTTGTTCGGTTAAACTTATCGGTCGTGCCGGCAAGCTCGAGGACGGCCGCATCTACGCAACCGTTTCGCCTGAATTTGTCAAGGAATCCTGCCCGATGGCGCATGTAAACGACGTATTCAACAGCGTTCTTGTCCGCGGCAATATGCTCGGTGATGCTATGTTCTACGGCAGAGGAGCAGGTCAGCTCCCCACAGCGGGCGCAGTTGTTGCCGATGTCATTGATGCCCTTGAAACCAAGTCTGCTGCTCCAGCAAGACTCTTCTGGGAAAAGGCGACCGAGGCTGACGTTGTTCCCGCAGACGAAGTCATCGGCGCAGTCGCAAAGGAATTCTGCCATATCTTCGAGGATGGTGAGACCCTCAAAAAGGCTGTCGAAGGAAAGATCGACGTATCGTTTGTTAACGGCACGGACGAATTGTTTGCTGTTATCTGTTCCGATCCCGTGCTTGAAGGAAGCGTGAAGACCTATGCAGTCCTCAGCTAAAATTAAAGTAACACATATTCTCACCGATTCGAATATCGGAGGAGCCGGAAGGCTTCTCCGATACTTTCTCGAAAAGGCAGATCTCGAGCACTTTGAGTATAGCGTAATCCTTCCCGAGGACGCCGCATTGATACCCGAGATAGAAGCACTCGGCATATCTGTCATTACGGCTTACGGAATCGCCGATCGCTCCAGCGCCCCAGAATTTCAAGGATTTCTTACCGAGAAGATCAAAAAGCTCTCGCCCGATATTCTGCACACCCATTCCTCAAGAACGGGCAGGTTTGCGGGAGTAGAGGCGAAAGTACCTCGCATAATCCTCACCAAGCATTGCTCGGATATGCCGTCGTCAAAGCTTATGAAATTCCCCTTCAAGCAGATGCTTGCAAAAGAATGGAAAAAAACGCTTCATGGCGCGATAGCCACAGATGACAGCGCGGCAGATTCGATCGCAGCAGAGGCTCTTCCACGCGAAAAGATCAAAGTGATCTATAACGGCGCACCCGCTCTGCGTGAGGTTTCGGAAGCAGAAAAAACAACATTGAAATCCGAGCTTTCCATCCCCGATGATGCCTTCGTTGTCGGAATCTTTGCCCGTGTAGAAAAGGTCAAGGATCATTTGACTTTCATTGACGCGGCACAGAAATGCATAGAGCGCGGACTTGATAAAGTGTATTTTCTTATCGTCGGTGACGGAAGCCAAATCGATACGATCCGTGATGCTGCAGAGGAATATAGCGACAGGATCAAGATCTGCGGTTTCGTAAACGATATTGCCCCGCTTATGAATCTTTGCAACGTAAATGTCAACTGTTCCGTTGGTACGGAAACCTCGAATCTTGCTCTGCTTGAAGGTATGAGCCTCGGCGTTGTTCCCGTTGTATCCGATCTTGCGGGAAATAAGCGAATTGCCGAAGGCTGCGGAATCGTTTGCACCCGCGGTGACAGCGATGCTTTTGCCGATGCTATCGAGGAGCTTTACCGAGACGAAAAAAAGCTTTCTTCACTTTCACTTGCCTCAAAGGAAAAATACTTCGAAAAATACACCTCCAAGCGAATGGCGCGCGAGGTTGAGGAATATTATCTTTCCTTATTGAAATAATCAAAGGTCACTTTTCGTATTCGTTTCCTTTCAAGGAAAAGAACAAAAATATTTATCAATGTCATAAGCCCGATCGAAAGGTCGGCAAGACCCCATACATCCCCCGGCGGCGTTCCCGAAGAAAGGAGCGCCGCCGCGCCGTAGAAAAGCGTCAGGATCGCCTCTGCGGCTTTGTTTTTTGTCAGGTGGGAAAGACACAGCTTGCCGTAAAAGCATTGACAGAACACGGTGGCAAGCCCGAAAAGAAGCACAAGCACGCACATCACGGGCTCGACCCAGTCCCCAAGCGCCGAGCTGTATGCCCCGACTGTCATCATCACCGAATTATCCCCGAAATGCTCAACCTCGGGGAAGCTGACGATAATGACGAGCGCCGTCAGCGTGCAAAGAAACACCGTGTCAATAAGAACCTCGATTATTCCAAGAAATCCTTGCTCTGCCGGAGAATCGGAAGACGACGCAGAATGCGCCATCGGCGAAGTACCCGCGCCTGCCTCATTACTGATAAGTCCCCGCATCACCCCGAGCCGTACCGATCGTGAAATGAAGAATCCGCCGATGCCTCCTAGCACGCCTTTTCCGCTGAGATCAAACGCAGAGCGTATGATCTCGACAAATGCATCGGGAATCCTGTCGGCTCGCAATATCAGTGCCGCGACCGAGAGCAGACAAAAGACGATGCTCATAAACGGAACGATTTTATTAGTCGCCGACGAAATGCGTTTAAGCCCTCCCGACGACACCGCTATCATCAGAATTGCACACAAAATTCCCGTGATGATCGGCTTGACGTTCAGTATATCCCGACAAACGCCCACCATAGCATTCACTTGGATCAAGCATCCCATAGAAAGCGAATTGACGAGGCAGAGAACGGCGAAGGCAAGACTCAAAAAACTTCCGATCCGAGGCATTCCACGCTCGGTCAGCACGTCCTTTACGTATTCCGCGCTCGATGAGGCCTTCCCGCCTTTTCTGCGCGAGAGGGCGAGGAGTGTTTCTGCATATTTCAAAACAGATGCGAGCACAGCCGACACGCACATCCAGAAGACCGCCCCCGCACCCCCGTACCATATCGCCGCAGAAACTCCGACTATATTGCCGACTCCAAGAACTCCGCCGAGAGCAAGCCAAAGAGCAGATCGCGGTGAAACGGATCCGTCTTTCGTCTCGTTTCTCAAAAAAGGCGCAATTATCACCCGAGGACGAATAATCGGCAAGCCCTTCATATATATAATGAAGAAGAACCCCGCACCGATCAGAAATACGGGCAAAAGCCGCCCCAGGATCCGTGAATTGATATAATCAAGCATAAAATCACCTCTTTATAGAAGATATGCTCGAAATTTGTTGGCAATTCCTTTTTCGTGTGCTAAAAAATGTGTGAACAATATGTTAATTTGAGGCAAAAGTACTTGATTTTTTGAGAATTTGTAGTACAATTATAGGCGTAAGTTAGCACTCGACCAAAAAGAGTGCCAAAACATAAGTAAATATTGAGGCGAACAGCCTTTTATCTCCAAGGAGGAAGAAAAATGAACATCAAACCGCTTGCAGACAGAGTAGTTATCAAGCTTGTCGAAGCAGAAGAGAAGACCCAGAGCGGCATCATCCTTACCGCCAGCGCACAGGAAAAGCCCCAGATCGCAGAAGTAGTTGCAGTCGGCCCCGGCAAGAAGAACGACGACGGTGTGATCATCCCCGTTGCACTCGAGGTTGGACAGAAGGTCATCGCGGCTAAGTACTCGGGCACCGAGGTCAAGCTCGACGGTGTAGAATACACCATCATCGCAGAGAAGGACATTCTCGCAGTTATTGAATAATTGAAAGGAACTGATCACAATGGCAAAAGATATTTACTACGGAATTGATTCCCGCAACGCCCTTCTTCGCGGCGTTGATAAGCTTGCTGATACCGTCAAGATCACTCTCGGCCCGAAGGGCAGAAACGTAGTTCTTGACAAGAAGTACGGCGCACCCCTCATCACCAACGACGGTGTTACCATCGCAAAGGAGATCGAACTTGACGATCCCGCTGAAAATATGGGCGCACAGCTCGTTAAGGAAGTTGCTACCAAGACCAATGATGCAGCCGGCGACGGTACAACCACCGCGACTCTCCTCGCTCAGGCAATGATCCACGAGGGTATGAAGAACGTTACCGCAGGCGCGAACCCCATGGTTCTCCGCAAGGGTATGAAGAAGGCTATCGACCGCGCTGTTGAGTGCCTCGCAGACATCTCCAAGCCTGTTAACGGCTCCGAGGATATCGCTCGCGTTGGTACCATCTCCGCAGGCGACGAGGTTATCGGCGCTCTCATCGCAGATGCTATGGATAAGGTAACCGCAGACGGCGTTATCACCGTTGAGGAATCCAAGTCCGCAGAGACCTCTTCCGAGGTTGTTGAAGGTATGCAGTTCGACCGCGGCTACATCTCTCCCTACATGGCAACAGATATGGAGAAGATGGAGGCAGTTCTCGACGACGCATTCATCCTTATCACCGATAAGAAGATCTCCGCAGTTCAGGATATTCTCCCCCTCCTTGAGCAGATCGTTCAGGCAGGCAAGAAGCTCCTCATCGTAGCAGAGGACCTCGACGGCGAGGCTCTCACCACCATCATCCTCAACAAGCTCCGCGGCACCTTCACCTGCATCGCAGTCAAGGCTCCTTCCTTCGGCGAGAAGAGAAAGGAAATGCTCCGCGATATCGCGATCCTCACCGGCGGTCAGGTCATCACCTCCGACCTCGGCCTTGAGCTCAAGGATGCCACCATCGCTGATCTCGGCCGTGCACGCCAGGTTAAGGTTACAAAGGAAAACACCATCATCGTTGACGGTGCGGGCGACTCCGAGGCTATCAAGGATCGCGTAGCACAGATCCGCGGCGAGCTCGAGAACACCACCTCCAGCTTCGATAAGGAAAAGCTTCAGGAAAGACTTGCAAAGCTTGCAGGCGGCGTAGCTGTTATCAAGGTCGGTGCTGCTACCGAGGTTGAAATGAAGGAAAAGAAGCTCCGCATCGAGGACGCTCTCAACGCAACCCGCGCGGCTGTTGAAGAGGGTATCGTTCCCGGCGGCGGAACCGCATATCTCAACGTTGTTTCCGAGGTTGCAAAGCTCCTCAAGACCGTTGACGGCGACGAGAAGACCGGCGTTTCCATCGTTCTCAAGGCTCTTGAGGCTCCCGTTCGTCAGATTGCTGTTAACGCAGGCTTCGACGGCGGCGTAATTGTTGATAAGATCGTTTCCTCCCGCAAGGCTGGTTGGGGCTTCGATGCTTACAACGAGACCTATTGCGATATGATGAAGGCAGGAATCGTTGACCCCACCAAGGTCACCCGTTCCGCACTCCAGAATGCAGCTTCCATCGCGTCAACCATCCTCACCACCGAGGCTGTTGTAGCAAACCAGAAGGAAGACCCCGCGGCTGTAGCTGCAGCTAATGCTGCAATGAACGCAGGCGGAGGAATGTATTAATAAATGCAAAAGGCAGAATGCTAAATGCAAAATGAAAATCAAGGGAGTCGGGTTTCGGCTCCCTTGACTTTTTTTGGCGAATATGATATAATGATAAAAAACGGAGATTGAAGATGAAAAATAATACCTTGCGTTTGAATTTGTTTTTCTCATTGTTAAACCTGCGAAGCGTGGTATATTTGTTGGTATATTTAATTGTTTTAGCAGCGTCATATTTTTTCCTCAGCGTAAATGCAACTTGGGTCGTGTTGGCGTTTCCTTTTGTTTTTGGTGTATATAAGATATTCTTTGCGACAAAAACTTTGAAGTTTGAACGAGATATTATTCGCTTTACCTACACACATCACGTGAGCACGGGGTATCGCAAACCTACTGTTCCCGTGCGTGTTGATTATACCGTTATGAACATTACGAAGCTGAAGTTCGAGCAGAATGCGATTGAAAAGCTGTTTGGCGCAGGACATATCAGTTTCACGGGTCGTACATTTGAAAATTCAAGCAGTATTTATTCCAAAAATATTGATATAAAGACTTCATTCACATTTTACGGACTTACAGATTTCAATAATACCAAAAAAGAAATCTGCGACATCCTCGGAGTAAGTGAAACCGAATAAAGATACCCGCAAGGCTTTCGCCTTGCGGGTGTTTCAATGTTTATGTATTAGTCGTAATTTTTAGCAAGTTGATCAAGGAACTGCTTGAGTGATCTTGAAGCAGTTTTCTTGGTAGCCGTGATAGTGGATGCTACGCCGTCTACGTTACCTGCTTTGGCAAGCGCCCAGATTGCGCTTTCAAGACCTGTGATCTTACCTGTCTGGTCAACGTCAAATGTCTTGGAATCAAAGTAGATATCAAGCATTCTGGTGTCCTCGGGGGAACGTGCAAGACGGTAGTCGGCAAGCTGATAGTAGAATGCATCGCGGAGGCTTACGTTGCCTTCCTTTGAGGTGAATCTTGAATAGTAAGCGGTTGCCTCTGCAAGAAGCATAGTGTTTTCAACGTCCTTGAGGTTGGAGGGGAAGGAAAGAGGACGGTGGTTTCCACCGCCAACGTAGCAGTAGTACTCGTTCGACTCACCGTTGTTCGGAACGGGAAGGATGCCGTAGTCGTTAGCCATATCAATATAACCGTTTACGGAGGAAAGTGCGTTCGAACGGAAGAGCACGTTGCCGCTCTTGAATATGTTTCTCGCTTCGCCCCATACGTCGCCGCCGACGAACCAATTGCCGTTGTTAACGATCATAGCATCGGGATTTACAACAAGCTGCATGGTCTTCTGGAGGGCGTTCATAACCTGCTCGGATTCGATATTGGATATGAATTCACCGCCGTTGTTAACGAGTGTCTTGTTGCCGAGACCAAGGAAGAAGTAGTAAGGAGCTGATACCTCTGCAACCAGACCCCATCTGCCGTTTGCATCGGTGGAGTCAACGGTTACGCCCTTGATCATTTCCATAAGGGTGTCGTATGTCCACTTGTTCTGCTCAACAAGGTCATAGGGAGTGCCGTAAAGGGAATTGTAATTGTAGTCATTATAAAGGGACTTGTTGAAAACAACGCAGATGGAACGGAGCTCATCGAGCATATTCATATCACCCTCAAGAGTGAAGAGGTGTTTGCCGATGAGGTATTCCTTCTGAATACGCTGATCCCACCAGGGCTGGTCAAGGTTGAGTCCTTCAACATTCTTGATATCAAGAACGTAACCGTTCTTTGCCGCAGCAATGGTATCTGTACCCGAGAGGTAGATCGCCTCGCAAAGATCAAGTCCGGAACCAATGTGGTTGCCGAGAGTGGTCAGAGCCTTGGAATCGACGATGTGCTCAACTTCGCAGTGGAAGGTCTCCTCAAGGAAAGCCTCGCGACGGAAAAGAGCATCGTTGATGATGTTACCGTTCTGGTCGCCTTCCTCTGAATAGTAGATGGGACCCCACATCTCGTTGCCAACGATGAGGTTGCGGTAAACGAATCCCTGAAGGTCCTTTGCCTCGGGGGCGGGGTACTGAGGCTCGGGCTCGGTAGTTTCGGCGACGGGAGCATTGGTCTGCTCAGCGCCGGGCGCGTCTGTCTTTGCTTCTGTCTCAACGGGATCCTGTGTTTCTGCACAAGCTACCGCGAGGGGGAGAAGCATAAAGAGCGCACAGAGTAATGCGATAATACGTTTTTTCATGGTTGATCTCCTTGTCAAATTTTATTTAGTTGAAAATAAACGTACAATTGAAATTGTATGATGCCCCGGGTGCAAGAGTCACGAAGCCCTTGCGCTCGGAAATCTGATCGGCGGGCGATCCTGCGGGAGCATCGGAAGCGGGAAGCGACTGCCAGGGCTCGATGCAAAGGAAGGGTGCGTCGCTGTGATCGGGCTGCCAGAAGCCCACGTATTTTGCATCGGGGAAGATCACCGTCACGCTTCTTTCCGAATCGGGCGATTCGAGCGTGGCAGATTTTACTCCCGTCAGAATGATCGCGTCATTGTCAAAAAGCGAGTTGTCAAGATCAATGTACTTTCCGTCGCGCAGCGCGTAGGGCTCATCCTTGTCAGCCATAAGGAACGCGGGGGAGAGAAGCTGTCTCCTCGGTTCCTCGGAAAGCTCAAGCGAAAGACGCGCGCGTCCCTCGGGAATCATAAATCCGGGGTGCAGACCGATGCCGAAATGAATATCTCGGTTGTCGGTATTTGTTACGGTGATCGTTTCAAGGATCGAGTTCTTTGCAAGCTTGAAGCGTCTGCGTAGAGTGAATGAATAGGGATAGCCCTTGTGTGACTCTTCATTGTCGGTAAGAGTGAATTCGGCAAAGTCGCGCATTGCCACCGCCTTCATCTGCTGATGTCTTGCAAAGCCGTGGTTACACATAGCATATGTGTCGGCTCCGTCGCACCATTCCCCTCCGCGAAGTCTGCCGACGGTTGGGAAGAGCAAGGGCGCGCTGGATCTCCAATATTTCGCATCTCTGTGCCAGAGATACTCGTGGTCTCGCATTTTTATCGAGAGAGGCTCGCCTCCGATCTCCGAAAGCTCGAGTGTTATGTAATCATTTTTAATAGTATAAGTTTTCATGTTTTTTCCTCCTTGAATATTCTACCATATTATAATGAATAAATCAAGTATTCGCGGACAAAATAAATCGAGAAAAAGCAATTTTGGGAGAAATTTTATGAATCCAAACAGAAAAATCATAAACACGGCAGGGACGGTAATAATTTCATCCGCAAGCGCTGTCGGAGGGAAGGAATACGAGGGACCACTCGGCGCTTGCTTTGATTTTCACGACCCGGATGACCGCTTCGGGCAAAAGACTTTTGAAAAGAGCGAAAGCGAGATGCAAAGGCTTGCGCTTGCTTCGGCAATGGGAAAATGCTCGCTGACGCCGTCGGATATAGGAGCGCTTTTCGCGGGCGACCTCCTCAATCAATGTGTGTCGTCAGCTTACGGTTTGCTTGAATATGACATTCCCTATTTCGGGCTTTACGGCGCCTGCTCCACGGCGGCTGAGGGGATTATACTTGCTTCGGTATTTGTATCAAACAAGCTTGCCGATTATGCCGCGGCGGTCACTTCCTCGCATAATGCGGCGGCGGAAAGGCAATACCGCAATCCACTTGAATACGGCGGTCAACGCACTCCGACAGCACAATGGACTGTCACGGGCGCGGGCGCCTTTGTCTTGGCGCACAATGAAAACGTCACCCCAGACCGTGTTTTTGCCGCGGTTGAGGATGTATTCCCCGGCATAGTGGTCGAAAAGGGTGTCACCGATGCCGCAAATATGGGCGCGGCAATGGCACCTGCGGCGTGCGATACACTTCTGAGCTTTTTTGAAGCAAGCGGCACGTCGCCCGAGGATTACGATATGGTGCTCAGCGGTGACCTCGGAAGTGAGGGGCAGATCATCCTCGGCGAGCTTCTGGCAGCTTCGGGCGTTTCGGCTTCGGAAAAGCTTTATGACTGCGGAATGATGATCTACGATGCCGAATCGCAGGACGTTCACGCGGGTGGCTCGGGTTGCGGTTGCTCTGCTGTCGTCTTGGCGTCGCATATTCTCCCGAAACTGAAAAAGGGCGAATTATCAAATATTCTTTTTTACGGCACGGGCGCGATGATGAGCCCCTCAAGCCTCAAGCAAGGACAAGCGATCCCCGCGGTCGCGCATTTGCTTCATTTGCGTTCGCCAAAGGCAGGAGTCAAGTGATATGATGAAGGATATTTTACCCTATTTCTGGGCGTTTGTTATCGGCGGCAGCTTTTGCGCCATCGCACAGATACTGATCGACCGCACACGCCTTACTCCCGCGCGTATCCTTGTGGGATACGTCGTGGCAGGCGTTTTTCTCGGTGCTATTGGAGTTTATAAATATATTGCCGAGCTCGGAGGCGCGGGCGCGGCAGTACCTTTGACGGGATTTGGCTATCTGATCTCCGAAGGCGTAAGGAAAGCCGTTGACGAACGCGGACTTCTCGGCGCGCTGACGGGCAGCCTTACAGCGGCAGCGGGAGGCACCGCTGCGGCGCTTGTTTTCGGACTTATTGCCTCTTTATGCGTGAGAAGCAAACCTAAGCGTTAACAAGATGTAAAAGTTTTTCCTGCGCGGCAAAATTCCTTGAAAAATACGATCATATATGATATAATTAGATAAATATTTGCATTTTTCGATTTTTTCAAGGAATTTTCCAAGAGGATAAATATATGAATTTCAAAAAGAATAGATTATTTATATTTGCTCTGGTGTGCCTGATGCTTGTTGCATTCTGTGCCATCGGTGCGTCCGCGGCGGACGAAACCCCGACAGTCCCCATCGACCCGCCCGACGTTGTTTCGATCTCGCTCAAAGAAATGCCGTATAAGACCCGCTACGTTGTCGGCGAGAAGCTTGATATGACAGGCGCGGTGCTCGAGCTCACCTACGATACCGGCGCAACAGGCACGTCTCCCGTAAAGACAGATTGGTGCACGGGCTTCAGCTCAACCAAAACCGGTGAAAAGACCGTGACGATCAAGTATCCCGATTCAACCGCAAAGGCAACCTTCAAAATTGAGGTCGTGACCGAAAAATCAATAAAGGTCAATCCGCCCAAAACGTTGACGTACTTTGTCGGTGACTCGGAGGACAGAAGCGGTCTCAGCGTTTCGGTCGTTTACAGCAACGGTGAGAGCGCTGTGCTTGAATCCGGCTACACCGTTTCGGGATTCAGCAGTAAATCTGCCGGCGAAAAGACGATCACGGTCAAATACAAGGATCTGAGCGCAAGCTACAAGGTCAGCGTTTTTGAGCCCGCTCTCGATAAGATCGTGATCGCCAAAAAGCCTGCGAAGCTTTCCTATTATCTCGGCGAAAAGCTTGATACCTCGGGCATCAAGGTCACCGCTTACTATGAAAACGGCAAGACAGCTGACGTGACCTCAAAGATCACGGTCACCGGCGACGTCACCGCCGCGGGTACCAAAAAGATCACTGTATCTTATACCGAACGCGACATCAAAAAGACAGCAACATACAATGTTTCCGTAACCGACGTTCAGATCAAAAATATCGTTTTCGAATCCTATCCCATAAAGACTGTATATGCAGAGGGCGAGATCTTCGATCCCACGGGAATCTCGCTCAAGGTCACGTACAACAACGGCAAGGTCGAGACTGTATCGGGCGATAATGCTCTTTATTCCGGCTTCGATACCGACACCGTCGGCGAAAAGACCGTGACACTTCATTACGGCGGTTATCAGCTCAACTTCACTGTTAGCGTGACCGTTTCGCAATCACACGTACATAAGGAAGGTCCATTCCTGAAGACCAAAGAGCCCACTTGCACAACGGAGGGCGAAGAAGCTACGACCTGCACCGTCTGTTTTGAAACGGTAAATACAAGAAAGATCCCCGCACTCGGTCACGGCGCCGAAAGCTCGCCTGTAAAGACCAAGCCGCAGACCTGCACCGAGCCCGGCGAGATGTCGACCTATTGCTTGGTTTGCGGAGGTGTTGTTGAGGTCAGCGAGATCGCACCGAACGGTCACACCGATGGTGAACCGATCTTTATGCCCGCTCCCACCTGTATCGCAAGCGGTGTTTCAAAGACTTTCTGCACAGTTTGTGCGGCAGAAACAAAGCACGAGGACCTTGAGCCTCTCGGACATTCGTTCAGCGAGTGGATGGTAGTAATAGCACCCACCCGCGAAAGTGAAGGCAACGAGATGCGTGTATGCACGGTATGTCTTTATAATGAAAACAATGCAATAGCAAAGCTTGCCAATTCGATGACCGAAAACGGCGTGACCGCGACATTGAATTCGTCAACTTCCTTCTATCCCTACAATTCTTCATTCAAGGCAGAAAAGATCACCGAGTCTGTCACCGCGGATGAACTTGCTGAGTTCCTTCCCGAAGGATACGTTGTCATAGAAGTCTTCGAGTTTACTTTCACCGATAAAAACGGCGAAGAATTCATTCCCGCGAGCGATATCACGTATTCTGTAGAATACGCTCTTGATACCGGAAAGTATTCATCCTTCCTGATCTGCGATACCGAAATGGGAAGATACACGCCTTTCTCCGAAGCTTCAAGATTCAGCTTCACCTTGCAGAAGAGCGGACGCTTCATCCTTGTTGGCGAGGAGATTCCCGAAACACAGCCCGAGACTTCCGATACCTTGGGTGAGACGACCTCCGACATTCCCGCATCGACAACTCCAACAGAAAGATCGCCGATCATACTTGTTCTGGTCATTATTTCGATCATTCTCATTCTGATCATCGCAGGACTTGTATATACTTACGTTTTCAAGCAGTATTATTAATAACAAAGCCGCCGTGCCTTTGAGGCACGGCGGCGATTGTTTTATTGCTGTGTTGTGATCTTTGAAGTGATAGAAGCGGGATCTCCGTTGTAGGGAAGAGGAACGGTGTGCTGTGTGTTGTTCCATCCTGCAACGTAAAGCTGCTGGAAGTTCTTGTTTGTGCCGTCCCAAAGCACCTTGCTGTAAGCCTTGTGCTGGTATGTTGCGAATGCATTGAGACCCATGGGCCAAAGCACTATCTCGGGGGACATAAGCTTGTAGGATTCCGCGATTGCGTTATCGTTACCCCAGGTCTGATATCCGTGATGTGCTACCTGAACGATCTCGCAACGCAGATCGTTACCGTACATCTTGTTGCAAATTGCCATAGCGGGACCTGTAACGTCGCCCATAACCATAACAGATGTCGATTTACCGTTTGCATCCGTGGTGGTCGATCTGACGAGGATCGAGGATGTGTTGAGCGCGTTTGTAGTAGCGGGGGCGAAGGTTTCAACGGTGTAAAGGATCTCGAATACAGTATCCGCAAAGTAGAACTTTTGACCGGTATGGCACTGAATGAGTTCAGCGCCAAGATCGCTTGCAGCTGTACGGACCTGATTTGTTACCTTGGCTTCACCGCCGCCGAAATTCTCTTTGTATGATGAGCTGAGCGACTTTTCGATCTCCTTGTCGCTCATAAGATTTGCGATAACTCTTTCAACCGTAAACTTCTTTGCAAAATTGGATGCTTCGTTTTTCAGCATTCCCATATGGTCGCCGTGAGCGTGTGAGATGAACCAAGCGGCGATACGGATGTCCTTTCCGCTGGCATATTCCTTGGCTTGCTCTGTGATGGCGTCCATAAGGTTGTTTCTCCACCAAGTGCTGTTGGTGTCGTGACCGCCGTCAACGATGACGAAGGATCCGTCCGCAAGTCTGTAAAGCAGGGAAAGGCCGTTGCCCTTATAAGTTCCCGAGCTTTCCTTGAACTCACAACCGAGCATTGTGATCTGAGTGGTGGTGACTGCGGTGTATTTGTTATCCGATTCAAGACCGATCAAAGTCTTTTCTTCGAAAGGCTCAATAACGATACGGCACTCGTCATTCGGCTTGTAATAACCGACGTTAAGTGTATAATCGGAGTTGTAAAGCGTGGTGAAAAGGTTGCCGCTTATGTTATTATCGGTGTATTTTTTATATCCTTCCGATTCGAGACGCGAAATGTAGTTTTTATAGCTTTCGGGAGTGGTATCCTCAAGAATGATCTGGTGGCACTTCTTGTCGGATGTCGAGGTTGCAACGAATGTTGTTCCGTCGAATACGGGAACTGCGGAAAGGGTCTTTGATCCGCTGTGGACCTCAACAACGTTGAGCGCTTCCGAGGGGATGGAAACGTTGACGGTTCCGTTTTCCTTTTTTGCGTGATCGGCGACAAGCTCAGCAAAAGCCTTTGCCGCCGCAGTAACTGCATTGTCGGTGTAGCCGAAAACAACGATCTTATTGCCTACAGCCTTGATCGTATAGTCGCTGTATTTAAGTCCGCTGATCGCCTCTGCTACCTGAGGATGCTGGGTCTTGCCTACAAGGATCTCAAGCGTTGAATAGTCATAGCTGTCGGAGGCTCTTTTGAAGTCATCGCCCATGGAAAGTCTTACGCCCGTTGCGTCTTCGATCTTATCGCGGATCGAGATCGCGGCGGTAACGTAAGCGTGCTCCGAGCCGAGATCCTGGGGGCGTATGATCTTTACGGTCGTTTCTCCGGTTTCGATAAGGTCAAAAGTTTTGTTTTCTGCTTCTCCCGATGAAGTGCTTTCGGATGCGGATGTTTCGGGTGCAACAGTTGATTCACCCGAACCTGCGGGGGAGCAGGAAACAAGGACGCCAAGAACCATTACGAGCGCGAGCAGAAAAGAGATAAGACGAATGTTTTTCTTCATCATTTTTTCCTTTCTTTTTTATGCGGGTTGTTTGTGAATTTGCTGTAAATCCATGACAAATTGCACACAATCATTATATCATTTTGAAACGAAAATTGTCAATAAATATGAATAAAAAAATAGAAAAAAGCGTAACGGAAATGTGTAATTACACAACAAAAATTAACCGCCGTACCATTCGGCACGGCGGTATATTCTCATTTATGATTCTGTTGTGACCTTCGAAATGATCGAAGTGGGATCTCCGTTGTAGGGAAGGGGAACGATGTGCTGTGTGTTGTTCCAACCTGCAACGTAAAGCTGCTTGAAATTCTTGTTGGTTCCGTCCCAAAGAACCTTGCTGTATGATTTTTCCTTGTAGTTAGGGAATGCGTGCGATCCTTGAGGCCAAAGAACGATCTCGGGGGACATATATTTATATGAGCTTGCGATAGCGGAGTCATTGCCCCAGGTTGAATAACCGTGGTGTGCTACCTGAACGATCTCGCAGGCGAGGTCTTTGCCGTAAAGCTTGTTGCACTTAGCCATAGCGGGACCGGTTACGTCACCCATTACCATAACGGTGGAGGAATTGCCCTTTGCATCGGTTGTGATCGCGCGAACAAGGATCGTCGAGGTGTTGAGCGCATTTGTGATGCTCGGTACAAAGTCGTCAACGGTATAAAGGATCTCAAATACAGTGTCGCCGAAATAGAATCTCTGACCGGTATGGCAGGAGATCATTTCTGCACCGAGAGTTTTTGCTGCCTGGCGAACGTAGTTGGTTGAGGTTCCGTCTCCGCTTCCGAAGTTACCGCCGTTGGAAGAAGCCAAAGATTTTGCAAGTTCTTCCTCACTCATAAGATTTGCAATAACTCGTTCGACCGTAAACTTGTTCGCAAATTTGGCAGCTTCTTTTCTCATCATACCCATATGGTCGCCGTGTGCGTGGGAAACGAACCAAGCGGCAATGCGAATGTTCTTGCCGGTCGCATAGTCCTTTGCCTGTTCCTCAATAGCGTTGATGAGGTTGGTCGCCCAGTAGGAGCTGTTGGTGGTGTGTCCGCCGTCAACGATGACGAAGGAGCCGTCGGCAAGTCTGAAGAGGAGGGAAAGTCCGTTGCCTTTGTAAGAGCCGTCACTTGCCTTGTATTCACAACCGAGCATAGTGATCTGCGAGGTGGTGACCGCTGTGTATTTGTTGTCCGATTCAAGACCAATCAGAGTCTTTTCGGAGAAGGGCTCCATAATGATACGGCACTCTTTGTAGGGCTTATAGAAGCCGACGTTGAGTGTGGTCTCGCTGTTATAAAGTGTGGTGAAGAGGTTACCGCTCATATCGTTTGAGGTATACTTCTTGTATCCGTTCGCTTCGAGCTTTGTGATATACGCGTTGTATTCTTCTGCGGTAGCGTCCTCAAGAATTACCTGTTCGCCGGAAAGGTCGGAATATGAGAATGCGGTGAAATCAGCTCCCTCGAAAACGGGAAGCTCTGCAAGCATTTTCGAATCATTGTTGGATTCGGTTATATTAAGCTCTTCAACGGGAATAGATACGGATACCGTGCCGTTATCCTTGACGGTATTCTTCTCAACGATTTTAGCGAAAGCTTCAACCGCAGATGTCAAGGAAGCATCTGTAAAGCCGAAGACAACGATCTTGTTGCCTACAAGCTTAACGGTATAGTCAGCGTATCCGAGACCCGCGATCGCTTCGGTAACGTGAGGATGCGCAGTTCTTCCGACAAGGATCTCGAAGGTCGAGCTATCATATTCGTCGGTTGCCTTTTTGAAGTCGTCCGCCAGTTTGATCTGCACATCTGTCAGATCTTTGATCGCATTTCGGACGGCGAGCGCGGATACTACCGCGGGGTCGGTTGAAGGCAGATCCATCGGACGAATGATCGTGACTGCCGCTTCACCGTTAACAACAATGTCGAAATTCTTGAGCTCGGTGCTTCCCTCGGTCTCAAGAGCGGAGGTCTCGGGAACCTGAGTGTTGTCGGTGTCAGCGAACGTTGTTTCTTCCGCACCCTGATCGCACGCGGCAAAAATGCCGACAAGCATTATCAGCGAAAGAAGCAGCGAAATGAGTCGAATATTCTTTTTCATTTGAAATATTCCTTTCTTGAATTGATAAGTTTGACCGCGAAAGACAGATCTGAGCGCAATCTAACCTGACGGGGTACATAAAAATATTATACCATATTTGAATTATTATTTCAACAGTTTTCGGGAATTTTCGGCAGCTAAAAAGCGGAAGCCCCAAGAGGAGCTTCCGCAAAAATATTCAATTACTTTTTGGTAATGATAGAAGTGATCGAAGCGGGATCACCCGAGTAGGGGAGGGGAACGATGTGCTGGGTGTTGTTCCAACCTGCAACGTAAAGCTGCTGGAAGTTCTTGTTTGTGCCGTCCCAAAGAACCTTGTTGTAGGACTTTTCCTTATAGGTCGGGAAAGCCGAAGTACCCTGGGGCCAAAGAACGATCTCGGGGGACATATACTTGTAAGCAGATGCCATAGCGGAATCGTTACCCCAAGTGGTGTAACCGTGGTGAGCGACCTGAACGATCTGGGATCTCATATCGTTTCCGTACATCTTGTTACAAATAGCCATTGCGGGACCTGTAACGTCGCCCATAACCATCATGGTGCTTGAATTGCCCTTTGCATCGGTAGTGATAGCACGGACAAGGATGGTGGAGGTGTTAAGAGCGTTTACAACGGTAGGACCGTAGCTTTCAACGGTGTAAAGGATCTCGAATACGGTATCGGCAAAGTAGAAGCGCTGACCAACGTGGCAGGGAATGAAGTCTGCGCCGAGTGCAGCTGCAGCGTTTCTTGTGCTGTCATCGCCGCCGCCCTCACCGCTTGACCAGTTGCCGCTGTAGCTCGATCCCATGGATCTTTCACGCTCGGCGTCGGTCATAAAGTTAGCGATAACGCGCTCAACGGTGAACTTCTTGAATGCAGCGGTCTGGCCGTTAAGAGTACCGTTGTGGTCACCATGCGAGTGGGAGATGAACCAAGCGGCAATTCTGATGTCCTTACCGGTTGCGTATTCTTTGGCCTGCTCGGTGATGATGTTAACGATGTTGTTTGCGTTTGTTGCTCTGTTGAAGGAACCGTCAACGATTACGAAGGAACCGTCGGCAAGTCGGAAGATCATGCAAAGACCGTTACCGACGTTGCTTCCGCTGCTGTTGGTATACTCACAACCAACCAATGTTACCTGGGAGGTGGTGACTGCGGTGTACTTGTTGTCGGATTCAAGACCAATGAGAGTCTTCTCGGTGAAGGGCTCCATAATGATACGGCACTCGTCATAGGGCTTGTAGTAACCTACGTTGAGGGTGTAATCCTTGTTGTAAAGAGTGGTGAAGAGGTTGCCGCTCATATCGTTGCTTGTGTACTTGGTGAAACCGCTCGACTCAAGCTTTGAGATGTATGCGTTGTAACCTTCAGCGGTTACGTCCTCGAGAATGATCTCTTCGCAATCCAGATTGGTCTGATATGTAGCGGAGAAGGTTGCTCCTTCAAATACGGGAACAGCGGAGTAGAGCTTCGAGCCCTTGTGCTCTTCAACAACATTGAGAGCCTCTGCGGGGATGGATACATTGATCTTGCCGTCTGCAGTTTCAGCGGAGTATTCCTTAACGATCCTGGAAAACTCGTTGGCTGCATAGGAGAGTGCATCGGAGGTAAAGCCGAAAACAACGATCTTGTTGCCAACAGCCTTGATGGTGTAGTCGCCGTAGCTCAGCCCCGCGATCGCCTCAGCAACCTGAGGATGCGCGGTGGGACCGACGAGAATTTCGAGAGTGGAAGCGTCAAATTCTTCGGTAGCCTTCTTGAAGTCGTCAGCCATCTTGAATTTAACGTTGACTTTGTCCTCAATGCCGTTACGGACTTTTACAGCGGCAACGACTGCAGGGTCATCGGAGCCAAGATCCTTGGGACGGATAATAGTTCCCATTGCCTCGCTGCCAACAATGATGTCATATGTTTTGGGAGCATTATCGGCAGAAGTTTCCTCATCGGTGATCGCGGGAGCTTCTGTGGTCTGATCTGCAGGCTCTTCGGTCTGCTCACCGCCGACATCTGCGCAGGATGCTAAGATGCCAAGAGTCATGATGAGCGAGAGGAGAAGAGCGATAAGACGAATGTTAAGTTTCATCTGAAATCTTCCTTTCTTTTGCGGGTATTTTTCTTTGGTCAATTATATCATTTTTTCAATGGTAATTCAACACCTTTATGAAAATTTTCACAAATCTTTCACACAAAAAATTACCAAGTGCGTCATTCCGAACCGAGCGCTTCACGCAGTTTGTCAAGAGCGCTCTTTTCGATCCTGCTGACATATGATCTTGATATACCAAGCATCGCCGCTGTTTCTTTTTGGGTTTTCGGCTTCTTTCCCGAAAGACCGTATCGCAGATAAACGACCTGCCGCTCACGTGTGCTTAATATGGTATTTATGTATGAAAGCGCTCGGTCGGCAAGCATCCTTCTGTCAAGATCCTCTGCCATATTTTCATCGGTGCTGATTATGTCTTCGTAAGTGAGAGGATTGCCGTCGCGGTCGGTGTCAATGGCATCGTTTATTGAAACCTCATTTTGCAGCTTCCGCTGACTGCGGAAGTGCATTAAGATCTCGTTTTGTATGCATTTTGCGGCATAAGTCGCAAAGCGCGTCTTGTGTCCCGTGTCATATGAATCCACGGCTTTTATCAGCCCTATCGTGCCGAGTGAAACAAGATCCTCCTGATTTTTGGCGCTCGAATAGTATTTTCTGACGATGTGCGAAACGAGCCGCAGGTTATGAACGATCAGCTTTTCTCTTGCCGCATAATCTCCATTTTTGGCAA
>JAFQGP010000070.1 GCA_017415485.1 Clostridia bacterium
GCCGCCGCCAAAATCAAAGATTTTGACGGCTCCCCTCGGCGCGCGGGCTCGCCCTGCTCGTCAAGGCGGTGTTTTTTCGGTCGGCAAAGCCGCCGAAAAAGCGGATTTATTAATCTTCATAATTTTACAATCGGCTACTTGTTGTTTTGCGTTTGGTCAAAGACCTGCGCGCGAAGCCGCACGCTATATAAAATGAATTAATTTTCGAACTTGATTTTCTGTTTTTGGGTTTTGCGATTTGCTGAATTATATATTTACAACGATAGTATTCCCGTATTTGTTGCCCGAAAGCATCTGTATTCAGCTAATTATTTGTTAAATAAACAATTTTTGTATACTGTACTTATTTTTGTAAATATCCTATAAATGAGCAAATCAGCGGTGAGCGTATTTGCTCACCGCCGTTTGCTTAGGAATAATTAATCGTAATTAATTAGTTATTCGGTAATTACTCGGACTTCTTGTATTCGGTAGCGAGGTCGCCGTTGTTCTGAGAAACAAAGGCAGTCCACTCATCATCGGTGTAGTTAACTTCCATATATCTGATGCCGCCGAAGCCCATGAAGGTGTGCTCGTCCTCAGAGAAGTAAGAGAACTTAGCGCCGAGGAAGGATCCGCCGCCGTCTGCGATAAGCATTACGGAACGGGATTCCTTAATGGTGAGCTCCTCAAGAGCGGAGAGGATCATAAGTCTTGCTTCGGTGGGAGCAAAACCTTCGCCCCAGTTGTAGGTCTTGGGCTGATTCTCGGTACCTGCAAGGCCGTTGAGGCAGAAGTACCAGTTCTGAACGCTCATGGTGATGGTCTCGCCAGCGCCCTCATAATCGCCTGCGGGCATTGTGAGAGTCATATCGATAGCGGAGGTATCCCAGTACATATGGTAGTTGAGGGAGTCATCGGGGTTAACGAATGCGCCAACGATGTCGAAGGGGTTGAATGCGTTACCGGAGAAGCCGTAACCGAAACCGATCTGGGTTGCGCCGGAACGGAAAGCATCTGCCCATGCGTTACCTGCGGATGCATCGAATACAATGTCGATCTTATCCTGGAGAGCGGTGCCCTCGGTAAGGCCGTCGATGATGCCCTGGAGATAATCGCATCTGAATCTCTGCTTGTCGTTATCTACGGAAGAACCGTAAACGATGGTGATGTTCTTGGAAGGATCGTAGCCGTACTTAGCGGGATCTGCATTGAGGATATCAATAGCAGCCTTCATCTTTTCCTTAGCAAGAGTGGGGTTGTAACCGGTGAGGGAGTCATAAGCCTCGTCAAGTGCAAGACCTGTGAGGTCGCCGGAGGACCACTTGCCGTCATCGCCCTGGGTGAAGCCATAAGCGCGGAGGATACCCTCTTTTGCAAGGGTGGTGTTACGGTACTGACCGCCGTCAGCGAGCTCGGGAGAGTTCTCGATATCATAGTAGTAAGCTACGTTAAGGAGACCGAAGCAAGGAACTGCGGTACCGGGCCAGATCTTCTCAACGATGTCGCTTCTGTTGAGGCCGAGGTTGAGAGCGTGTCTGAATTCCTGGATAGCAAGGATACCGTTGTTGTTCTCGCTGTTCTTAAGAACGTCGAGGTTAGAGTAAAGCTGCATACCGAAGGTACCGGTAGAGGTAGAGGTGAAGTAAACGTACTTGGAGTCGAGGTATTCGCCAACGTTCTCGGTCTGGAGAGAAGCATCGTCGGTTTCACCTGCGAGGAAGCTCATCCACTGAGTGGAGAAGTCTTCCATCTTACGGCAGTATACGGATGTGATGTTGTACTGGTTCTTGTACTGCTCCATGTTCCAACCGTACCAGTTCTCGTTCTTTACGAGCTTGTAGTGAGAGCCTGCCTCAAACTCAGCGAGCTTGTAGGGACCCCAGCTTGCGGTGGTCTCGAGGGAGGAGTTATAGTTAGAGGTCCAAAGAGTTGCGCCGGGTGCGGGAGCGATCTTGGAAGCCTCGTACTTGGTCTTGTGTACGAGCGGGAGTCCGGACATGTAGTAGGGAGCCCAAACGGAGAGGCTGCCGTCTTCCTTAAGGAAGGAGTATGCCTTATCAAGGCAAACAACGATAGCGTTCTCTTCTTCGATAGCGTATACGCCAACGTCTTCCCACTTAACGTCACGGTTGGTGTTTACAACGTAGATAGCTGCGTCGTAACCGGTTCCGGGCTCGAGGTAAGCACCGTAGTTCTCATAAAGGAACTTACCGGAAGCAGAGTCGGAAGCATCAGCATTGCTGTAAACGGTATCGTCAGTGATCTTGACCCACTCAGGGCACTCGTTGCCGTTAGCATCCTTGTAACCCTGTGTGCCCCACATGTTCCAGATGTTAACCCAGAGCTCCTGACCTGCGTCGAGAGCTGCCTTAACGGATGCATAGCCCTGACCGCCGATGGTCTCATATGTACCTTCCTGATTCTGGAAGAAGTAGATCTTGGAGTTCTTTACCATGAGGGTATCATAGTAGGTGTTAGCGCGGAAGTTCATGAATGCGGGGTCGAGGAGCTGCTGCATAGAGTACTCGAAGTCAGCAGCGGTGATGGATGTGCCGTCATCCCACTTGAGATCATCGCGAAGGGTGATCTTCCAAGCATAGCCGCCCTCTGCCTTCTGAGCATCGGTGTAGCCCCACTTAGCGTCAACCGAGGAGGTTACGTCCTCGAGCTTGGTAGCTGCGGAATAGTTGGTGGTATAAGCACCGGGAACGATGCCTTCCTTGTTGATAGAGCCGTCCTTGTTGAACTTCTTATCATCTTCGAACTTATAGTCATAGTCGAAGAAGGAAGAACCGATGTAGCTCATGATCTGAGTATCGTTGTTGTCAGCGTAGGTGAATTCGTTCCAGTTGCTGGGCATTGTTGCTGTGTAGGTGTTGTACTGAGCCTGCTTGAAAGTAGCCGGTGTTACGGGCTGGCAAGAAGAAAGAGTACCAACAGCCATGATCAGGCACAGAGCCAATGCAAGCACGGATGTGAGTTTCTTGTTCATAAAGATTTCCTCCATAAATATTTTTTCATTTTGTAATGTATCATTATTCGGAAACAACTTCCTTTTGATGTCCGCCAAGGCACGGAAAAGCGCGCAAAGGCGGGCAAATACGGCAGTCTCACTGATGAGATTTGATCAAAAGGAGGGTATTTGCACGGATAAATGATATATGAACATAAATATTTTACCACAAATTGCTTGTGTTGTCAATCTCTTTTGGCAAAAAAATTACGCTTTAATTCATATTTCTTTCATTTTTTTGCAGATTTACGAAAAAAGTCGGAAATTTTGATGCTATTTGATGCAAAACTCGCAAAAGCCAAGAAAAAATACAACTTTTCGATTATGAATTTTTTTGCAAAAATCACTTGACAAAGCTTTTGCCGTGTGCTATAATATCATATCATAAACGCAGGGATGCGGAATAGTACGCGAATATCTTCACTTTCAGAGAGTTGCCGGTCGGTGCAAGGCATGGTGGGGTTTTGGCGGAACTCACCGCGGAGCGGTTGCCGTGAAGATAACGATAGCGGCAGACGGGTGCTCCCGTTACAGGGCAAGGATGTGTCAGCATCTGAAGTGCATTCCCCCGGGAATGAAAAAGAGTGGTACCGCGGAAACGGTTTTGGCGTTTTCGTCTCTTTGGATCAACAAAGGGACGGGAGCGTTTTTTTGTTGAATTTCTTCCGTTTTATTATTATATACCTTTTGAAAGGGGCTTTCAAAAAATGAAAAAGATCAATATTTCCGACATCACACTTAAAAAGCTTTCCGCGAACCGCGCGGTATCCCTGCTGTTCCGCGAAAAATCCGCCATTGCAAATTGCGCCGATCGACTCGGTGCCGATGCCGTGGAGCTCCCCGCAGTCAAAAGCCTTCGGGAAGATTCCATTATATATAAGACCATCGCAAAAAACATACACAACGCCGTGCTTGCAATCCCCGGCGGCTCGGAAGCGGACGAAGTCGAAGCGGCTTGGGAATGCATCAAGGATGCAAGATCCCCCCGCCTTCAGATAGAGCTTCCCGTTTCCACCATTCAAATGGAATATTCCTACCACGTCAAGCAGGCGAAGATGCTCGAAAAGATCGGTGAGCTTGTAAGCGCGGCGAAAGCACTTTGCTCCGACGTTGAATTCTCCGCAATCGACGCAACAAGAGCGGACGATGATTTCCTTATCGCAGCGGCACGCGAAGCAGAGGCGAAGGGCGCGGATATCATCACTCTTTGCGATTGCGCGGGTGCTTCGACCCCCGATCAGATCGCGGATATGGTCGCCCGTGTCAAGGCAGCCGTTTCGGTGCCCGTATACGTCGAGCTTTCCGACCGCATCAATATGGCAGTTGCCTCCGCATTCGCCGCGATCAAGGCGGGCGCTGACGGACTCAAGTGCGCTATGGTCGGCAAGGATATTCTTCTGACGGGTGAAATTTCGGACGCCGTGAACACCTGCGGCGCGCAGATCGGCGCGGAGCTGGGGCTCAACAACACCATTATTCACGCAAGCATTGAGGATATGGTTGCAAGCATCAACCACGAGGCTTACGAGACTGAGGAAGCGGTGAGCGAGAAGAAAAAGATCCTTCTTGACTCCGATTCCTCGATGGCACAGGTATCCGCTGCCGCTTCTCTTCTCGGCTACGAGCTCTCGGATTCCGACGTCGGCAACGTATACAAGTCTCTCAAGCAGGTCTGCGACAAGAAGGGTGCCGTCGGCGCGAAGGAATTTGAGGCTTTGATCGCAAGCTCGGCTATGCAGGCGCCCTCGACATATCATTTTGAGACATATACCACCACAAGCAGCAATCTTTCGAGCGCGATGACACAGATCACCCTGAAATGCGACGGCGAGATCATTTGCGGCGTCAGCGCGGGCGACGGACCGATCGATTCCGCCTTCCGCGCCATCGAGCAGTGCATCGGTCATCACTATGAGCTTGACGACTATCAGGTACAGTCGGTCACCGAAGGAAAGGAAGCTCTCGGCTCCGCGCTTGTAAGACTCCGCTCGGGCGGAAAGCTCTATTCGGGCAACGGCACTTCAACCGATATCGTTGCGGCAAGCATCAGGGCGTTTATAAACGCGCTCAACAAGATAGTATTTGAGGAGGATTAAAATATGAAGATCGTATTTTCAACCAAGAACGTAAGCCGTGCTTCCTTTCTTGACACCTGCCGTTTTGCATTTGACTACGGCTTTGAGGGATTTGAAATATACGATGCCGTAAAGGAGCGTAACGGACATCACGACAGCATCCTGCGCCGCGACCGCACTGCGGATGCCAAAAGAAAGCTTGTCAACAGAAATCTCGCGATCTCGGCTCTCAGAATGCCCTTCCCCGTTGAAAGTGACGAGGTAAGCGCCGAGCTTGCAGCTAAATACGTTGATATGGCTGCCTTTGCCGGCATCGACAATGTTATAGTATGTATCGAAAGCTTCACCTCCTTTGAAGCCCTTGACGAAAAGCTTGCAGGGGCGATCAAGCGCGCGGAAAACGCAGACGTCAATATCCTTTTTGAAACTATCGGCTATCTTTCGAACACGGAAAACGTGCTCGGAATAATCAATCATTTTGCATCGGCGGCTGTCGGAGCATCCTGGAACGTTCGCGGAACTTATTTCGGCGCGGGCGAGACGGCAGAGGCGACGATCAAGACCCTCGGTGCTTACATCAAATACGTTCGTCTCGGCGACATGAAGGACGGCAGGACCGTTCTTATCGGCGAGGGAGACCTTGAGGTCGGCAAGTTGCTCGGCGCGCTTTCCTCGCTTAACTACGACGGCTTCGTTTGCGCCGCCTGGAACGAGGAGATTGACGATGCGGACATCGTTCTGACTCATTTTACAAATTATATTTCCTCTCTTGCGCGCAACAAGAAGTCCTTTGACCGCACATATTACAATCGCGCAAAGACCGGAACCTTCGTCTGGAAAAAGTACGAGGTCATCGAGGCGACCTTCTCGGACGTTCTTGACACGATGGTGGAACGCTACCCCGACCAATACGCCTTCAAGTACCCCACGCTTGATTACACAAGGACCTACGAGCAATTCCGCCGCGACGTTGACGAATGCGCCGCCGCGCTCATCTCGCTCGGTGTAAAGGCGGGCGATCACGTTGCAGTCTGGGCGACAAACGTTCCGCAGTGGTTCATCACCTTCTGGGCAACCACCAAGATCGGTGCTGTTCTCGTCACCGTCAACACTGCTTACAAGATCCACGAGATTGAGTATCTGCTCAGACAGTCGGATACACACACCCTCGTTATGATCGAATACTGCAAGGATATAAACTACAAATCTATCATAGAGGAGCTCTGCCCCGAGCTCAAAAATCTCAAGCCGGGCACTCCCCTCTATTCAAAGAACCTCCCCTTCCTGCGCAACGTTGTAACCGTTGGTTTTAATATGGAAGGATGCCTTGATTGGGAGCAGATGCTCGCACGTGCTTCTCTCGTTCCGCGCGAGGAGGTACGCAGACGCGCCTCCCTCGTCAAGCCCGACGACGTTTGCAATATGCAGTACACCTCGGGTACGACAGGCTTCCCGAAGGGAGTTATGCTGACTCACCGCAACATAGTCAACAACGGCAAGACCATCGGCGACAGAATGGATCTTTCCACCGCCGACCGTATGATGATCCAGGTTCCGATGTTCCATTGCTTCGGAATGGTCCTTTCGATGACCTCGATGATGACTCACGGCGGAACTCTCTGCCCCATTCCCTACTTCTCGCCCAAATCCTCGCTCGCCTGCGTAAATGACGAGCATATCACCTGCTTCAACGGCGTTCCGACAATGTTCATCGCAATGTTCAATCACGCGGATTTTGCGAAAACGGACTTTTCTTATATGAGAACGGGCATTATGGCGGGCGCAAACTGCCCCGCGGATCTGATGCGCCGCGCGTCTGTCGAGATGAATATGCGCGAGATCATCTCCGTCTACGGTCAGACCGAGGCTTCGCCCGGATGCACCATGGGCGAGGTCAACGAGGACCTTGACCACCGCGTTGAGACTGTCGGAAGTGCCTTTCCCGGCATCGAATGCAAGATCATAGATCCCGAAACCGGCGAAGAACTCCCCGACGGGGAAAGCGGCGAATTCGTCGCCCGCGGCTTCAATATTATGAAGGGCTACTACAAAATGCCCGAGGCTACCGCGCAGACCATCGATGCGGAGGGCTGGCTCCATTCGGGCGACATCTGCATGAGAACTCCCGACGGCTATTATAAGGTAACGGGCAGACTCAAGGATATGATCATCCGCGGCGGCGAGAACCTTTACCCCCGCGAGATAGAGGAATTTTATCTCACAAACCCCAAGATCCGTGACGTTCAGGTCGTCGGCGTGCCCGACGAGACATATGGCGAGGAATGCTGCGCGTGGATCATTCTTCACAAGGGTGAAAGTGCAGACGAAGCCGAGATGCGCGCATACGGCAACGCCTCGATCGCAAAGCACAAGGTTCCGAGATACTTTATCTTTACCGATTCGTTCCCGATGAACGCGGCGGGCAAGATACTCAAATACAAGATGCGCGAGGACTCCCTCGAGCTGCTCGGTCTGAAAAAGTGAGAAGCATAATGAAAAAATACAGAATAATCGACTCACATTGCCACATCTATCCCGACAAGATCGCGCAAAAGGCATCGGATGCGACCGCAAATTTTTACGAGCTTCCGCCAAGCCTTGACGGCAGGATATCCACCCTGCTCGAGCACGGCGAAAAAGCGGGGATCGACCATTTTATCGTGCAATCCGTCGCAACGACTCCAAAGCAGGTATCAAGCATCAACAGATTCATTGCGGCATCGGTTGCCGAAAGCGGCGGCAGATTCACGGGGCTCGGCACTCTCCACCCCGACAGCGAGGATATGGCGGCAGACGTTGAAGAAATCATCAGCCTCGGATTGAGGGGAGTAAAGCTCCACCCGGATATTCAGAAGGTCAAGCTTGACGACTACCGTATGCTTAAGATGTACGAGCTTTGCGAGGGCAGACTGCCCATCCTCATCCACACGGGCGATAAACGCTATGATCACTCAAACCCCAACCGTTTGCTGCCGATACTTGACATTTACAAGAATCTGACCGTCATCGGCGCACATTTCGGCGGATGGTCTATCTGGGAGGAGGCTTGGAAGGAGCTGGCGGGGCGCGAAAACTTCTACGTTGACTGCTCCTCATCGCTCTATGCCATCTCCCCGGAAACAGCAAAGGAGCTCATCCACGCTTACGGCTCCGACCGCGTCCTTTTCGGCACGGACTATCCTCTTTGGACGCCGGAGAGCGAGATCGAAAGATTCATGAAGCTTGATCTCACCGAGAAAGAGCGCGAGGATATACTTTACAACAACACCGCCAAGCTGTTCGGTATAAACTGAGGCAAGCATTGTATTTTGGCGATACAAACAGGGGATCAGAATGAAAAAGACTTACGTAACCTCTATGCCGAATCATATCGGTGCGTTCCTCAAAGCCAGCCGTTGCTTTTGCGAGCTCGGAATAAACATAACTCGCGTCAGCTATAACAAGGCAGTCGATTCACATAAGCTGTTTATCGACGCCGAAGGCACCGAGGAACAGTTGAAAAAAGCCGACATCGAACTTGAAAAGATCGGATATCTGCAAGACAGCGTCAAGGGAACGAGCGTTGTGCTGATAGAATTCCGCCTGGCGGACGTTCCCGGAAGCGTTACCGATGTGCTCACACTCATCAATGATTTCAATTTCAATATATCCTATATCAGCTCCCAGGAAAACGGCTCGGATTATCAATATTTCAAAATGGGGCTCTACGTTGAGGATACGCAAAAAATCGCCGAATTTTTAAAAGAAGCAGAAAAGCTGTGCAAGGTTCGGGTCATTGATTACAACAGCTCAAAAAAGGTCTATGACAACAGCATCTTTTACAGCACCTACGTTATGGGCCTGACAAAAGCCACCGGGCTTTCGGATGACATCGGGCGCGAGCTCTTGGTTCACGTGAATCTTGCAATGCAAACACTCGACGAAAACGGTCTCTCGCCCTACCGCACTTTCGACAGCATCAGCAAATTTGCGGAATTGCTCGGCGCGGGCAAGGGCAGATCCTTCGAGCCGAGGATAAGTTCTCACAAAATAACCGACAACACCGAGATAATCCTCATCGAACCGCCCTGCGGAAGCAATACTATGATAATCGCGAGCCGCGGCAAGTACCTTTTCGTTGACAGCGGATATGCATGCTACAAAGATGAAATGCTCGAGCTGTTCCATAAGCTCATCCCCGATTTTGACAGTATTGAAAAAACGGTCCTCATCACCCATGCCGACGTCGACCATTGCGGCCTTTTGCCCTTGTTCGACAAAATCATAGCAGGGCACAAAACCGCACGCTGTCTCGAAAACGAATTTCTCGGAAAGAACGGCTACCGCGATGAAAATCCTCTGCACCGCCCCTATATCAATATTTGCAAAATGTTGACCTCATATAAGGCAGTCGATCCGAATAAGATCGAGGCTATGTGGAATAATAACGACGAGCTGACCGAACCGCTTACACAGATCGGATTTTTCGATTATGAGGAGCTCCATTTCGAGGTATACGAAGGCAAGGGCGGACATCTGCCGGGTGAGATCGTGCTGATCGATTACACTCATCACCTTGCTTTCACGGGCGATATCTATATCAATATGCGCGGAATGACCAAGGAGCAGGCGGAGTATAACCAATACGCCCCCATCCTTATGACTTCGGTGGACACGGATCCCAAGCTGTGTGCAGAGGAACGCAAGGCTATCCTCGGCCGACTCGGTGTCGGGCAGTGGCAGATCTTCGGTGCTCACGGATTCAAAAAGGACTACTCGGTCAATTTTCAGTAAGACAAGTGAAGAAGAACGAGAAAGCACAAAAAAGTTTGGATTTTTTATTAAAAAACTATTGACAAACTCGTTTTTCTGTGCTATAATTTTAAAAAATTTGAATATCACAAAAAACGACTGCGATGAAGACGGTCGGTGCGCAAGGCTTGCAGAGAGTTGTCGGTAGGTGTAAGACAACAGCGGAACGCCCCAATGACTATCACTTCTGAGTCGAAGGACCGAACGGCGAAAGCCCAGTAGACTCCTTCCGTAATGCTGCGTAAAGGCAAAGGACTTGTCAGAGTCCGGAAAGTGACGGAATCTTTTCCGTAATTTGAGTGGTACCGCGGGTTAATAACTCGTCTCAAAGGTTTCTTTTGAGGCGAGTTTTTTGTTTTATTCAAATCAGTAATCAAATCCAAAGAAGGAGACAAAAACAATGGATTACAGTTTGAAAGAAGTTGCAGGCAGAATAAAGGACCTGCGCGAAGCAAAGGGATTCACACCGGCAGAGCTTGCAAAGCTTACCGGCGTATCGCTTGAGGACTATCTCGTTCTCGAAAAGGGTGAGACCGATTTCAGCTTCACCTTCATTTACAAATGCGCAAAAGCCTGCGGAGTCGAGGTCGTTGACCTTCTTGAGGGACGAAGCTCGACCCTCACCTCTTTCGCCATCACCCGCCGCGGCGAGGGTCTTAAGATCCTCAAGCAGCACGGAGTTGAATATAACAACCTCGCGCCCAAATTCAAAGAAAAGCTCGCAGAGCCCTTCCTTGTCAAGTTCCCCTATCTTCCCGAGGAACAGAATGCTCCCATAAAGCTCAACTCGCATAACGGACAGGAATTTGACGTTATCGTCAAGGGCTCCTTAAAAGTTCAGGTCGGAAACCACGTTGATATCCTGAACGAGGGTGACTCGATATTCTATAATTCCCTCATCCCCCACGGTATGATCGCAGTCAGCGAGGGAGGATGCGAATTCCACGCCGTAGTCCTCAACCCGCAGGACGGTCAGGTCAGCGAGGAATACCCCGAGGTTCCCTTCACCCACAAGGAGGCGGTCGAAAAGGAAGAAAGCACCGCTACGGTTGCCGACAACTTCATCACTTCCACCTATGACGAAGAAGGCGTCTTCAACGGGATCTCCTTCAAAAACGACGATAAATTCAATTTCGCCTTCGACTGCGTTGACGAGATCGCAAAAAAGAGCCCCGACAAGCTTGCAATGCTTTGGGTAGCAAACGACAAGAGCGAGCGCAGATTCACCTTTAGCGATATGAAGAAATATTCGGCAAAGACAGCCAATTATTTCGAATCGCTCGGCATCAAGAAGGGCGACACCGTAATGCTCGTGCTCAAGCGTCACTATCAGTTCTGGTTCTGTATGCTTGCGCTTCACAAGATCGGCGCGATCGCGATCCCTGCGACCAATCAGCTCGTCGAGCACGATTTCGAATACAGATACAAGGCTGCGGGAGTCAAGGCTATCGTCTGCACCGCGGACGGCGAGGTTTCGACCGAAGCCGAAAAGGCTGCAGCGGGCTTCCCCGGAATGCTCAAGATCCTGGTTGGAGGTAAAAAAGAGGGTTGGAACGACTTCAATGTTGAAATGGAGCGCTTCAGCACCCACTATTACCGCACCGAAAGCACTCCCTGCGGCAGCGACCCGATGCTTATGCTCTTCACCTCGGGCACCACGGGATATCCCCGCATAGCAACGCACTCCTACAAATACGCACTCGGTCATTATCCCACGGCAAAGCATTGGCACAACGTCGATCCGAACGGTCTGCACTTCACGATCTCGGATACCGGCTGGGGCAAGGCTCTTTGGGGCAAGCTTTACGGTCAGTGGCTCTGCGAGGCGGCTACCTTCACCTATGACTTCGACAGATTCCACTCCGAGGACATTCTGCCGATGTTCGCAAAATACAATATCACCACCTTCTGCGCACCGCCCACTATGTACCGCTTCTTCATAAAGGAGGATCTCTCGAAATACGACCTTTCCTCGATCAAGTACGCGACAACGGCAGGCGAGGCGCTCAACCCCGAGGTCTTCAACCGCTTCAAGGAAGCAACCGGACTGACCATCATGGAAGGCTTCGGACAGACCGAGACCACCCTTTCGATCGCAAACTTTGTCGGCTCGACTCCCAAGATCGGATCTATGGGCAAGCCCAGCCCGCTTTACGACGTTGTTGTTCTTGATCCCGACGGAAACGAGTGCAACACGGGTGACACGGGTGAGATCTGCATCCGCACCAAGGATCACGTTCCCTGCGGACTCTTCATCGGCTACTATCTCGATGAAGAAAAGACTCACGAGGCTTGGCACGACGGCTACTATCACACCGGCGACCAGGCAACGATGGACGAGGACGGCTACCTCTGGTACGTCGGTCGTATCGACGACGTCATCAAGTCCTCCGGCTACCGCATCGGCCCGTTCGAGATCGAAAGCGTCATCATGGAGCTTCCCTACGTTCTTGAATGCGCGGTCACTCCCGTTCCCGACGAGGTACGCGGTCAGATCGTCAAGGCAACGATCGTCCTTGTAAAGGGCAAGGAAGGCAACGACGCGCTCAAGAAGGAGATCCAGGATTACGTCAAGACCCACACCGCTCCCTATAAGTACCCCAGAATCGTCGAATTCGTAGACGAGCTTCCCAAGACCATCAGCGGCAAGGTAAGACGTGTCGAGATCCGCAAAAATGACCTTGCAAAACTGAATAAATAACAATTATAAAACTCAATCGCCTCCGCAAATTCGCGGAGGCGATTGAGTTTTTATGCTTCGTCGGGACAACAGGGGGTGAAATCGGTATCTATATAGTTGGCAATAAAACGTGCGCGATAGGTGCGGTCGGCGCAAGGAGGAAGAGGGTTGTCGGGCAGCTCGGGGATGACGAATGTGACGCAATTGATGTTGACGTCACGGCAGACCTCGCCCGTAAACGCGGGGACTGTCAGCACCTTCATTCCTCTGCCGAGCTCGTTGCCCTCGTCATCGACCTCGTTGAGGATCACGGCAAGTGCGACTCTTCTGCCGGGGCAGACCTCGCGTAGGACTGCGCTCACGCGCACGATCCTGCCAAAGCCCTCAATGCAAATGTCGCCCGCATCGAATTCGATGCTGTCGGTACAACCGGGTGCGGTGAGATCGACGGGCTCGGCACATCTGCCCTCGCAGAAATTGATGCCACAATCGACCGTAATGGTGGGTGAGGGGAAGGTCGCGGTGCCGCCCTCGGCATCATCGTAACTCGAACTCTCGTTGACCTCCACCGTACCCGAACAGGGACCGATGTGCTGAACGGTAAACTCAAGAGTCGCGGTCTCGGTAGCGGTCTCGGCAAGCGAATCTATCGTCCAAACAACGTTGTTCGAATTGCTGAGCGTCGCAGTTCCTCTTGTGGGCGAGGAAAGACCCGTTATGCGGAAACAGGGATTAACGATGTCGCTGACAACAATATTCGTCGCGCCCGCCACGGGGATCTCGGTACCGGGATTATCGGGATCGTCAATAAAATTCGGCTCAGCCGTGAGAGTCAGCGTAATGCTGAAGCTGCCCCCGCAAGCAATGCTGCCCGTGCTGAGTTCTTTGTTTGTAAAAATTATACCCATATCTTTCATTCCTTTCTGTGATACTACAGACAGTGTATGCAAAGATATGGGTATATGTGAAAGATTATTTACTGTTTTTTGCTCTTCATGGAAAGCTTGAGGATGAATCCGTCAAGCAGGTAGAGCACAGAGGGCAGAACGAGGGTTATCATGACGATGGAGACCAGCGTTCCCTTGCCGAGAAGGATTCCGACCGAGGAGATCGAGGTCTGGCTTGCTACAAATCCGACAACAAATCCGCAGATCGTGAGGATAAGTCCCGAGGTGAAAACGGTGGGCATAGCCGCCGCAACCGACTTGTAAAGCGCTTCCTTCTTATCAAGAGTTACTCTGAATCCGATATAATTCGTCGACATAAGGATACCGTAGTCGATCGTTGCGCCCATCAGGATGCAGATGGCAACGATATAGCTCATAAAGAACATAGGACCCGAAATGAGCGACATCGACATACAGATCCAGATCGCGCCCTGAATTACGGTAACAAGTACAACAGGCAGCGAGACCGAACGGAACACGATCATTACGATGAGGAAGATGGAAACGATGGTGAAGATGCTGATGAAGGTATTATCCTTATCAAACACCACCTGCTGCTCATAGGTGGAGACCATCTCGCCCGCAACGTGAGCACCGTCGCCGAAGACATCCTTGACGTTGCTTATAAGATACTCAACGAACTTCGAGGATTCCTCGCTTTCATTGGGCAGATCAACCGAGAGAAGCATACGGGAATAATTCTCGCTGACGAAGAGATCTGTGCCGCTTTCAATGCTTTCCTGAGCTGCGGTGACCTTTTCGCGGTGTGCCGCAGTCATCTTGGACTTGAGAAGCGCGTGTGAATCCATCTTCTCGGTCACAAATGCAAGAAGCTCCTTTGCACCGACCGCGTCGGTCAAAGCAAGGTCGTTTGCCAATGCATACTTGATGTAAATGCCCGATATCAGGTCAGCACCGAGCTCGGCATCGCTTGAAATGCTCTTGACATTTGCAAGAAGCGTCTCGATCATTGCCGCCATAGCGTTGAAATCATAGGTGTTTGTATCGGCAAGGAACTTGGCAGCCACACCAAGATCGCTGAGCTTTGCTTTTCCGTCTTCCGAAAGCTGGGATGCCACGATGGCGTTGGTTTCGCTTTCCTTGATAATGAACTCAACGAAGGTCTTGCCCAAAACAGGCTTAACGGGGATCGTCTTCTGCTGGTTGAAATACATAATGTAGATCTGCTGAATAGCGTCGTTGAGATCGCCGAGAGCGGGAGTGCTGCCGGTGAGCGCAGTCGTGATCTGCGCGAGAGCGGGAAGGAACTGCTCATAGGAGTATTTTGCCTTTACCGCGGCATATGCGGCGCCGTAGTTCCTGATAGTTGCAACGGCATTCGCATCGGTGATCTGCTTCTGATCGATGAGGAAGTTCATAAGATCAAGGAAGGGGATGGTTTCCTGCTCTGCCTGACCTTTCGAGAGGAAATAGCCCGACCATATCTTCGCGGTAGTAAACTCATCAAAGATCACGCCTGCGGTTGAGAACATATAGCCCTGGAACTGCGCCTTTGTGAGGGGAGTTTCCATATTCTTGTTGAGCTCCTTGATACCCTCGGAAAGAGCGTTGAGGTTGCCCACAGTCTGTGCGTCGAACATACCCGCAAGAGCCTCCTGCTTTGAAGCCGCGAGCATATAATTGAGCATAGTTTCGAAATCGACCGACTTATCGGCGATACCGTCATAGAAATAGAGGCCGTACATCTGATCGATCGCGAAGGAGCTCAGCGACATACCCGACATTGAAGCAGAGGTCGCAAGATTATAAAACTCCTCTGCGGTGTGCTCACCGCTCATAAGCTGATCGATAACGAGCATCATACCGATGGTCTTGGTCATATTCTCGTCGGCAAAGGCCTTGCCGTCGGGATCCTCGGTGATGAGAGTATACGCATATTTCACAAAATCCATGGGAGAAAGCTTCAAAGCGGAGCTGTCACCATAGAGGTGGTACATCGTCAGAAGCATTTTAACGTCATTTTCGGGCAGACCCATGGTTTGAGCAGCCAGCTCGACGTCATAAAGTGCCCCGACGGTATTGCTATACGCGGTGTAACCCTTCAGCGCAAGCTTGCCGTCTGCGGTCTTGTATGTATTGAGGCGGTCGGCAAGAACTTTTTCATTTGCAAGGGTATCCGCACCGCTCGGGTAGACCACAACAACGGTATTATTCTGTCCGAAGGTATCGGAGATCACGCGGTTGGCGTTTTTGCTGTCGGTGAAGGAATAGGTGTTTCCAAACTGCAAAGTACCGCAAACGATGATAAGAGCGAGCGCGACGGGAACGACCGCCTTGCACGCCTTGAATGCTGCCTTGCAGAAAATTTTGCCCTTCAGCTCAAGCGCGGGCTTTTCGGTCTTGCTCATCAGCTTGTCGAAGATGAGAAGAAGCACGGGGAGAAGGGTGAGCGAGGTGATCGCGGAGATCGCAATACCCTTCATAAGCACGATACCGATGTCAAATCCGATCTTGAAGCTCATAAAGAGCAGAGCAAGCAGACCCGCGATGGTGGTGAGAGCACTTGCAGATACGGGCTTGATGACTTCTTTGACAGCCTTTGCCATAGCCACACCGTGATCTTCCTCGGTCTCCTTGAGCGCACGGTAGCTGTGCAGAAGCACGATGCTGTAGTCAATGGAAAGCGCAAGCTGAAGGATCGCGGAAACCGCGTTGGTGATATAGGAGATCTCACCAAAGATCGCATTGGTTCCCATATTGAGAAGGACCGCAACGCCGGAGGCTGCAAGCAGAATCAAGGGTTCAAACCAGGATTTCGAAGTGAGGAGCATAATGATGCAGGTCAGAATGAGAGAGATCGCAAGAATGAAGGGGATCTCGCTTTCGATCGCCTCTCTCAGCTTTGCCTTTTCTATAACCGCACCGCCGTAATTGGTCTTACCCTCAAATTCAGTGTCGAGTGCCTCGCGGATATCCTCGACTGCCTCGGCGGCAACCTCGGAATATTCATCACCTGCAAGAAGGACAACGAACAGCGCGTTGCCGTCCTTGTAGTAGCCCTCGTCGCTTTCGTTGAAGTTTACCGTCAACACGTTCGGGACGTCCTTAAGAGTATTGACAACTTCCTTTGCCGTGGAAACGTCAATATCCTCGATCATAACCTGGATATTGCCGGTCATACCGAATTCTTTCTCGATAATATCAAGAGAGATCTTCGTTTCCGTGCTGTCATCGAGATAGTTGGATATGTTGTAATTGATCGCAACTCTGCCCATAAACACCACCGAAAGAACGGCGGCAACAAGAAAGGCAACGAGTATGATCAGTTTTCTTGCTTTGCCGAAGCCTTGTTTCATTTTCTTTTTTCTCCAATCTAAAGTTTTAACAAATAATTATACAATACTAATATCAACTCAAACTAAATTAAAAGTAAACTATTGTTGATTCAGCGTCGATTGCTTTTTCTTTATCTCCTTGCCGACGATGTTGAGCATTATCGCGGAAAGGACGGCAAGAAGGGCGTTTGCGCCGAAGAAATTGAGCCAGATGCCGTCAAGTCCGAGTCCCCAGAGCGCGCCGAGCATCAAAACGGGGAAAACGAGCGCGATCGACACAGACATAATTGTTGCGAGCGCGGGCTTTTCGATGGCGGAGAGGAAGCTTTGAGTCATAACGCCGACCCAACGGAAGATATACGCGAGGCAGAAAAGTCTGATCGCGCGGGTCGATACCTCGAGAAGGCGGATCTCCTCGGCATCGACGAAGAGCGAGGCGATCGTGCCGGGGAAGAAAAAGAGGATCGAGGTCGAAACAAAGCCGATGACGGCTGTTCCGATGAATCCGCAGCGGACGATCTTTTTGACGCGGTCATAATTCGCTGCGCCCCAGTTGAAGCCGATGGCGGGCGAGAGCGAGTCGCTGACGCCGTAAAGCAGCGGCCAGCAGAGGTCGGAAGCGTACATCAAAACGGCATAGACCGCAACCGCAGTCGTTCCGCCGCCCTCGCCGAATTCGATAACTCCGAGAGTCATCAGCGAGATGTTCATAAGGATCGAGGTAACTCTGCCCGCGACGTTGTTGAGGAAGACGGGCGAGCCGCAAGCCGCGATCTGCTTGAACATTGAAAGATGAAAATGCGGTTTTGTGAATCTGAGCAGCGTTTTTCCGCGCAAGAACGGGATCATGGCAACGACAGAGCAAACGCACATCGAAAGCGAGACCGCAAGTGCCGAGCCGACAACGTCCATCTTGAGTCCGAGAAGGAAGAAGGTGAGAAGCACAAGAGTCAAAAGATTCGAGCCGATGTTGATCGCCATGCTCGTTTTGACGTATCCGCTGATGCGGAGGTAGTTATCCATCGCAAAAAAGATGGTTGCAAGCGGGCCGAGAAGCGCGCAGGTGCGCAGGTATCTGACCGAGGTATCAAGCAGTTCTCCGTCCGCTCCCATAAGTCTTGAAAGCGGCTCGGCGGCAAAGACCATGATCGTGCCCATAATCACCGACGCGATCAGTATCATCACGACCGAGCAGGAAAAGACGTTGTTTGCCGTTTCCTTGTCGTCCTGACCGAGAGCGATCGAGATCGGCACCGACGCGCCGACGCCGATGAGGTCGGAAAGCGAGAAATTTATCATAACGAGAGGCATTGCGATATTCACCGCCGCAAAAGCGCCCTCTCCAAGTGTTTGTCCTATAAAAATGCCTTCAATGATGCTGTATACCGACATCGCGAACATACTGATCATACCCGGCATCGCAACAACGAAAAAGAGCCGCCATGGGTTCATCGAGGCATACATCTCTTCGGTCTTGGTTTTCATATCAAGTCGTGTCCTCCAAAAAAAGCTACCTATTAATTATATATCCTTTATATATCAATGTCAATAGCGCGGGGGATTGTTTTACAGAAAGTTTATATAAAGGACGGGGACATTACCATTATTCATTCATCATCCTTCATTATTCATTATTCATTTGACCAACGTAAGTTTTGTAATGAATAATGAAGCCGCTTCGCTGATGAATAATGAATAATGAATAATCAGCAAGTGCGAACATAGCTTTCCTGGTATCGTTTGTTTGTAATAAATTATATTAATCAGCTATCTTTGCCCGAAATAATTCAAACTATATATTTACTTAATGGTATTTTTATGTTATAATAATATCAATCAATAAAATTGCATTTGACAAATTGAAAGGAGCACTGATATGGAACACATCTGGAATTTGACCGACACAAACGATTTTGTTGTCGCTATGACCGAGCATCTTGAAAATAAAACTCGGTATGGTGATGATATGTCTGTTTTGAGTGAGGCAGAACGAATCTTCTACATTACCCAGACCCTTGAAATGGAAGTGAACAATGGCGGCTTTTCTCAGTTTTTCTACAATTCCAGCGGCAATTTTTCGGGTGAACTGGTGAGTGCATTTACCGCAATCGGGGCAAATGCAACCGCCGCTATTTGTCGGAAAGCAATTGCAGCATTCGGTCGGGACATTCCCGTTGACAGAGACGAACGGGAGCAAATGTTAGACGAGATGGATAGCGATGAAATCGATGAAATTTTGGATGAATGTGACAGCGCTTTCTACGACTACGAAGACGATCTGAACGAATTGAACTATAACTTTGTAATGAAGAACAAGGAATCTTTCAATTAAGCCTATTTCAATTTAACAAAGGAGTGTGATTGTATGAAAAAGATACTTTTTGGAATTATGTTGATTCTTATGAGCATGGCGTTCGTTTTTGCGGAGGAATTCATGAGTGTACTTATCGTAGATGAGTATATTGATGCGATCGTATGTGTCATACTTCCTATTATCGGCTTTGTTATAAGTCTTTGGGGACTTCTTGAAAAAGACAAATAACAACATACAACACAGCAGCATCTTTCGTTCGGAAGATGCTGCTGTGTTGTATTATTCTATTTCACCCTCGGAAACAAATTCCGCGGGACCGCGCATGAGGCAGGTGAAGTCGTTTTTGACTGTAATTTCAAGGTCGCCGCCGTCAAGGTGCACCTTGATCGGCTCACCTTTGCGGCATAAGCCTTTGCTCACAGCCGCCGCGGCGGAGGCGCAAGCGCCCGTACCACAAGCCAAGGTCTCGCCGCTTCCCCTCTCCCAGACTCGCATTCGGAGCTCGTTATCGCCAACGACTGAAACAAATTCAACGTTGACCCTGCCGGGGAAAGCCTTGTTGCATTCTATCTTCGGCCCGATGTCGCGAAGGAGAATGAGCGCGACGTCATCGGTAAATATCACCGCGTGCGGGTTTCCGACGCTGACGGGAGTGCATTCAAAGCCAAGATCAAGCATTAAATCATCCGAAATCTCCGCTTTTCCCATATCGACCGTGACGCCGCCCCCGTCTATCAGGAGGCGCTTGACGCCCGAAAGAGTCTCGACGGTCAGCTCATCCTTGTCGGTATATCCCTTTTCGCGGACGAATTTTGCCACGCAACGGATCCCGTTGCCGCACATTTTCGCCTCGCTTCCGTCGGCGTTGAAGATACGCATCGAGAAATCGGCGATTTCCGAACTGCCAATATAGATCATCCCGTCCGAGCCGATGCCGCTTTGTCTGTTTGAATATTTCACCGCAAGCTGTGCGGCGTTTGCGGGAACCTCTCCGAAAACGAAGAGATAATCGTTCCCGATGCCGTGCATTTTTGTGTAGCGCATTATATGCCTCCGCAGATGTTTCAGGAGATGGCGTTGATAAAGCCGATAACAAGAGCCGCTGCCGCGCAGATCCTTGAAGCAAGGCTGAGGCGGTCAAGTCCCTTCTTTGCGCCGATGATATCAAGGACTACTGCCCCGATCGCCGCCGCGCCTGCAAGGAGCGCGATCAATGCCTGACCGACGAAGCCGTAAAGCGCAATATAGAATCCCATTGCCGCAAGGTATAATGCGAGCGCAGAAACGATATAGAGGCTGACCCTTCTGACGGTCTTGTTTCTGATAAGGAACATCAGAAGTGCCGCAAGCAGGCTGAGCGCTGTGATAGCCATAAAGGCGATTACCAAAAGATCAAGAGAAGTCAACATTTTAATTTCCTCACTTTCATTGTTTGTTTTTGGGTTGCTTTTCTTTTGTGTCTATATTATACCGCAGACTTCTGAAGAAAACAGCGAGGAAATTCTGAAGAATTCTAAAGAAGATCTATGAAAAATCGGTAAAAACGACGGTTATGCGAAAAATTCCGTGCTCTTCCTCAACACAAGCACTGCCGCCGTAAAGCCCCGCAATGCGCTTGATGCTTTTGAGCCCGATGCCGTAGCTTTCGCTCTTTTCAATATCCGCGCGGATGCGGTTCTCCTGCGAAAGCGTCAGTTTGCCCTCCGCAAGGGAAAGTGAGATCGCAACAGAGCTTTGCCTGTCGGCGTATTTTCTTATATTGGAAGAAAGATTGTCAAAAACTCTTTGCAGCTCGCGGACGTCGAAATTGCCGGCAAACGGCGAAAGCGTAACCTTTGCCTCGATGCTGAAATCATCCTCAAGTGAGGATTCAAATTCATCGACAAGCTGACAAAACAGCAAACGGGCATCATCGAAGCGCTCAAGCTTTCTTGCGCCGCCGTCAAGAAGAATATCGGTCAGCTCCTTGATCTGCAAGCTCTTTTTGCGGATCAATTCAAGATAGTTTCGGCGCTCTGCCTCGGGGAGATCACCCGACGTCAAAAGCTCCGAATAGGACATAATGGATGTCAGCGGAGTTCTGATATCGTGTGAAAGCGAGCGGATGAGCTCTTCTTTTTCGCTTTGCAAAGCCGCCTCCTCGGCGCGAACACGCTTTTGCGTTTCGGAAAGATAATTGATCGAGCGCGCAAGATCGCCAAGCTCGTCATTGCCCTCGACGGGGACTGTGTGCTCCTCGCCCGAGTGAAGCGCCTCGATGCCCTTTGCGATCTTCGGAATATATGAAAGCCGCTGGCCGAGCAGGAACAAAAAGAGCATAACGAAGACCAGAACCGATATTATCGCCCCAAGGCTGAATATCCGGCTTGTCATATAGTCGAGATCGATATCCGTCATTTCGATATTCTGCGAGTAAACAAAGCTATCGGCTATATGCAATGCAAGAAATACAAGCAGGCAAAAAAGGCATACCGCCGCCGCAAGGGATACCGCAAGATCGCCGAGTATTTCAAAAGACAGCTTGCTCTTTCTCGAATCAGTCAATGTAATATCCCCTTCCCCACGCGGTTTTTATATATGCGGGATTGCGCGAATCGTCGCCGAGCTTCTTGCGGATGTTCTTGATATGAACCATTATCGCGTCATTACCCACCGCGTTCTCGTTCCATATACTCTCATAGATATTGTCGAGCGAGTATATCTTCTTTCTGTGCGAAGCAAGCAGCTCGAGGATCTTGAATTCGGTATATGTCAGCGCGACCGTCTCGCCGTTTTTAACTATGGATTGCGTGTCAAGATCAAGGAAAAGGTCGCCTATCGCAAGTCTGTTCAACTCGGGTTCTTTTTCGGGCGGTGTACTATTCACACTTCTGCGAAGGATCGCTCGGACTCGCATAAGAAGCTCGATATTCGAGAAGGGCTTGACTATATAATCGTCCGCTCCCGCGGAAAATGCCATAACCTTGTCGGACTCGCCCGAAAAAGCGGTGAGGAAGACTATCGGCGCATCATATTTCTTGCGGAGCTCCGCCGCCGCCATAATGCCCGAAAGCCGCGGCATATTTACGTCGAGGAGATAAAGATCGACCTCGGGTGAAGCCAGAGCGAGCACCCCTTCGCCGTCCTCCGCCGCCATAACCTCGTAGCCTTCGCCGCGAAGAAGAAGCCCGACCACATCGCGGATCTCCTTTTCATCATCGGCTATGAGAATCAGTTTTTTGTCGTTTTTCATGTCGTACTCCAAATGTTTATATACCTTCCGCCAGCGCGGAAAGAACCTCGCCGACGGATTCTCTGATAACGAATTCCGCAGATCGGTCATAGTCAGTCGGCGAATAATTGATGATTATGAGGTGCTTACCCTCAAAATTTCCGACGAGTGACGCGGCGGGATAAACCGTCAGCGATGAACCGCCGACAATGAGCACATCGGCAGCCGCGATCTCATTCTCGGCATCCCTGAAAGTGAAACCGTCGAGCGCTTCTCCGTAAAGAGTGACGTCGGGGCGGACTATGCCTCCGCACGCGGGACATTTCGGCACGATTTCATCTTTCCCAAGCACATTCGGCTCACAAACCTTGCCGCAACGCATACAATAGCTCCTGCTGACAGTGCCGTGCAGCTCGATGACACGCCCGCTGCCCGCGGATTGATGCAGCCCGTCGATATTTTGCGTTATGACGGACTTGAGGATCCCCTTCTCTTCGAGCTTCGCCAAAGCATAATGCGCGCGATTCGGCTTTGCATCGGGGTATACCATATTTTTGTTATAAAAATTGTAGAACGCGAGTGGATTGATCGTCAGACAGCGGCGGCTGAGATAGTATTCGTTGCCCTCGCCCTCGGATGTATAAAGCCCTCCGCTACCGCGAAAATCGGGGATCCCGCTTTCGGTCGAAACTCCCGCGCCACCAAAAAAGACAACGTGCTTCGCCTCGCGAAGTATTTCGCGGATCAACTCTATTTCCTTACTCATGTTCATTCCTTTTCGATCTCCGCCTTGATCTCAAGCGCGGCATCGGATATTTTCGCATCGCAAAGAAGCGAGGCAAAAAAAGCCTTCACGTCCCCGTCGCCGAGGATGTAATGTACCTGGCTGTTTCCGAGGGCGGCTGTGAAGAGTGCTTCCTTCTCGTCGAGCGTCCACTCCTTGACCTCGTCGAGCTCTGCGATGATCTTATGCGTCTGCGCGAAGCTGTGGCTGTCCTCGAGTGCCATTATGAGGTCGCTTCTTCTCTGCTCATCCGCGCCGATATTGCTCTCAGCGGCGGCGGTTGCACTCTTGCAGGAGTAATGCTGCGACTCGAGCACCTCGTTTGTCGCGGTGCGGTCGATGATCGCCTTGACGAGCACGTCAAGCTCCTCGCCCTCTCTGTAGTCCGCGGGCGCGAAATACTTGATGCGTTTGTCGCGCATCATCTTGTGTACCTTGGTCTTGTCCTTCGTTTCGGTATGATAAACGCCGATCGAATGTCCGCCATTCGAGTTGACAAGCTTCATGCAGGGCACGTCGGTGTCGCTGTCGCCGATGTAGACCATATTTCTGAAGGGAACGCGAAGCTCCTCGGGCGCGAAGGAATCATTGACTGCGGAATCGTTGACGTCAAGCACGCCCTTTTCGATCCTGAAAAGGAACTGTGTTTTGTTGGTGTAATTGATGACCTGCGCGGGCCAGACGGCAAGTCCGCGCTCGTTGTAATAGAAGGATGAGGCATATATCCTCTCGAACTCGCCCGCAACGCGCGTGCCCTCGATCATCTCCTTGAGTCCCGAGGAGATTATATAATGCTCGACCTTAACACCCTTCCCCGCGCCGTACTCGCGAATGCGCGAGAACCAATCCTCGACTCCGGGGAACAGAGTCACCCTCGAGCCGTAATCGGCAAGAGTCTTGCGGCTGAAAACGATATTTCCCTCCGCCTCGCGCACCATTTTGAGCATATAAGCGAGGTTCTGATCCATCTCGTTCTGCTCGGCAAGCACGTTCACTTCCTTCCAGAACTCGCCGACGTCGTAGCCCACCGACTGAATATATCCCTGCGCCTGCATATCATCGGGCGAGAGTGTTTTATCAAAATCATAGCAAATAGCAAGGACGGGCATGTCCTCTTTTCTTCTTCTTTCAAAAACCTTGGTTGCCATAGGTAACCTCCAAATATTTATTCGAGTTTATTATACCATTTTTTAGAACGATTGTAAATGCCCGAAGATAAAAAATCTATTGAAAATGCATATTTTATATGGTATAATATTAACAATAAATGCCAGACTGAAATACTCGCGCGAAATCCCGATTATATTCCTTGGTAAGGATGGTAAAACATTATGTTTATAGGAAAATTAAATGACAAAATTGCCGCCATCGAGTGGCAGGCAGTAAGATCGGACAACGGAAAAGCTCCGAAATTCAAAGAATCGGGCGATCCCTTTCGTGGGGAGCGTTTGGTGATAGCATGGAGCGAACTTGCTCCCTCGGGACTTGAACTGCAAATCCGCATTCCCGAAGGTCTGTGGCTCGACAGCATCGTTTTGCACTTTGGGGCAAAATCCGAGCCCGTTTGCGTTTCGCTTTTCACGGCGGATAAGGAACGATTGGTCGACTCTTACCACAGCGAAACGGGAAAAGCCATCTCGCAAAAGGAGATCGCGCTTCACGCCGAGGGAGAATACGAGAGTGTAATTTTGAGTATCAACGCCGAGCTTTCGGACGTGATCCTTGAGGGCATTGAGCTTTACGGTGCGGATTTTTCGGGTGAACGGCTCTATCCCACTCCCGCGAAATTCGATCTGACAAGCGCGGAACGCCTTCCGATCGCAGATTACAATACCGTCAGCGCAGATTGCGCCGAGGCAGAAAATGCCATCGCGATTCTTGAAGAAAAGCTTTACGAAACCGTCGCGCTCACCGTCAGCCGCGCGGATGATGGTAAGATTGCCTTCATCCACCGCGCCGATATTGCCGCAAACGGCTATACGCTGACTGCTGACGCCGAGCGCATCACCATTGAAGCTTCAGACTTGCGCGGCTTTGTTCAGGGTGCAGAAACGCTTATCAAGTTGATCGACGCCTCCTCCATCCCGAATTGCCGCATTGAGGATGCGCCTTTTTGCGAATTTCGCGGCGTGCACCTCTTTGTTCCCGCGCCCGACCGTATGGATTACACCAAGCGGCTGATCAAATATCTGCTCTCGCCCATGGGCTACAATCACATCATTATGGAGCTTGCGGGAGCGATGCGCTATCACTCCCACCCCGAGATCAATGAGGCTTTCCTTGAAGCAAACCGCCGCGCGGATGCCGGCGAATGGCCTCCCTTCCCTCACGGTAGTGTGGGCGGAAAGCAGATCGTCGAGCACGAGGACATCCGCGACCTGATCGATTACGCCCGCAGCTTCGGCATTGAGATCATCCCCGAAATACAGAGCCTTGGCCACGTACAATTTATGACTTTGGCACACCCCGACATTGCCGAGCGACCCGTCGATGCTCCCGTTTTTGAAGCCGTTGACGAGCGCTTTGCAGACATCCCGCCCAAGGATTTTTACGCGCATTGCTTCTGCCCCTCGAATCCGAAGTCATACGAGATCCTTTTCGACCTGATGGACGAGGTCATCGAAGTTTTTAAGCCGAAAAAGTACGTTCATATGGGTCACGACGAGATCTATCAGATAGGCGTTTGCCCCGTTTGCAGCAAGCGCGATCCCGCAGATATTCTTGCAGAAGATCTCTGTCGCCTGCACGACTACCTTGCAGAGCGCGGACTTAGTATGATGATTTGGTCGGATATGCTCCAGCCCGTCACAAAATACAAGACTCCGTCCGCGATCAGCCGAATCCCGAAGGATATCGTGATGCTCGACTTTATCTGGTATTTCCACGTTGACAAGGACATCGAGGACAATCTGCTTCGCGAGGGTTTTGAGGTCATAATGGGCAATATGTACTCCAGCCACTATCCGCGATATGAATCGCGCATCCGCAAAGCGGGGATGCGCGGGGCGCAGGTTTCTTCCTGGGTGCAGACCGACGAGGAAACACTCGCGCGAGAAGGAAAGCTTTATGATTTCCTGTATTCCGCGCAAATGATGTGGTCGGATTCCTACACCCGCTACGCGCGCTATGCCTACGATAAGATCATTTCGGGAATCCTACCGCAACTGCGCGAGCATTTGAAGCAGGTGCGCTACCCATCGCTCGCACCCCATAACGAAACGATTCTTTACGATGGCGGTGCCCTTCGAGATACTTATAAAGTAAACGGCAGATTCGACAGCCTGCTGATCGAGCACACAGCCCTCCGCGAGCGGCATAGAGTACCCTGGAAGCCGCTTGAGGTGATCGGCAACTACGTCATCACATACGAAAGCGGTGCGGAAGAGATCCTTCCCGTGACCTACGCGGGCAACATCGGTCACTGCAAACGCCGCCACCATCAGCCCTTTACGCACCAATACTACCGCCACAACGGCTACATAACCGCTTGGGAAACCGACGGAATTGAAAAATACGATGAAAACGGAGAGCGAATCACGTTCTACGAAATCGAATGGATCAATCAGCGCCCCGAAGAGGTGATTGCGAATGTCGTATATCGTCCTGTCGATGATGCGAGCGACCTTTACGTTGGCAGGATTGTCGGCGTTAAGAAGTGAACAGTGGTTAGTGGACAGTGGACAGAAAGATGCGAATGATAATTTTGTTTATCTTTTCTATTCATTATTTGGTTTATAATTAAAATAATCAAAACTCTCGGATATATTGAATTACTTCAAAATATCCGAGAGTTCTTTCTTATTATGTTATTGTACAGTACAAAAACTCTATGTATTGAACAAAATTATAGCAGTAACCCGCATCTTTCTGTCCACTGTCCACTAACCACTGTTCACTTGATTTCCGCATCGGAAATCTTCCTGTCCGCCGCTTCCTTGCCGTATTTATCGACCTCGGTCTTGTTCTTCTCGCCGTGGGTCAGGCAACCGGCGCCGCCGATGCAGCCGCCGATGCACGCCATTCCCTCGATGAAATTGCCTTCAAGGAGATTCTTGTTCTTCTTGAGAAGTGCCACGCGGCAAGCCTCGATTCCGTCGCAGATGACGGGCTTGAGATCGAATTCGATATTCTGCTCCGCCATTGCAGCCGCAACAGCCTCGGAAAGACCGCCAGAGCGGGCGAAGATGCGTCCGTAATAGGATGCGTCGTCGAGTCCCGATTCCTCGAGCAGAGTGATGTCGATGTCGCGGCTGTCGAAGAGAGCCTGAAGCTCCTCGAAGGTGATGACTGAGTCAACGTAGGGCTTGACGTCCTCGCGCTGAGCCTCGCCCTTCTTTGCCGTGCAGGGGCCGACGAAGATGACCTTTGCATCCGCATCGCGCTCCTTGATGACCTTCGCGAGAAGTGCCATCGGCGAGGGATTATGCGAGATGAACTCCTTCAGATTCGGGAAAGCGGAGTTTATGTAGGTCACGAAAGCGGGGCAGCAGGAGCTTGTGAGGAATCCTTTTTCCGCAAGCTCGCGCGACTCGGCAAGCGCGACAAGATCGGCGCCGAGGGCGGCTTCGATGACCTTGTCAAATCCGAGCTTGCGCAAACCCGTGATGACCTGACCGTTCTTCGCATAGGTGAACTGACTTGCGATCGAGGGGGCAACCATGGCATAGACCTTGCCCGAGCCCTCGCGCTTGCTCTTTTTGATGATCTCGATGACGTCAACGATGAAGGACTTATCCGAGATCGCACCGAAGGGGCACTGATAAACGCAGGCGCCGCAACGGATGCACTTGTTGTTGTCGATAAGAGCCGCCTTCTGCTCGTTCATCGAAATTGCCTTGACCTTGCAGGCATTCTGGCAGGGACGGGTACGCTTTACGATAGCGGTGTAGGGGCAGACCTTCGCGCAGGCGCCGCACTCGACGCACTTTGATTTGTCGATGTGCGCGACGTGGTTTTCGTCGAAGGACAGCGCGCCCTTCTTACAAACGTCCTCGCAACGGTGGGCAAGACAGCCTCGGCAGGCGTTTGTGACCTCATATCCGCTGACGGGACACTCATCGCAAGCGATCTCGATGACCTCGATAACGTTGGGATTCTGTCTGTCGCCGCCGATGGCAAGCTTGACACGCTCGCCGAGGATCGCGCGCTCCTTGTATACACAGCAACGCATCGTCGGCTCGTTTCCGGGAACGATGGTCTTGGGAATGTCGATGCAGTTCTCAAGAAGCGTGTCGTTCCAGGCAAGGCGAGCCACCTCGCGGAGTACCTTATATTTCAGATGTTGAACTTTTGTATCAAATTTACGCATTTTTACACCTTATATTTTGAATGCGGCAGCAAAGCTACCGCATTCATTATGAATTAGTCTTCGTGTTTTGCGGTATAGTGAACGTGGAGAAGCTCGTGAGCGCGGTCCTTGATGATCTTCTTGTAAACAGAGTTTACAATGGGATTTTCCTGCGATCGACGAATGCTGAGCATTCTGTCTGCTTCATAAAGTCCCTTGCTTCTTGCTTCCTTGGCGTTGCTGAAGTAGGGCTGACCGCCGCCGTTTACACAGCCGCCGGGACAAGCCATGATCTCGATGAAATCGAAATGCTCGCCTGCGGATGCGCGGAGAAGAACTCTCTCGGCGTTGCCAAGTCCGCTTACAACTGCGATGTGGAGCTGACGGTCACCGTAGGGCAGGTAGAATTCCTTGATGCCTTCCATACCGCGCTGACCTGCGTTTGCCGCCTCGAGGAGACCCGCGCGCGACTTGTTTTCGGAAACGCGGCGAAGAACTGCCTCGGTTACGCCTCCGGTAACGCCGAAGATAACGCCCGCACCAGAAACGGTGCCGAAGGGCATATCAACTGCCTCGGGCTCGAGCTCGTCGAATACAAGACCCGACTCCTTGATCATACGGATGAGCTCCTGGGTGGTGATGACCGCATCAACGTCGGGCTCGCCGTTCTTGGTGAACTCGGGGCGCGAAGCCTCGAACTTCTTTGCGGTACAGGGCATAATTGCAACGTGGAACATCTTCTGCTCGGCATCCATGTTCTGATCCTTGACAAGAGATCCCATCATCTGCATAGGAGAACGGCAGGTGGAGATGTTCTCGAGGAATTCGGGATGCTTCTTCTCGGCATACTGGATCCAACCGGGACAGCAGGAGGTGATGAGCGGGAGCTTGCCGCCGTTTTCGAGGCGGTCGATGAACTCCGCGGTCTCCTCCATGACCGTGAGGTCGGCGGAGAGAGTGGTGTCATAGATCTCGTCAAAGCCCATACGGCGGAGCGCGGCAACGATCTTGCCCATTACGTTCTCACCTTCACGGCACTTGAGCTCCTTGCCGATCGCAACACGGACTGCGGGCGCGATCTGCACGCTTGTTCTTACGTTCGGGTCGGAGATAGCGTCCCAAACGCACTGGATGTTATTCTTGACTACGATAGCACCCGTGGGGCAAACTGCCGCACACTGACCGCATCCGACGCAGGGGGATTCTGCGAGGGGCTTGCCGAAGGCGGTGGAGATGACCATCTTCGAGCCGCGGTGTGCGAAATCGATCGCGCCGACGTTCTGGATCTCGTTACAAACTCTTACGCAGTCGCCGCAGAGGATGCACTTGCCCGCGTCGCGGACGATGCAAACAGACGAGGTATCGTCGTTCTTTGTGGACTTTGCGCGGTTGGGGAAGCGAACGCCCTCAATGTTGAAGCGCATTGCAAGCTCCTGGAGCTTACAGTTCTGGTTGTTCTCGCAAACCGTGCAATCGCGGCAATGGTTTGCAAGAAGAAGCTCGAGGATGTTCTTGCGGTAACGGCGAAGACGCTCGGTGTTTGTCTTGATCTCCATTCCCGCGCGGGGAGGAGTCGAGCAAGCTGCCTCGATGCCGCCCCACTTGTTCTCGACCATACACATACGGCACGCGCCGTAGATCGAAAGATCGGAGTGGTAGCAGAATGTGGGCATCTTGATGCCGATCTTCTGGCAAAGCTCAAGAATGTTCTTCTCACCGTTTATTTCAACCGGAATACCGTCTATTGTCATATACTGTTTTTCGCTCATGATTTAGCCCTCCTTAATAGCCCCAAACGGGCAAGTCGAGATACAGCTTCCGCAGCGGATGCACTTCTCAAGATCGATCGAGAAGGGTTCCTTGACCTTGCCGCTGATAGCCTCAACGGGACACTGTCTTGCGCACTTGGAGCATCCCTTGCAAAGCTCGGGGTCGATATAGATCCTCTTGAGCTTCTGGCAAGCGCCTGCGGGACATCTCTTCTCGTAGATGTGCGCCTCATATTCCTCGCGGAAGTTCTTGATGGTACTTACAACGGGATTGGGAGCCGACTTGCCGAGACCGCAAAGAGCGGTTGCGGAAATGGTCTCCGCGAGCTCGAGAAGGAGCTCGATGTCGCCGTCGCGGCCCTCGCCTGCAACGATCCTCTCAAGGATCTCAAGCATACGCTTGGTACCCTCACGGCAGGGAACGCACTTACCGCAGGACTCGTTCTGAGTGAAATTCATAAAGAAGCGTGCAACCTCGACCATACAGGTGCTCTCGTCCATAACAACGAGACCGCCCGAGCCGACCATTGCGCCGACCTTCTTGAGGGTGTCGAAATCGAGAGGCATATCAAGGTGTTCCTTGGTAAGGCAAGCACCCGAAGGGCCGCCGATCTGAACTGCCTTGAATTCTGCGCCGTTCTTCATACCGCCGCCGATGTCAAAGATGACCTCGCGGAGGGTGGTTCCCATGGGAACCTCGATAAGGCCGGTATTCTCGATCGCACCGGTGAGCGAGAAGGTCTTACAACCCGAGCTGTTGTCTGTGCCGATAGCGCGGAACCAATCCGAGCCCATCTCGATGATCTTCGGCACGTTTGCATATGTTTCTACGTTGTTGAGAACGGTGGGCTTGTCGAAAAGGCCGTGCTCAACGGTTCTGGGGGGCTTAACTCTCGGGAATCCGCGGTTACCCTCGATGGATGCGGTCAGAGCCGAGCCCTCGCCGCATACGAACGCACCCGCGCCGCGGTTGATGTGCATATGGAAGCTGAAATCGGTGCCCATAATATTGTCACCGAGCAGACCTCTCTCCTCGAGAGTCTTGATGGCGAGCTTAAGACGGCTGACGCTCATCGGGTACTCGGCGCGCACGTAGATATAACCGTTTTCCGCGCTTACGGCATAAGCCGCGATCATCATACCCTCGATAAGCTTGTAGGGGTCGCCCTCCATTACAGAACCGTCCATAAATGCGCCGGGGTCGCCCTCGTCGCCGTTACAAACAACGTAACGGACCTTCTCCTTCTGCGAAGCTACCTGCTTCCACTTTCTGCCTGCGGGGAATCCGCCTCCTCCGCGTCCGCGGAGACCAGATTTATCGATCTCCTCGATAACTTCCTCGCGGCTCATTTCGAACATAGCCTTCTCAAGTGCCTTGAAGCCTCCCGAGGCAAGATATTCGTCGAGCGATTCGCTGTCAAAGCGTCCGCAATTTTCAAGAACCATGCGGGTCTGCTTTGCGATAAAGGGAATATCGGAAGGGCTGCGGAATGCCTCCCCCGCTTTATGATAAAGGAGTTCTTCGATGACCTCGTCACCGAGAACGGATCTTTCAAAGATAGCTTTGCAGTCGCTCTGCTGGACCTTTACGTACTGAATGACACGTTCGCCCTTCTGAATGCGGACGAGCGGGCCAAGCTCACAGCAGCCCTGGCAGCCTGTCTTCTTTACGCCGACAAGCTCCTCGTGCTCTTTTGCATCGTGGGGAGCAAACTCAAGCGTAACGCCGGGGGTCTCTTTTACGAGCTCTGCAAATATCTCGTATATCTTGTTCGAGCCGGTAGCGATACAGCCCGTGCCCGAGCATACGAGGATGCGGCAATCATATGAAGCAATGGCATCAAGAGCCGCGGTGCGATTGAGAGCAAGCTCATTCTGTGTTTTGATCATCAGCCTCTACCTCTCAATTCTTCAAGTACTGCCAGAACCTTTTCGGGGGTCATGGCTGCGTATACCTGCTCGTTGACCATCATAGTCGGTGCAAGACCGCAAGCGCCGAGGCAGGAAACAGTTTCAACGGTGAACATAAGGTCATCTGTGGTGTGCTTTTCCTTGGAAAGTCCAAGCTCGTTCCAAAGAGCCTCAAGAACGGGTGTGGAGTGACGAACGTGGCACGCGGTGCCGTCGCAGACCTTGATGACGTACTTGCCCTTCGGCTCGAAGGAAAAGTTCTCATAGAAGGTCGCAATGCTGTAGATCTTCGCCTCGCTCATTCCGAGCTTTGCGGAAAGGTGGGGGACGATCTCCTTGGGGAGATAACGGTAGTGCTCCTGAATGTCCTGCAGGATAGCGATAATAGCCTGTGGGCTATTGTTGTTGGCGGCCAGGATCTGATCCACCACGGTGAAATCGAAAGAACTGTTCATTTTGTTCTCCTTTATATAGGCGCAAAGTTTCTGCGCAAAATTTTTCGGGTTAAAATGCCCTATATGCATTCTTCCGTGACTGAATATAAACAGCCACGGAAGAATCAAAGGCAATACCGCACAATTCTGATGGTGCAATTGCGCCGTCAGAAATTTCGTCAGGGTGTACAAAATTCCGCAGGCAATAGATAACCTATTGACAAGGGATTTTGTACAGCTTGACGGAATTTATGCAAGCAAGTGTGCCGTCACGAATTTGCGCGGTGTTGCCTTAAGTATTACTTGGAAAGATACTCGTCGATTGCCTTTGCAGCTGTCTTACCTGCGCCCATTGCGGAGATAACGGTTGCAGCACCGGTTACAACGTCGCCGCCTGCGTAAACCGCGTTGCGGGAGGAAAGTCCGTCCTCGTTGACGATGATGCCGCCGTGTGCGTTGACCTCAAGACCCTCGGTGGTGGACTTGATCAGCGGGTTGGGGGAGGTACCGATGGAGATAACTACGGTGTCAACTTCGATCTCGAACTCGCTGTCCGGGATAACAACGGGGCGGCGGCGTCCCTTTGCGTCGGGCTCGCCAAGCTCCATCTTGACACACTTCATGCCGGTAACGAAACCGTTCTTGGGATCGCGAGGATCTTCGGGGTTGTTGTAGCCGAGGATCTCGGTGGGGTTGCAAAGGAGACGGAATTCGATTCCCTCTTCCTCAGCGTGCTCGACCTCTTCCTTACGTGCGGGAAGCTCTTCCATCGAACGACGGTATACAATGTAAACCTTTTCAGCGCCCAGACGGAGTGCGGTTCTTGCAGCGTCCATAGCAACGTTACCGCCGCCGACAACTGCAACCTTGCCGCCCTTCATAATGGGAGTTTCGGGGTTGTCGAGATATGCCTTCATCAGGTTGGATCTGGTGAGGAACTCGTTTGCGGAATATACGCCCTTGTAGGACTCGCCGGGAATGCCCATGAAGTTGGGAAGACCTGCGCCGGAGCCGATGAATACAGCCTCAAAGCCCATACCGAAGAGCTCGTCAACGGTAAGGGTCTTACCGATAACAACGTTGGTCTCAACCTTAACGCCGAGCTTCTTGAGGGTATCTACTTCCTTTGCAACGATAGCCTTGGGAAGACGGAACTCGGGAATACCGTAAACAAGAACGCCGCCTGCGGTGTGGAGTGCCTCAAATACGGTTACCTCATAGCCCTTCTTTGCGAGGTCGCCCGCACAAGTAAGACCGGAGGGGCCGGAGCCTACAACAGCAACTCTGTGACCGTTGGACTCGGGGCGAACGGGCTCTGCGGTTGCAAAGGTGTTGTGCCAGTCAGCAACGAATCTCTCAAGACGTCCGATACCTACGCTCTCGCCCTTGATGCCGCGAACGCACTTGGACTCACACTGGGTCTCCTGGGGGCATACACGGCCGCAAACTGCGGGAAGCGAGGAGGACTTCGAAATGATCTGGTAAGCGCCCTCGAAGTCGCCTTCCTTGATCTTTGCGATGAATTCGGGAATATGTATCTTAACGGGGCAGCCGTCAACGCAGGGCATATGCTTGCAATTGAGACAACGCATTGCCTCGTCGATAGCGGTCTCTTCGGAATAGCCGAGAGCAACTTCTTCGAAGTTATGTGCTCTTACCAGGGGATCCTGGTTGGGCATGGGGTTACGGGTGAGTGACATATTTGCCTTTGCCATTTTACTGTACCTCCTTTTTGAAGAGATTGCAGGTCTCTTCGTGAGCGTGGCGCTCGAAATCGAAATACATTCTTCCGCGGGACATAGCCTCGTCGAAGTCTACTTCGTAGCCGTTGAAGTCGGGGCCGTCAACGCAAGCGAACTTGGTGACCTTCTTACCGTCAACGTTGAGGGTAAGACGGCAGCCGCCGCACATACCTGTGCCATCGATCATGATGGGGTTCATCGAAACGGTTACGGGAGTGCCGAAGGGCTTTGCGGTGAGAGTTACGAACTTCATCATGATCAGAGGACCGATGGTGATGATCATATCAAACTTCTCGCCTGCCTCGAGCATTTCCTTGAGCGGAACGGTAACGTTACCGTGCTCGCCGTAGGAGCCGTCGTCGGTCATAACGCGAAGGGTGTTCGAGCAAGCTCTGAACTCGTCCTCAAGGATGAGAAGATCCTTGTTTCTGAAGCCGATGATGGAGGTGACCTCAACGCCTCTTGCGTGAAGAGCCTCAGCGATGGGCATTGCGATAGCGCAACCAACGCCGCCGCCAACGATGCAGACCTTCTTGAGTCCGTCGAGGTGGGTAGCAACGCCGAGAGGACCTACGAAGTCCTGGATGTAGTCGCCCTCTTCCTTGTGGCTGAGCTTTTCGGTGGTACCACCGACGATCTGGAAAATGATCTTAACGGTGCCGGCTTCCTTATTGGTGCCTGCAACGGTAAGGGGGATGCGTTCGCCGCTCTCATCCACGCGAAGGATGATGAACTGACCGGGCTTTGCCTTGTTTGCAACAAGAGGAGCCTCGATCTGGAGCTGAACGACGGTGGGGTTCAAAATCTTTTTTTCAACGATTCTGTACATTTTATCTCTCCGTTCAATAAAAAATTCTGTGGTTTACGGATGAAAACAATGTTTTCTACCTATTAAATCATATAATTATAACATATATAACGCCATATGTCAAGCCGAATTGGCAAATAGGCGGAAAATTGACAGAAAGTTTACGAAATGAACGAATGAATAAGGAAAATTCTATTAGGTGTTTTTTATAATAGGAATTATTTCTATTGAAAATTTTTCGGGTATACCTAAATAATTTCTGTTAATAGGTAATATATGGAAATTCAAAAAACTACGTTCACACTCGCAATGCAGGGGTGAAGGGGGCGCAGCCCCCTTCAAAAGAAACGATGTCATCCTGAGGCGGCGCCCGCAGGCTGCCTTGCCGCCGAAGGATCTCGTGACGCGCAAATTGTTCTTTGCGCGTCGCGGTGCTGGCAAAGTGGTCTGTAGTGCACCAAAAACTAAATATATATGAAAACGTAAAATCACTGTGTAGTTTCAAAATTACACAGTGATTTCGTTTATGTTGACTTTAGAATGTGCGAACA